>CAUZJO010000186.1:0-6793 GCA_963580245.1 Candidatus Sumerlaeia bacterium | reverse complement strand
CATGGCGCCAACTTTCGCAAGGTTTCGGCGGCGACTGACCGCTTTTCTTGCAAAACCATACACCACCCACCAGCGTTTTGATCCCATTGTTGTTGGGCAAGGGGTCTTTTCCAGGATCGACTAGATAAACTTAATCGGCAAACAAAGCCACGCGCAGCCGCTGGTCGCCGCTCGTGACTATTCGACTTTTGCGCCTTACGAGTTCTTGGAAATGAGCTTCTTTAGTTCGTCTTGATCAGGACTGAGTAGCACTTTGACGCGTTGCGCGTTGACCCGGGCAACGATTATCTGACCCACTTCAACATTGACTTCGTCGTAGATGCCCAGGTCCTTCATGCCTTCAGTCTGCTTCTGATTATCATCGGTGGGGCTGACGTAATGGACCCAAACGCTCTTGTATCTGTGGATCAAATACAGGTGGATCAAGGTCATCAATCGTTTCTTGCGGAACCCCTGCTCAAACGTGTTTTGGTCCCTGATCGAAAGTATGCTTCTGTCTCTGCGATCCTGCACCGTCGCGAAGATAACGTCCGCCATCTTATTCTTCGCCTGATCGACGACGTTCAATTCCAATAAGTCCGAACCCATGGTATGCGGCCGCAACTCAACGCGCAGCGTCGTTTCGATCTGGTTCTGTTCGGTCCATAAACCAAGCCATTTTTCCAGCAACGTCGGCGGGACTTCGGTTTGAATCAGATGCTGGAACTGCGTGGAACCCTTCCCCATCGCCTTTGTTGTCGCCGTACGCCCGCTCGAGGCCATCAGCGCGCCATCCACGCGTGGGCCGCCCACGTAGGATTGAGGGGTCTGATACGGAGAATTAAGCAGCCTGAGTTTCCGTTGCAAGCGGGCCAATGCGAGCATCCCGTCTTGTTGCAGGGCGGTGGCGAACTCCTCGGCCGCCAAGCCGTCGATTTGATGACCGCCATACGTGATAAAGTTAAACACAAACCCCAGTTTCCCCAGCTCTCGCGGGAAATCCTGCATTTCTTCGTCACTCATTCCGGTCGCGTCCCAATTAAATGATGGGGACAAGTTGTAGGCCATCATTTTGTCCGGATATTCTCGATGGATCGCTTCGGCGAACTCTCGGGCATCGGCCAAGTCCGCCGTTTTCGTCTCCATCCATATAATGTCGGCAAAAGGCGCCGCGGCAAGGGACTTGGCGATCGCATATTCGATTCCGCCTTGCACCTGGTAGTAACCCTCGGGCGTTCTGCATAATCCAGAGCTCCAGATGATGTTAATCCCCAGGGATTTGGCTTTGTCCCGCGCCTCCTGGAGCGAAGCGCGCCTGGCAAGTTCACGCCATTCATCAACGGTCATATCGAACTGAGAACCCTCATCGATATGGAACTCCATGACATCCGCGACCGCTTGCCCGAATGTCTTCAGCCCAGCCTCTTTCTGCCAGATGTCGAGAAAATGCGTCGTGACTTTGTCTAGCGTCGGTTCGATCTCCGAAGCTTTGCTCTGTCTGAAGGACTCGATGGCGTCATCGATGTACGACATCAAACCCACGTGTTTAAGCCACGTCATCGCGCCTTCGTAGGTGGAATTCGAGATGTTGTATAACAGACGCCCATTGACATCCTTGATACCCGCCTGATTGAATCTCTTCAGGATCGCAAGGAACGCGACTTTATAACTCGGCAGATTGATGTTGGTCGCGCCGAGGATGAAAGGCTGGTCGCGCTCATCGCCGCTTCCGTCCAGAAACGTTGCCGCTTCGGCGTCGGTGCGGGCGACGATAATGCCCGGGACCTTCATGATATCGAGCTGGAAGCGGGCCGCGTTCAGGCGCATGTTTTGTTCATCTTGTGGGACCAACACCTTGCCCGACTGATGGCCGCATTTCTTGACGCCCGGCTTCTGATCTTCGATGTGGTAACCCGTGACGCCCACCTCGACGAATCGTCGAATGATGTTTCTGACGTGGGCCTCGCCCCCATGGCCGGTGTCGGCGTCCGCGATAATAAAAGGGCGATAATCAATTTGTGGAGAAGCGATCCGTTTTTCATTCGTCATGCGCGATCGGGCGAAATGTTGATTTTTGTCGGCCGTCAGCAGCGCGCGCACGATGGTCGCGGCCTCATCTGGGACTTGACTTAAGGGGTAACTCGCCAGATCGGGGCCCGGGTCCTCGGCGATGGACCCCTTTGCGGAAGTCGCCCAGCCAGCCAAATAGATTCCCTCGATGCCGACCCGCTTCATGGTGACCACCTGCCCCGGCGAATAGGGGCCGAAGGTCGTAATAGGGACTCGATTCGCGAATAGCTCCCTCAAGCGTTGATAGAACGCCTCGGCGGCCTGGCGCGTGATGGGATAGTCATTCTGAATTGTTCCCCGTTGCTCGACGACTTGGCGCGCGGAATAGAGACGCGTAATCTCTTGAAAACGTGGACTTGAAAACCATCGCTCAGTTTCGATGACCTGATCGTCAAACTCTTGCAATTCTGTTTCTAAATCGGCCGCGTGCGGATCAGAAGGAGGAGCAACCTCGGTTTCCGCAGTGCCTGGGGCATCTTTGTTAGTCGTAGCCATTTATCGGTGACTCCTTATTTTAGACCGTCGCCAAACCATCATTGCTTGAATCTAAAGTCCGTAAAATAGATCTCTCGCGGTGTCCACGTTCATCTTCCGCCGCTCCAAGCAAAACCAGTGTGCGCCAACATTTTAATCATCCAATACATCCTTCGGATAGGGGCGAATACAGTCTATATCGTGGATATTGTCTCACTAATCAGGGCCGATAACAAGGATAATGGTCCTGAAATTTTGCGAAGATCGACTCGGGTCGCTCCCGTAACTCCCCCCATCCGGGTTGGCTTTCCCGGCGAAAGCCACGTATTCAACTGAATCAGCCCAAGTCGCGCGGCCGCCAAATCCCCGCCAATTCCCCGGCAGGCTCCCGGGGTAACTGGCTCCAGTTCTCGATCGGCAACGTGAGGCATGCCAAGGCGGCCGTCGGGAGTTCTTCACGTCGACCGGTCAGCAACTCCAGAAGCATTTCCAAGCCCGGATTGTGACCGACCACCATCACGCGGTCGTTCCGTTCGGGCACATTGCGCAATAGGCTCAGCCACGTCTCGCAATCACCGTGGTACAGGCCGGCTTCAAACTGGATGTCTCCGTCGAATCCGCTCGCCTTCGCAACCTTTGCGACCGTCTTGCGCGCGCGTTTGGCGGTGGAGCTAATGATCAGGTCCGGCGTCATGCGTTCGTCGGCCAACAGGCGACCCATGCGTGGCGCGTCCCGTTTCCCCCGATCGTTGAGCGGCCGATCGTGATCGCCCAAGTCCGAATCACTCCAACTCGACTTGGCGTGACGCATGATCAAAAGCGATTTCATGATCGCCACCTCCTCGCCATTTGTGGCGTATCCGAAAGAGCCAAGGCCTTCGTATATCGCCATTCTAATCGCAGTGTCCGGGACCAATCAGCCCATTGTTGTAATCGTCGAGGAAACTGGCAAGCTGCACCGCCCAGGCATGGTCCTCCGGGTCGATCGAACATCCCAGAAGCAGGGTCTCGGCCTCCGCCAAGGCTTGCAGCAATAGGGCATCGGTTGCCACCCCCGAAGCGACGTTCAGCTTCGCGGCGATCCATTGGTGCGCCAGGATCAACCAGGCGGCACCCTTCTTGGGATGAGTATTGAGGATGTCGAGCCAGGTCATGCCGCACAACATGGTGTTCTCGTCGATCGGCCAGGGTTCCTGCTGGCGTTTGCCCTTGCCGAACTGGTGCTGATTCTTCCAGTACCCTTGCGTAAGCGTGCAGCCCGGATCGATGTTGCAGTCCGAGGGGGGATGGCACGTCCGCACCACGTCGACATCGCCCAGTTCCGTTTTGTTCTGACTATTGGTGTTCCCGTTGATGTCGATCAGGAAACTGTTGGAGAGGTCGCCGCCGGTGTCGGGCAGGATCTGAAGACCGTAGATGTTGTTGGGATCCGAGCAGCAATGCAGGGCATCGCCGGTGACGACCACGTGGCCCCCCAGGTTGCAGCTATCAAGCTCTGCGCAGTCGTAGTCGACCCCGCCGGCGCTGTTGTTGGTTCCGATGACCTGACCGATGTCGAACGTCGTACCGCTGGGCACCCAGCTCAGGTGGCCGCCGGCGTATTCCAGGATGCGCGCCTGATGCGGCGCATTGGTCGTGTCTCCCCACATCCCCCGCTCCGCGATCATCATCTTCCCGTCGCGAGAAAAGGCGATATCGGAGATCGGCATCGTATAGGTGCGAGCCACGTCGTCGGACAGCGTCACTTCGAGCGTTTCGGGGCCGACAAACTCGCCGGCCGTATCCAGACCGACCGACCACACGGCGTTCTGCGGGCCCAGCCTGCCGGCGTCTTCGGACCAAACGCCGAAGTAGACGCGGCAGTTATAAACCTGAATGCCCCAGATCCGTTCACCGAGCGGCGCAAAACCCGGCGCGCCGTCGTCGGGCAGGAACGGGTCGAAAGTGCTGAGCACGCTGTCGCTCAGGTCGAGTCGATAGATCATGCCGTCTTCGAGGTTGGTCACGAAAAGCTGCGAGTTGTCGCGGTCATAGGCGATGTTGCCGAGACCGACATTGAAGTTCGGCAACGTGGCCAACACCGACGGAATCCCCGTCGTCCCGTCGAGCTTGAAAACCCGGCCGGTGCCCGTGCCGTTACCATAAACGCGCGTCGAGGTGACATAGATGTTCGGATTGGGAGCGTCATCGAGCGCGACGCCGAAAACTTGGCCCAAATTCACGTCGGTCCACTCGTGGGACGGGTCGCCGGTGGGGCTGAGGGTCGCCTCGTTGTGATACATCGGGGCCAGCCAATTGACGGTGGGATCCGTGGTCGGCAGACCAAAGCCGGGGGCATTGCAAATCGGGTCGCGGACATCGATCACCGCCACGACAAAAGGCATCGGCACCAGCACGTTGCCGTCAAACACGAAACCGGACCGGCACGTCGCCACCGACTCGCCCGGTTCCAATGGAAACGTGGCGGGCGCGGTGATCCCCCGCGCGGCCATGAACGTCATCACAAAAGCGCAGAGCAGCGATTTGCCGCGAAGATTCTTCCGTCTCATGGTACATCACCTCATTCAATCAAGATTACATCGACACTTCGAAGTCCCCGTCCCGTCCTGTCGGATGGAGTCCTTCACTTGCGTGGAGATGCAATTCCCATACCAACGTGAACAATCCGACAAACCCCATGGCTTACGGGATGCAGAATGCTATAAACACTTGACTTACGGACCTCCGGAAGCCGCCCCGCCACCGAGCCGCCCTCGGCCCTCCAGAGCAATCCATCTTCATATCCATCGCCTGATGTGTAAAAGTTTTTCATCCTCCCTCCGGGTCGTAATCCAAGAGTGCTCGCTGGGGAGGAAGAGAGGAAGGGGCTTTTCAGTGATTGCAACGATTCCACGAGTTACGGCCATGCCGCGTTCCAGGCGTTTCATGTCCACCACGAACAACTTGGCGCCCGCCCTCGGTCGCTTCTTCCAAGACTCACCGTTCAGGCTGACTCGGTTAGGTCACAAGGCATGACCACAGCCGCGGAGCAAACATACTAACCCCATCAAACCCTGGCCCCTATACCCCGAACCCTAGGCTTCCCCTTCTTCAACAAGAACACAAACGCCAACAGTTCGGCCACGGCCTTGAAAGACTCACCGGGGATGACGTGGCCGACTTTGACCTGCCGGTAGAGGGCTTGGGCAAGGGGTTTGTTTTCGATGACCGGCACGCCGTGCTCGCGCACGATCTCGCGGCTGCGCCGGGCCATCTCCTCCATCCCCTTGGCGCAGACGTAGGGGGCGGGGGCCTTGTCGCGCCGGTAGGCCAGTGCCACGGCGTAGTGGGTCGGGTTGGTGACGACGACGCTGGCCTTGGGCACTTCGGCCATCATCTGGCGGCGCGCCCGTTCGGCTTGAATCTGGCGCTGGCGTTGTTTTATTAATGGATCGTCCTCGCGTTCCTTCAGTTCGTCTTTCATTTCCTGATGCGTCGACCGCAGGGCCTGGCGGAACTCCCACCACTGGTATCCCAGGTCCCCGATCGCCAGGATGGCCATCAGCGCGCTGATGCGGATGCCGATCGAGAGCGAGACATCAATCATGATGCCCATCTGTTCCCTCATGCCCAACCCGCCCATCAGCACAATCGTTGGCAACGCCTTATAAATCGCCGTCCAGCCCAGGTAGGTAAACAAGGCGATCTTCGCCGCCGACTTCAGCCCCTCGATAAATTGGCGCTTACTAAAGATACGCTTGACCCCGCGTATCGGATCGAGCCGGTTCCAGTCGGGCTGAAGCTTTTCGGAGGCGATGTTGAATCCAGTCTGGACCATATTGATCAACGGCGAGAACAACAGAATCAACGCAAACATCGGCGCCAACAGGGCCGATACCTCGAGGATCGGCCCCAACATGAACTCACCGATTGTATCTCTACCGATACCGAGGTGTTGGTCGAATCGCAACAGGTCGCCCATGATCGAGCCCATCCCATCCAACAAGTCCAGCCGCGTGGCGCCGAAGAAGAGGAGAAACAGGGCAAAGACCACAAATGTGATCAATTCCTGACTTCGAGACATCTCTCCCTTCACGCGCCGCTGTTCGAGCTTCTTTTGCGATTGATATTCAGTTTTTTCTTGGTCGTTCTCGGCCATTTCTTACGTTTCCGATTAGGGTTTAGGCCGACATTTCCCATTTCGCTAACCAAACCGTTCGATCCTCAAAATCTTTGAGTGGATCATCCCACCGTGCCTGGCCAAAGGCAAGGGATTTGACCATGGATTCTG
>CAUZJO010000185.1:0-6809 GCA_963580245.1 Candidatus Sumerlaeia bacterium | reverse complement strand
TCCTCGCGCTGGAGGCCGGCCTCGTCGAGGCAGTAGCGGACGGCATGGCCGGGCCAGCGCTCATCGTGCTTGACGCGCGAGAAGCGTTCCTCCTGGGCGGCGGCGATGATCTCGCCGTCGCGCACCAGACAGGCGGCCGAATCGTGATAATACGCGGAGATGCCAAGGATTGTGGTCATGCGGCGGCCGATTCTTCGCTTACATCATCGTGTAGATGAAGGGTGCCAGCGGCGTCTCGGAGGCCAGCAGCAGCAATCCAAGGACCACGAACATCACGATCAGTGGGATCAACCACCACTTCTTGTTCTCACGCAGGAACCAGTAGAATTCCTGCACGATCGAGGGCCGCGATTCGTCCCCGAACTCTTCAAGCGGCTCGGCGGCCGATTCCGGCGCGGAACCCGCCTTTGATTCATCATTGACCATCAGACTGATTTGCTCCCTGAGATTGACTGCGCCTAGTTTAGTGAATCGCGGCCTCGCCGGTCAAGTCCTAGTTCGCGAATCGAGGGTCCCGACCGCAGCGGATTGGGCGCCAAGATCACGCGCGTCCTGGCCGAAGCCGGGACCAGTTCGCGACGCCCCTCTGCGGCGGCGCGGCGGCGGAAGCTGCCGGAATTCGACATAAGAAAGGCTGGAACGTTGTTCAGGGGAGACACTATGATGGAGGCCGAACGGATGGCCCGCGCTCGCCGTTTCGAAGACCGATGCGGCGAAAGGCCCGCGATGTCCGGCGGGTACGTGAGGGGGAATCGATGAACATGAGGACCTTGGTCGCCCTCGGCGTCGTGATGCTGATGTGGCAAAACTCCGTGCGCGCTGATGGGGAGGCGGGACAGGTGAAACAGGTCGCTTATCGTTTCCAGACGTGGCGCGAAAGTGTCTGGTTGCCGTTCAAGGTCAATTTCCTGGCCATCGAGCCGCGTCAGGCCGAGGACCGGTATTATTATTTCTGATTTTACGAGCATACGTTTTTCGACGCCCTGGAGAAGGGCTACGCGGTCTTCCAGGGCGACAAACCCACCAGCATTACGATCAGCGCGGACGGCTCGCGCGCCGAGATCACCATGTTGGATGAGCGCCAGATCAAACTAGAGTGCGAGGCGGCCGCCGACGGCGTCGACCTGCTGCTCACGGCAACGAATCACACCGACACCGCGTGGCCGGAGCTGAGTGCCATCCTCCCCTGCCTCACCCCCGGCAGCCCCGACCCCGCGCACCCGGACCCGCCGATCAACGTACTATTCCGTGACGAGGAGCAGGTTCGGACCTATTTCATGGGCGCCGAGGGGTTGGAGGTATTCGGCAATTCGGACCTGCATTTCAATCATCGCCTGCGATCGCGCGTCGACGCTGTCCTCCAAGCCGGCGGCGTCGAGCCCGGCAAGCTGCCGACCTGGCGTTTCCCACGCTCCGAGGGATCGAAATGGCCGATCTCCCCCCGCGACGCCCACGCCGGCTTGATGCTGCGCGAATCGGACGACGGCCTGTGGGTCGCGGGGATCGCCTGGGAGGATTTCCTTTCGGCCTCGGGTCATTACCCGCTGCGTTGCATGCACCTCAGCCCGCGACTGGGCCCGCTCGCGCCGGGGGAGACGAAGACGGTCCGTGGCAAGATTTATCTGTTCAAGGGGAACAGGGAGGACTGCCTGTAAAGGTTCAAAGGCGATTTTAGGTAATACCGACGAACGGTTCCGTGTCGGTTAAACGAGACCTCAATCCCGCGGCAGTTTCCTCGCCCTTCTAATGATGGAATCGATCGCGGAGTGGATGTCATGGATGACGTCTTGCACTCTTCGAATCTCCTGAGTTTTCACTGAATCAATACCTTGAGCTTCTTTGGCCTCATTCCAGAATCTCATCCAAACGTTCTGGAGTGATTCGAGATATTTCCCGATTCATTCCAAACTCTCATCCATCGATAGCATTAACTCAAGTTGATCGTGGAAATAGGATGAGAATTCTTTGAAGTCCCAATCCTCGGCGTCGGCCAACTTGTCGGGTCGGGTCTCTCTGCTTGTTTCGACTCCCCTTGCGGGAGAATCCGTCGTAAATGGGCCCATTGTCTTATTTCCTCCGTAAAACCAACCGTAGGGATAATGCTCTAACTCTTGCCCCCTTGGCTCGACCCCGCGGCCGGCCATGGTTTCGGACCTCTTGACTCTCTCAATCAGGCCATTGCCGGCCGCATGCTTGGCGAGACCTGGCCGTGCGTCCACGACCTGATGGAGCGAGTGATGCCGCAATGGGTACCGCTTGATCACGACTTGAGCGTTTGGACTGGCTATGAAATGTGTCGTTCGCGCTGACGGATCTCGATCCCGTGAAGTGACTTCCTGAATGATGCATTCCCGCATATCGCATCTATTGTCGTCGACCGCTTCCGCTAAAACCTTTAAACCATGAACAGTTTTGCACACTGACCTGAAGAGGAGCCTGTCTCCTTCATAACGGCTCAAGCACGGATCGCAATTCCGTGCACATTTCGCGTTAACCTCTGCTCATTCTCTTGAGGGTATGAATCCAGGTTCAACTTTCGGTCTCGCCTAACCCTTGTGGAGTCAATGGGTTACGCTCTTTAGGTGAACTCTCGAAGACTCGTCTTGGCTGGCTCATGTTTTGCTCATTATTCAAATGAGGCAAAACAATGAGACTGGGTTCGTTTTGGGTAAGCTCCCTTTTGACGGTTTTATGCACGGCATCCTTGGCGAAAAGCGCCCATTCCGTGATGCATGCTTCGACCGCCGTCGACTCGGCGGGGACGATCGGCGGCGTGGAGTTTTTACGGGCCCACATCCAACCCTCCGATCTGGGTAGGATCAACTCGATTCTCCATATCCGGATGGACCGTTCGGAACAGAACTATAGCGCCGACAAGTGGCCTGAGTCTCGTGAACAGAACGGAAACTTGATCCACTCTACCCCGATCAAAGACATCCCGGTGGTTCAAATCGACGAATCCGATTACCGGGAATCCCTCATCGAGATCAATCAAACGCCGAGCGGGAGCGACTCAGCCCTCGCGCGGGATCAATACCCTATCTGGCGGGAGGCCATTGGTGATTTAACCGCCCATGCGTCGGATCCAAGCAAACTTATCCATGATGCGGCCGCGCCGAGGCATCATCTTTCGATGTTCGACGCTGGACCGAACCGCGCAAGCTACTCAGCCCATCGAATCTCCCACGATCCCGATGACCTTTTCATTGCTCTGAACTCCTACCTTGATCTGTCTTCGAGGCTTGACGAACGCAACCCCTCCATACCCGATTCCGAGGAGCGGGCTGTTCGCGAGAGCTGAAGCAGCCCCGCCGGCTCACGGTTTGGAATAGGGGCGCTGCTGAGCATGGGATTGATTGGTCTGGGATTGCTCAGGCGTCGCCCCAAAGCCCTTCAAGGTTAAACCGGCCGATCCCGTACCTGGTTCATAAGCTAAAGTCTGTATAACATCCAAGCGTGGGAAGCCAGCCCGCTGCAAAATCAACGCGTCAATTCCACGGATGGGGGAATCGTCATCGACGACGAGGATTGTCTTTGGTTTGCTCACCTGAGTTCACCTCAGTACATATCGGTCCCACTTCATGGAACCATTCATCGTGGAAGTGAATCTTTTTGGTTCAAGAGGGCCGAAAGAAAGACCGCAAACCCTTGCACACGGCGCAGCAAACTTCACACTCTTCTCCAAACAGGACTTCCGCGCCACTGTGAGGGTCTGGACTTCTCTAATAGAATCAATGCTTTACGCTTCGAATAGATATATGAAGGGGCCAGTGCCGGATGGTCTACATTTTGCTTGTGAGGTAGGAAAGGCCGTTAGGCCTCCCGTTTGAAATTGGCCCATGCGAGAAGCGATTCCCTCATGTCTGATTTCAGCGCGGCAAATACGAGTCTATCGAGGTCCAATTGCGAAAGGAGCAATTAGAAATGAAATCACTATCGTTTTGGGTCAGTTCCCTCTTGATGGCACTGTCCATGACATCTCTGGCGCCGCATGCCGGTGCCGTATTGCTTGATTTGACCACCGTCGGTTCGTCCGGGACGATCGGTGACGGGATGTTTTTTCAGGCCGACCCCCAGCCTACGGGCACTGGATACATCAATTCATTCTTGCGCGTCCAGATGAACGGGTCGGAGCAGGGATATAACACCGACGGCAGGCTTGAGTTCGATGAAAAGAAGGGGAATTACACCCGCTCGCTGCGCGTGGATGAAGTCCCGGTGGTGAATATCAACGGAACCAATTACCGGGAATTCATTCTGGATATCAATGAGAGACACCGCGGCGACGATTCACTCCTCTCACTGGACCAGTTGCAGATTTGGCTCGAAGGCGCGTCGGATTTGACCGATTATTCGACGAATTTCAGCAACCTGATCTATGATCTGGACGCGACCGCGGACAATTGGCTCCTTTTCGACTACAGTCTGAACCACGGAAGCGGTTCGGGCGACATGTTCGCCTACATTGACGATAGCTTGTTCGCTGGGCCGAATGACTATGTCTACCTGTTCTCCAGGTTCGGCGACCACAATTCCTCCGACGCCGGCTTCGAGGAGTGGGCAGTCCGTGAAGGCGGAAGAGACCCGGTCATCCCGGAACCCGCAACCGTGGCACTGATGAGCATGGGATTGGCCGGCCTGGGATTCATCAAGCGTCGCCGCAAAGCCCTTCAAAGTTAAACCGCCCCATCCCTTCAGGCGTGATGAAGTCAGGCGGCATGGGACCGGTTCCATGCCGCCTGATCTGTTGTAGGCTTTTTCCCGTTTGAACGGAATGAACCACGGTTTGTTTTCTTGCCCCCATAATAAGAATTGGGGCGGTGCGCTTTTTCACACCGCCCCATCTAGATTCGTCTCGACCGCCGCCGCTCTTAGGAGCCGACCGGCGGATGGATCTGGAAGTTGCCGCCGTCCAGATAGCCGTAGACCTCGTAGATCACATTGGTCAGGTCGGGCGATTCGGTGTCGGGGTCGAATGCCTTGTAGATCGTGATCCGATAGAAGTCCGGTCAATCACAATCGGCCAAGGCACCATCCGAACCCGCTTCGGGGCAATTCTAGCCTGGGTTCTTCTGCCGATTGTTATTGCCGGGCTCGCCCAGGTCCTCGACATGCACCATAAAGGCGTGGAACGTATCGCCGGCCACCGCGCCCATCAGGTTGGAGCCGCTCTTGATGTTCCGGAAACTCCCGATGCCGCCGAAGTTGAGCTGCTTGAACGGGGCGGTGCGCGCCGGAACGCAATTGTCGGGATCCGCGCAAGAGATCACCTCGATCATCGTGCCATCGGGCGCGCTCGAGGTCCCGGCATGGAATACAAAACTGCCGTCGGGGCCTTTCTTCTGATGATGGGTCCATTCTCCGTAGGGCTGGGGCTGTGAGGCGATGGGCGTGCCGGCCTGACCGCCAAACGTGTATTGATTCGTAAGATTCTTAGAACCGTTCTTTCCCGAGGTCATCGAACCGTCCCAGCTGCCGTCCTTGTTCACGCCGCCGCCCATCATCCGGCACTCGCCGGGCAGGATCAGCGGGGGAACCACCAGCGTGGAGGCGATCCACGCGATCGAGTCGGGAAGCACACCGGAGCCATCGTTGCGCGAGAGCGCCTGGATCGTCACGTCGAAGCCGAGCGTATTCCATTCGGGCCCGTCCGTCGCGTTGATCACGTCGTTGAACTGGACCGGCGGATTGGCACCGACCTGAACAATAACCGCGTCGGGGCGAGACTCCTCGCCGTCGGCGACAAAAATCGTCAACTCCGCGTCCCGATCACCATCGGCGGACGGGAACACGTAGGTTTGTGGCAGCGTCTGGTCCTCGTCCCCGGTGAGGCCCAGATCGATCCCTCCGAAGTCGTGACCGTCGAGAATCTCGATGTCCGAGAAGAACCCCGACGCATCGATGAAGATCACGATGACACCCGCGCCGCTAGTGTGGTACGTGAAATCCAGGTCCTCGATGCTCAGAGAGTTCGCGCCTCCCGTGACCAGATCGAGGTCCGTGATATCGGCGCGATAAGCTTGACTCGGCAAAAAAGGCAGTGTGCCGGTCGGGTCGCCGATCAATGTACCGACAACCGCGTTGCCGTCGACGCTGACCAGGGAGTCGCCAGTCACCCCATCATCGCTGCCGCGGCCATACCAATAGAGCAAAACCTGCGTGATGAACGCCCCGTCCGGGACGTTGAAATCGATCGTGCCCGGTTGGGTATTCAACAGGCCCACCCCGGCCATGACGCCCCCCGATCCCGGGGCGATCGCGATGCTGGGGGGGGCCAGCGTCTCGTCTCCGTCGGCCCACGCTCCGCCGGCCGACACCGCCGCGAACAACGCCACCGCGACGACAAACCCCATGCGGGGTTTCATGCTCGTACGCATAATCCTCTCCCCTTCCCCCTCCCTACTCAAGAGCGGACAAAAATCCCGCCGCGGACCGATGCCGCGCACAGTCATACGCCTTCCTGGGGGAACTGGAGCGATTTCCATTTCGCTTGATAAAGAGTAGAGTAACATGGGGAACTTGAGCGCGTCAAGGGGCAAATACTGAAGTAGACACTGAGGCCCGGCGGTGGGCTGGAGGCCATTTTTCGATTTCGCGCGAACGCCATGCCGGTTATTGACGGCGAGTGGATGATTATAAGGGAGAATGATTGACCATAATGTGCTCTAGGGCCTGTTAACATAAACGGAGCATGTCGACGGCAAGGGCGAAACAGATAAAACCGACAAACATAACATCCAACTTCTCAAAACGGGAAAAGATCCGACGAAAGCCTTTCAAACGACGGAAAAGCCGCTCCACTTCATTGC
>CAUZJO010000184.1:0-6965 GCA_963580245.1 Candidatus Sumerlaeia bacterium | reverse complement strand
GCTGGACGTGGCGGGATGCGCAAGGCGAGGTGGCGCTGGGCGACGTCACCGTCTACGACGCCCAGGGCCGCACGCTGGAGGCGCGGATGGAGGTCGCCGCCGCCCGGACGCGCATCATCGTGAGCGCTGCCGATCTGATGGCCGCCGATTATCCCGTCACGATCGACCCGGAAGTCGGAAGCAACGATTTTCGCATCAGCGACATGGGCGGCGACGGGAATGTCGCGTATGACGCCTACACTCCCAAGGTCGCCTATAACAGCACGGACAACGAATTCCTCGTGGTTTGGTATGGGGACGACGACACCGGGTCGCTGGTCAACGAGGAGTACGAAATCTATGGTCAACTGATCGACGGGGCGACGGGGGCGGAGATCGGATCGGACATCCGCATCAGCGACATGGGGGCCGACGGGAATGGCTCGTATGACGCCTACATTCCCAGCGTCGCCTACAACGCCACCAACAATCTATACCTGGTGGTTTGGAATGGCGAGGACGACACGGCGCCGCTTGTTGACAACGAGAACGAAATCTTCGGTCAACTCCTGACGGCGGCCGGCGCCGAGACGGGAAGCAACGATTTCCGCATCAGCGACATGGGGCCCGACGGGAATGCCTTGTATGACGCCTACAACTCGGACGTGGCCTGGAACGGGATCGACAACGAATTCCTCGTGGTTTGGTATGGGGACGACGACACCGGGTCGCTGGTCAACGAGGAGAACGAAATCTTTGCTCAACTGATCGACGGGGCGACGGGGGCGGAGATCGGATCGGACTTCCGCATCAGCGACATGGGGGCGAGCGACGGAAGCGCCGCCTTCAAGGCTTACAGGCCGGAAGTGGCCTGGAACGCGACCGACAATCTATACCTGGTGGTTTGGTATGGGGACGACGACACGGCGCCGCTTGTTGACAACGAGTACGAAATCTTCGGTCAACTCCTGACGGCGGCCGGCGCCGAGACGGGAACCAACGATTTCCGCATCAGCAATATGGGCACCGATGGGGATACCACGTATGACGCCTACTTCCCGGACGTGGCCTGGAACGCGACCGACAACGAATTCCTCGTGGTTTGGTATGGGGACAACAATACGGGATCATTGATCGATGGCGAATTCGAGATTTATGGCCAGCGGATCAGCGACGCCGGGGCCGAGATCGGCGGAGACCTGCGTCTGAGCGATATGGGAGCGACGGACGGAAGCGTCAGTTTTTACGCCGCTGACCCCAGCGTTTCGTACAATGCCAGCGATAACGTCTACATGGTGGTTTGGCGTGCCGACGACGACACGGCCCCCCAGGTCGATGACGAATACGAGGTCTTCTTCCAGGTGGTCGCAGGCGCGACGGGAGCGGAGGTCGGCCCCGACGAACGGATCAGCGATATGGGGACCGATGGGGATGCCGCGTCGGACACGTCCGAGCCCGACGTGGCCTGGAACAGCACGGATAATGAGTTCCTGGTGGTCTGGTGGGGCGACGAGGACGTCGCGCCGCTGGTCGACGGGGAGAACGAGATCTTCGGTCAACGACTCGATGGAGCCGCCGTCCCCATCAAGGTGAGCGGCTATCTGGTAGACTGAACGGGGCAACGGTCATAAAGGAGGGCTCAGGTCCTTCGTCATCTGCATCTTCGCAGACGTAATTGTCGCGGTCGCCATAGTCCAGAAGTATAAGCCCGTGGAGATTTTGGCTGGGGGAGCGCTGTCAATAAAAGGCTAAGTCCCATTGGTGGTATGGGCCCTCAGATCCCTCCCCCGACACAATGAACTCCAATTTGCCGCCGCGTAGTAACGGAAGAAATGGGGCAAGCGCATCGTCTCCGTCCCTTTCATCAGTGAGGATTTCCATTCGGTTTCCACCTTTACGGCCTAACGAATTTAGATTCTTTGCATCGCTGAGATTCCGCATGATCGCTATTGACACCGCTTGGGCCTATCACAACTTGGGCTGATCGCGCAGGAATTCGCGCCCAACCGCCCATACACGCCCTAGCAGCGTTTACCGCCGTGCGCCTATGTCTGAAGGTCGCCCACGGAAATAAAAATTTTGAGGGCCAGGAGTCCCACCGGCCCGCCCCCCCTACTTGGATTCTAGGGATGGAGGGGGTCTCGGTGGCGAACAACCTCACCCGACCCACCGAGCCGAGCCCGCGCCACCGCCAGCACGCACCGAAGGGCGGACGAAGAAAGGCCCCGGTGAGGGGGTCCTCAGCCGGGGCAAGAATGTTTCCGGAATGTTTCCGGGAACGGGGCCGGAATCGGGCCCGAACGGAGGCGGAACCGGCGAATTTCGATATTGCTTTGACTCTTACTGGGGCCTTGATACCATTGAATTTAGGTCACGGGCGCCCGTAGCTCAACTGGATAGAGCACCGGCCTTCTAAGCCGGCTGTTGCAGGTTCGAGTTCTCCCGGGCGCGCCATTCAAACCATCCCCACATCTCTTGGTTTCATAGGGCTTACGCGTCTCGGTAGCGCTTGCGACGCTGTGGCGGACGGGCGCTCACGTGGAGACCGATGTTGGCTGTTCGAGATCTCTGGTATGCTTAGGGTATGCGCTACGGAGTGGATCTGCCGCGAGGCAGATCTAACTTGACAGTAATCTGTACGTCGGAGGACATTTCCATGGGCAAAACATTCGAGGATCTCGTCACTGAAGCCAAGAGTATAATTCGCGAAGTCACGACAGAGTCCGTGAAGGCCAGGATTGATTCAGGAGATCACTTCGTCCTGGTGGATGTGCGTGAAGACACCGAGTGGGAGAGAGGTCACTTGCCGGGGGCGATTCATCTTGGCCGAGGTATTCTCGAACGCGATGCGTCGAAGGCCATACCCGACCCCGGCGCTGAGATCGTCCTCTACTGCGGAGGAGGATACCGGTCGGCACTCGCGGCCCAGGTGTTGCAAACCATGGGATACACAAACGTAGCCTCATTGGACGGGGGTTTCGCCGGGTGGGTCGAATGTGGAAACCGGGTCCAAGAGTGAAAGATCGATGCACTTCCAATCGTGTCCACCGCGTGGGTCGGACAGCCTCCCGGCCCGGCCTTTCCATGCCTTTGAACTCAGCTGGTGCACGACGCATTCGCGCAGGACCCCATTGGACATTTTGGCAGACAGGTGAGGATACGGCGTTGTATCAGCATCGGGTGGACGGGACGGACCACTCACCGTGAGAGAACTCTGCACAGGTTACCCCCGAGAATCTTGCTTCGGGTTGCTTCGTCCAGATCCAGTTTACTGAACGCATCGAGCAGGCATTGGAGAACGTCAACGCGATACCCTCTGGGGAAAACGCTGCTGTCGGTGCCAAACAGGATGCGATCAGGGCCAAACGTTGCCAGGCAGACTTCCAGGCAGCGCGTGAGTGTTATCGGATTGGGAAGAAGCTCCATCCAACCATTCGAGCTGGATGTGTCAATATAGACATTGGGACATTGAAGGCCGAGGAAAGCGGCTTCCCGCAGGAACCCACAACCAAAATGAGGGATGATAAAGCGAACGCCCGGATGATCAGCCGCGGCGCAATGAAGAAGAGCAGGGTTGCTGAAGCGCGCGTCGAACGGACTCGGCAGACCGAGAAGCTCTCTCAGTCGGACTCTCAAGATGCCCACATGGCAGAAGACTGGCACCCCCAGTTCCTCGGCCAGTTCATAAATCGGGGAAGTGAGGTCCGGATCCGACGGGTCGAACCGATGCATCGCGGGAAACAGCTCCATTCCCCTCAAGTCCAACTCGGTAATGTCGCGACGGGCGATCTCCAGGGCACCGGCCGCGTGCGGATCCACCATCGTATACCCCGCCAGTCGGTCCGGGTGTGCCCTGACCGCTTCCGCCACCGCGACTTGTTCCCCGGGAAGGCTCGTGAACAAAACCATTCGATCGACATTGTGGACATCCAGCTCTTCAACCCATTTCGAAGCATGTTCCGCGAGATCGTGCGGCGGAAGCTCCAGATCCAGCGCCTCGAATACTCTCCTGAGATCGTCCTCTGAGGGATCGTTGCCGGTCTTTTGCTTTAGTAGTCTCGAAAAGAAATCCCGGCTGAAAAGATGAGCGTGAGCGTCGAATATCATGAACGGTCCTATAGAGTGCTAAGATCTGAACCCAGTGAAACCGCGCCTTCGCGTTGCTAAATCTTAGACGGTCGCAGCTGCGACTTCAATGAAGTCAGTGGTATGACAGATTGCGAAGTGGAGAGTCTTCGACCGGCTGCCTTACGCTTTTCAGGAGTCCTCATAAGCCGGCAGCGTCGTCAGTCGTTCGTCAACGACTGCTCCGCCGATAGTGAAATGATACAGGCTCTGAAACTGATGATTCTCAAAGCCAAGTACATCATGGACTGGGTTATCCAGGAAACAGCCAATGCCCGTCGATTGCACCCCTGCGGACTCGGCTTCGAGATAAAGCAGCTGACCGACAAGCCCGCTTTCCCAAAACAGACGCCGGTAAAACCACGGGCCGTATTCAGCCAGCGTTGGCTCAAATTCGGCAATCATGCCAAGGCTGAATGCTCCGTCGGCGGCGATCGCCTGCCCGCAAGCCAATGCTCCCGCCATCTGACGAACGTCGCCTTCTTCGAGTAGATAGAGCGATATCCATTCCGGACAATCCGGCGGCTTCTCCCACCGAAAGCGGTCGTGGGTCGCAGTCTGGAACGCTGCCATTCGCGTTGAATCGCGGAGAAGGACGTAGAGGCCGGGAGACAGCGAGTCGATACGATGTACGAATAGGAATAAATCGATTTTAGGCGACCTTGGGAGGATGTCGAAGGGGGCAGTCGCCGGGCGCGGGATCGTCCGGTCTAGCATCCGATAAAAAGTAGTTTTTGAGATTGAGGTGCTTCCATCCATCGAAACTGCGCTTCTCCGTTGATGGATGAGTCGGCGCGCGCGAGGCTCGTCATGATCCTCCCGTTCTGGAAGCGAGTGGAGGGCAGGGCGCTTTGAGCGAGAATGCGCCCCGATGTTTACTTGGGCGCGCGGCTTCGATGTCGCCTCGGTTACTTCATCGATGACTTCCCAAGGGACGTGTGCCGGACTCAGTTCGTTGGGCCGGCCGAGCCAGCCGCCTGCGCTGATTGACTCGATCGCATCACTATCGAGTGAGAATCGCTTGGGGCTTGCACCCCTCGGGAGGACGATGCCGAGGCATTCGGGAAACTCTTGTTCTGGACCGCTTTGCGTTTCGACACCGAGCAAACGGGCGATCTCATCGTCGGTAACATCCTCGATCAAACGTGCCTCCCACCCCAGCAACGCGGCGGAAATGCGCAACGTGCCGATTGCGTGTCCAACGTCGTGCTGGCAATAACGGAAGGCCCGCTCTCCATATTTCCAAGCCTCCCGCCAGTGGATTGACGTGAGTCCGAAGAGAAAACTTCCTTCCGGTGCCAACGCCATCAGGCGGCGCCAAGCTTCGGGTTCGATCTCGGATCGCAGTTCGAGCCCATGTTCCTTGGGCGCGTAGTGATAAACGGCGGGTTTGTTATGAAGTCCCTCGATGGATCCGGTGACGAGATAGGCCTCGGTCGGATGCAGATTTCCGCTCGACGGATTGATCCGCAGTGACCACTGCGTGCCCTGGAACGCCTTCCATGCCGAAAGGGCCAAGGCGTCGAAAAAGAATCGTGAAATGCTATTTTCGTTCAATTGAGACGGCGCAATCGAGGCAGAATCAAAGATTGCACCATAAGGGGGAGAGTCGCTCAAGTCGGAGCGGCGCAACGGAATCAGCGGAGCCCCCTCGAATCGTCGAAAAGGATCGGGCTGCGTCGCCCAATCTAGATAACCGAGGCTTCGTGCGTGTCGGTTAAAGTGATGCTTCGTTCGATCGTGATACTCGATCACGCGTGGAAGAAGACCTGTCGAGATCAGCGTGCTCATGCTTCAGCTTATTCGTTCCGGGACAGAGCGTGAAGCGAAATTTCTTTCAAGAGCAAAAAGCGCGGTAACCGGGAGGAGTGGATAGGAAGACCTATAGGTTATGCGGCTGGGGAGGCAATTTCGTCCGAATGAGGAGTTCAAAAAAGTTCAAAATCTGAGCGTGTGCCCAGCGTGTCCTCAGCGTGTGCTAAACGTGTGCCCAGCGTGTCTTGAGCGTTCAAAGCGTTGGTTTTGCGGTTCGTAAGCCCAATAGAATCAATGCCCATGAAACGGCCTTCTAAGCCGGGGGTTGCAGGTTCGAGCCCTGCCGGGCGCGCCACGAAAAACCCAATGAAATCAATGGTTTTATGCCACATCACGTGATGCCATAAAACCCCAATACCGCCTCCGTTCGGGCTCGATTCCGGCCCCGTTCCCGGAAACATTCCGGAAACATTCTTGCCCCGGCTGAGGAACCCCTCACCGGGGCCTTTCTTTGTCCACCCTTCGGTGCGTGCCGGCGGTCGCGCGGGGCTCGGCTCGGAGGGTCGGGTGAAGTTGTTCGCGGCGGAGGACCCCACACCCCTCCCCACGAAAAGGTAGGGGTGGCGGGGTAGTCGGAGTCCCGGCTCGCGGAGGGGGTGGGGGTGTCAACGTTCCACCAAAATCGACTTCCTTTTGAGGTTAGTGACATCGACCGAAGGACGCTCCTCCGCTTGGAACGCTCCTTCAAGCGCCGCCAAGCGAGCCTCCAGCGCCTCGATTTGCGTGTCCTTCGCCTCAATTTCGGCCTTCATCACGTCATAAAGCCCCTGGATGGCAACCAGGGCGACACCTTCGGCGTCGAGCGTGCCGATATGGCGCTCGCTCGCCCCGAGGCCGAACGTTGCCATGAAGTCCTGCGCCATCGGGCCGATGTGGCTCACGGTTTCGGGTTCGCCCTTGTAGCGCCATTGCGTGACCGGCAGCCCCGCGACCTTCTCAAGAAGCTCGCGCCGATCGACCTGCTCGAAGTCCTGCTTCGAGTTGCGGTCCGAACCGTTGGTCCAAACGCCGCCGGCGGTCACATGGGCGGCGTTGCCGTTGGTCGC
>CAUZJO010000183.1:0-6972 GCA_963580245.1 Candidatus Sumerlaeia bacterium | reverse complement strand
GAGCGCCTGGCGCGCGCGCCCCAACATGCGTTTGTGGATCGCGGCTATCGCGGTCACGGCTACGAGGGCCCAGTCCAGGTGCATGTGGACCGGCCGCGACGGGGCAAGCTGGCCGCGCGGCTGTGGCACTGGATGAAACGACGAGCGGCGATCGAACCGGGTATCGGGCATCTCAAACAAGAACACCGCATGAATCGCTGCCGGCTGTGGGACGCCGAGGGCGACGCGTTCAATGCAATCGCAAGCGCGGCGGGGATGAATTTCAGGAAACTGCTGGCCCACGCGGCGGTTTTTCATTATCTTTTGCTGCGTCTGGCGCAAATCACGAGTCGAAAACGGATGCCTCTGGTTCACCCGGGCTCAGCTCTGATCGGCTGGGTTGCTTGAGCAGGGCTTTTTCAGGATCGACTAATAAAGCCCGCCAAGGAGATTGATTGCAGCGGGCGCGTCGGGCAGAATGGTGGTCTTGCCTGGCCTTGTCGGCCATGTGGATCGCCGCGACATTGCTGAAATGAGCTGTATGGGTCGAGTCACCCCCAAACTCCTGATTTTCTTGACCGTCTTCATCGATCTGCTCGGCTTTGGGATCATCATCCCGATGCTGGCCATCACGGGCGGCCTCTACCTCCCCGAATCGAGCGTCGGCCAGGGAGCGTTGTGGCTGATGACGGCCTACTCGCTCCCGCAGATGATCTTCAGCCCGCTGTGGGGCCGTTTGTCGGACCGGTTCGGCCGCCGACCGATCATCCTCCTGAGTCTGGCCGGCTCCACCGGCTCTTACGCCTTGTTCGCCCTCTCCGATAGCTTCACCCTGCTCCTCATCTCGCGGCTGCTGGCCGGCCTATTCAGCGCGAACATCACCGCCGCCCAGGCTTACATGGCCGATATCACGAGCAAAGAGGAGCGCACCGGCGGGATGGGCCTGTTCGGCATGGCCTTCGGACTGGGATTCGTCTTGGGGCCGGTCATCGGCGCGGGTGCCCTGGGGGTTTGGGCGTGGATGTTCCCCGATGCCCGTCCCCACATGGGCTTGGGAATCGTGGCAGCCCTCATTTGCGGCTCGAACCTATTGTGGGCTTCGATAAAGCTGCCCGAGTCGCTCCCCCCCGAGCGGCGCGGCAAGGTGCACTTCCGCCGCTTCGCCACGACGCGCGAAGCCCTGGTCACGCTACGCCACCCGGCGCTCGGGCCGCTCATCCTGCTCTTTTTCATCATCACGTTCGCCTTCGCCAACGTGGAGGTCAGTTTCCCACTCTATGCCAAATTTTTCGTCGGCCTCTCGGAGACGGGGGTCTATTCGATCTTCATCGTGGTGGGGCTGATCATGGCCTTCATTCAGGGTTACTTCATTCGCAAGGCGGTCAAGTTCATCCCCGAGCAGATCTGGATCATCCTGGGCTGCGCGACGTTAATGGTGGGCGTGGCTCTGTTACCGCTGCGGCCGACCGCCATGGGGATGCTCGTGCCGATGTGCATCTTGGCCGTCGGCCACGGATTGTGCATACCGTGCCTGATGTCGCTGATCTCACGCCAGGCCCAGGCGCACCTCCAGGGCAACGTACTCGGCACCAGTCAAGCCGCCTCCACCTTGGGCCGCATCCTGGGTCCGTTGGGTGGCGTGGCTTACGACGCCTTCGGCCCGCAATGGCCGTTCTGGATCGCCGCCGTGGTCATGTTGTTCGCGGTGTACTGGGCCAACGTCACCCGCTGGCGGCTGATCCGTCATCGCGCCCAGACCGATGGCGCGGAGCCGTCCTGAGACGATCCATCGTTGCCGACGGACGATCGGAACCCGCTCGCGTCACGGCCTCTTGGCAAGTCAGCCCCGACCGATCATACCCTGTGGGTTTGATTTGCCTGATACTCGAGCCCGAGCCCGCTCTTCAGCCGATGCAGGCTGATAATCGGCAATGAGTTCCTTGAACGCCTTCACAATCCCCTCCTCATCGCCCTGGGCGGCGAGTTTTTCCATACGGGCGATTTGGGCCGCGAGTTCCCCCCAAGGAACCGCGTCCGGGGCGCAATGGTAGATTTTCTCGTGGTCCGTGGGCGTGATGTCGCTCTGGTCGGTCACAAGCTGTTCGTGGAGCTTCTCGCCGGGGCGCATGCCAGTGAATTCGATCGTAATGTCGCGGTCGGGTTCCAGGCCGCTGAGCGTGATCAGATTGCGCGCCAGGTCCGCGATCTTGATCGGCTGGCCCATGTCGAGCAGGAATACCTCCCCCTCTTTCCCCTGGCTCCCCGCCTCGATGACCAGGCTGACGGCCTCGCTGATCGTCATGAAATAGCGGCTGACCTCGGGGTCGGTGACCGTGACCGGCCCGCCGGCGGCGATCTGGCGGCGGAAGAGCGGGATGACCGAACCGCGGCTGCCCAACACGTTGCCGAAACGCACGGCAATGAACGTCGTTGGGCCCTTGGCGTCAAGCGCGGCCACGGTCATCTCCGCCACCCGCTTGCTGGCGCCCATCACGCCGGTCGGCCGCACGGCCTTATCGGTCGAGATCAAGATGAACCGCTCGGCGCCGACGGCCTGGGCCGCCTGGGCCGTCACGCGCGTGCCGGTGACGTTGTTCTTCACCGCTTCGGCCGGCTGCAGTTCCATTAGGTGGACGTGCTTGTGCGCCGCGGCGTGCAGGACCACCTGAGGCCGAACATGTTTGAACAGCGGTTGAACCAGCGAAGGATCGCGCACGTCGCCGACGACCAGCCGCAGCTCGATCCCCAGTTCCTGGGCGCGGGGTCGCAGTTCCTCGTGAATGTCATAGAGGCTGTTCTCCCCGCGGCCCAGCAGCGTCAGAGCCGCGGCGCGGTGTTCGAGCGTCTGGCGGCACAGCTCGGCCCCGATCGACCCCCCCGCCCCGGTCACGAGCACCCGGCGGCCGGTCAGGCATGAACGTTCGGGCGACGTGCCCAATACGACCGGCGACCGACCCAACAGGTCTTCGATTTCGACCGGTCGCAATTGGCTGATCTGGACTCGGCCGCTGATGACCGCGTCGACATCCGGGATGAGCTTAAACTCCAGTCGCGCCCGGCGACAGTGTTCGACGATCTGGCGCATAATGGCCGGTTCGGG
Source organism: Candidatus Sumerlaeia bacterium (assembly GCA_963580245.1). Taxonomy (GTDB): domain Bacteria; phylum Sumerlaeota; class Sumerlaeia; order MVZB01; family MVZB01; genus CAUZJO01. The sequence continues at coordinate 3,893 of CAUZJO010000183.1, read as the reverse complement.
CCTCGGTAGGGCGATGACGATTTCCTCGACCCGGTGCTTGAGCGTGAGTCGCTCCAAGTCCCGCAGCCCGCCGGCCACCGGCAGGCCGTGAATGCGCCGGCCGATCAAATCGGGATTGGGATCGGCAAAGGCGACCGGCTGGTATCGCGCGCGGTGATGCCGCAACAGGTCGCGGGCGACCTGCTCTCCCGCGTCTCCGGCGCCCAGAATCAACACCCGGCGCCGAGCGCCCTCGCGGGCCAGGCCCAGTCGCTCGGCCGCGTACCGACGTCCCAATCTCACCCCGGCCACCAGCGCGATGGCCAACAAAGCATCGATGACCACCACGCCGCGCGGCGCCCGTAGGATGTGTTCGCCTAGCACGGGATATCCGCCAAGCGAGGGGACAAAGTGAGTAACGAGATTAAAGAGGACCAGCCCGGCGGTCCCGATGAAGCATGCCAGAACGATGTTGGTCAGCTCGTGAAGCCCCGTGTAGCGCGTGAAACCCTGATAAAGCCCCAAAGCCTGCAGCGCGATCAGCCGAATCAGGACCAACCACGGCATGACGCACAGAAACTGGAGTCGATAGTCGTCGGTGAATCCCTCCGCCTGAAAGTCGAAGCGGATTTCGTAGGCAAGCCCAAATGCCAGCACGAGCAGCATCAGGTCGGTCAGCCCCAGCGCGGTGCGTCGCCAGCGGGGATGCGCCGCCAGCCATTCAGCCGACCGGCCCTCAGCGGCTTTGGGGCCGTCGGGCGGTCGAGAGCTGGCATGTTGATCGGTTTGCGGCATATGAAAGCGACTTCGAATACGAAACCGAAGGGTCTATAACGGCTCCAGAGTTGCGGGGACCGCGAGTCGAACCCAACCGGAAGCGGCATCACCGGCATCCCGGCCGAGGCCCATCAGGGTGCGGCCGTTGCGCCGGAATGGGCCCGCAAGGCGCGACCGGCCAGGCGCGGGGGCTCCTCGGGACGCCAGATATAGTCCTTGTCTTGAAACTGCTCCCATTGCCGGTTGGCCTGGCGCCAATTGCCTCCGAGCTTGCGGACAAGCATCACATAGCGCGCCGCCTCAACGCCACCCATCGACAAGACCGCCTGGGCGCGGGCCAGTTCCGGACTCGATACGTTGACCTGCGTGTTTGGGATCCGGCCCAAGGCCTGGACCAGCCTCTTCAGCCGTTTGCGAATCGTCGGTAGCGCAACCGGTTCAATGTGATTGAGCGGCAGGTGGGGCTTGGGGACGAAAACGCCAAGGTTGATCCCAATCGTCCCGACCCGCCCGCGCGGTCGCGCCCAGCGCAATTGAATTCCCCGAATTTTTTCGGTGAAGGCGGCGATCTCGAGTGCTTCCTCCTCGGTTTCGGAGGGGACGCCGATCATGAAGTACATTTTCAGGTTCTCGGCGCCGAGGCCGAAGATTCTCTCGGTCACCTCGAAGATCTGTTCGTCGCTGATGCGCTTGCCCAACAGCTTGCGGACGCGCGTATGGCCCGCCTCGGGCGCGATCGTCACCGACTTGCCTCCTCCCGCGGCCAGGGCGCGCAGCATCGTGTCCGACACCTCCTCCACCCGCAGCGATGAGTATGAAATTTTCAACTCGCGGCGCATCAGCTCGGCGCAGATTTCATCGATTTGCGGGTGCGCGCCGACCGCCGAGGCCACCAATCCGAAGCGATCGGCGTGGGGTTGGAGGCGCCCGACGGCTTCCAGGATCTCTTCGATCGGCCGCGCGCGATAGGTCGGGGCGTTGTGCCCGATCCAGCAAAACGTGCAATGGTGCGGGCACCCGCGCGCCAGGTCGATCAGCGCCATGTTGGAAAACTCGGTATGGGGCGTCAGGATGTGAGACGTGAACGGCGTTACGCCCAGCCGCGGCATGATCGCCGACTCCGGAGCCGCCGGTCTTGGAAGTCCGGCCCCCGCCAGGTCTTCGCCATCGCGGTCGAGCACGTCGACCAATGGCTCGAGTTCCCGGCTCAGGTCCAGGCCGGCGGCCTGGAGCGCGCCGGCCGTGACCTCGAATCCCGGCGTCTGGCCAAGCTCGCCAAGCAGCTCGGCCCGCCGCCGCCGCCGGTCCGCCATCCGCTCGATGAGCGCGGGTATCAACAGTTCCGCCTCGCCGTGACAGAACACATCGACAAACGGATAAAGCGGCAGCCGATTGACCGAAACCAACACGCCGCCCACGGCCACCAGCGGCCGGCTGTGCTCCGGAAGCCGCCGGCGCGCTTCGAGCGGCAGGCCCGCCGCCTCGATCACGTCCAGCACGTGCGGGTCGTCCATCTCGTAGGCCCCTGAGATGGCGATCAGGTCAAAATCCCCCAGTGCCGTCCCTGTCTCGATCGACCCCTGGGCCATCGTGTCGGTAAAAAACCGCTCGGCCCGCGCCCCGAGGCGACCGTTGATCATCTGGTAGACGATCTGAAACCCCAGACTGGACATGCCAACGTGATAGGTGTGCGGATAAACCAACGCCACCCGCAACCCACCGCCGGCCATACCCCCGGCATCCGGTCCATGCTCGGCTCGGATCAAAGCTTTGCGCCGACTCTCGGCGGAGTTATGTGTCAACTTCTTCACCTCTCGCATTATAGGAGGGGTCGGTCCTGTCGAAAACAGAAATTTGACGGTACAATATCTTACGGGACGATTTCAGTGGAATCCGCGCAGTCTCCCGGTTGTTCTGACGCTGATCCCTTCGGGGCTTAAGGGTATGCAAGTTGCAACCGACAGCGTCATCAACGTCTCAAAGCTGACCCACGGAAGTCCGTTCCCCTATCCGGGCGGCAAGACGTGGCTTGTGCCGCGCATACGAAGGTGGATAAGGAGTCTCGATCATCTCCCAGATAAAAAAGACTTGGAATGTGAGATATTGGTGCTAATATACTTATTCAGCAAAAAGAGGATTTTGGGGAGGGGGCTCATACGGCGATTTCGCCAGCTAAAGGCTCATATCAGGTAACCTTTTATACCCTAGTTAGAAGGATAAGCAATGGCATTTTACATAAGAAAATCTGTAAGTCTTGGACCTATCCGATTTGACTTGTCGAAAAGCGGAATAGGCACATCGGTTAGTGTAACCGGATTCCGAGTAGGTATTCGCCCAAATGGCAAGAGCTATCTTCATGCTGGAAGGTATGGTCTTTATTACAGAGAGGAATTGGGTGGTGGAAGAAATAGAGGCAAGCAAAGGCAAATACAGGAATACGACAACAATGAAAACATAAATGACCATAACACAACAAAATATGATACTCCTTCTTCTCATAAATTATCTCCAAAATCAAAATAAGAATTATCGGAAAGGATAAATAATTTATACAAGTTATTTGGGCTAGATTATTTATGTGGTATTAGTTCTTGCATTTTTACCTACATTGCTTTTCAGACAAGCCAAATTATGGGGATATCGGCTATTGCGGTCGGTATTGCCGCAACGCCATTGGTTGCATATTTGGAATCCAATCAAAGAGCAATTATTGTTACCTAAGATCTTGAAGATGAAAATGCATATCGTTTTATAAAAATAGTTTCCGCTTGCAATTTCTTGGCCTCAAATGCGAGTGCTTGGTCAGTTAGTTGATTCCAAAAATATATCAGGTACGCATGAATCGAAATTGAATGCAGGGGCGGGTAATTTAGTTAATAAAACCGATGCACAGATTGGCAGGGGAAATCCGCCTTGGGTGGAAACAAATATCACGGTCCCAGTGTTAAAACCGACATTTCCCATTTCGCTAACCAAACCGTTCGATCCTCAAAATCTTTGAGTGGATCATCCCACCGTGCCTGGCCAAAGGCAAGGGATTTGACCATGGATTCTGGCCGAAGAAGCTCTTTTGAGTTCTCACGGCCGGCAATTTCAACATTCACCCCCTTGGATCACCTCCTTCTCTGACGGCAAGA
>CAUZJO010000182.1:0-7009 GCA_963580245.1 Candidatus Sumerlaeia bacterium | reverse complement strand
ACCCGTGCGCGAATCCTGAAGAACTTCCTCGGCCAGAGTTGTCAATCCCAACACCTCATCCAGCTCTCGGTAAACAATCAGGCCACCATCACTGGTCAGCTTTCGCCGTGGAATTCCATCTTCACACCGGGGTCAAACTGGACCCGCAAGGCCTCTTTTTTGCTCTCACCCATCAGCTCTCTCAACTCTTGCTGCTCGAACATCGACTTCAGCCTTTATTCATCGGCCATTTGAAAAATTATACCATGACTTTCTATTTCTCAAATGGGAAATATGGGATTAAACCATTTCCTTTTCTATGGAGGAGCTCATGTGAGGATGCTTATAATGAATCCTACGCTTGGGGATCGTGCTTTTCCGCCTTCTTTTACCGTTTACTGGCAATACGGTCATGTTTATTAAGCAAGACGCGGGCCACGGGCAAAATGTCCGCCATTGCTGAAACTTTTACAGGTGTGTTATAGTGTTTCATACACAATCTGCCAGGGTCTCTTATACAAATAGAACAATAGCAGTGAACACGCCACGTTTGCGCGCAACCATTTGCAGTCGCAGATCCAGTCTGAGAGGCTTCGTGGTTCTCCCCATCCAGAGAGGTTCATTTGACGAGGGACAATCGGCCGGGATTCGAAGATCGACATCCTTTTTCTTCGTTTATCATGCGCGGCGCTGTCAAGGAGGCGATTTACTTCGCTCCATCCTCACCCATCAGCCTTGCGATCACCGGGTCCACCGCTTCGGCCCAGATCACGTAACCCTGATGGTTGGGGTGGAGCAGATCGGGCATGATGTCTTTGGCAAGGGTCTGGTCAGGTCCCAGGAAGCGATCGTTGATGTTTAGATAGAAGATGTGCTTGTTGTCGGCGACTTGGGAGGCGAGCAGACTCGCCCGCGCGTTCTTCTCGCGTTGAGCGGAAGGCCCCTCTCCGCGCGGGAAGATCGCCAGCAATAAAATCTTCGTCTCCGGGCTGCGTAGGCGGATTTCTCGGCAGATCGCCACGATACCATCCGCGATCTCCGCCGCGGTGTTGTCATCTCCGTTCGAGTTATTCGTTCCGATCATGATCATCGCCACCTTGGGCGAGATTCCCTCCAGGCTCCCGTTGTGCAATCGCCACAAGACGTGCTCGGTACGGTCGCCGCCGAAACCCATGTTCACGGCATTGCGCCGCGCAAAGCACTTGGTCCAGAGTTCCGTTTCCCCGTCCCAGCCGTGCGTGATCGAGTCCCCGATCAAAATCATGCCCACGTTTCCTTGCCTGACGCGCTCAAGCACCTGCTCCTGCCGCGGCGCCCACCAATCGTAATCCATGCGCGCCACGGGCTGAATCGCGGAATGCGACCCAGGGGGGAAGGGCTTGATCCGGTTGATTCTCTCGTGGGCGCAGGCGGATAAGATCAATCCGCAGAGCAACATGATTGCCCGAAGCGCGCGATTCGGTAGGCTCATGAACGTCCTCCCGGCAAATACATATTAACCGACATTTCCCATATGGCTAACCAAACTGTTCAATTCAGCCAATCCAGAGTAGAGCATCCCGCCGCGTGGGTTCGATCGCAAGGGAATTTAACCCCCCAGATTGACCTCTGAAGGGGCCACTGACCCTTCATGGACCGAAAATTAAACATTTTCCGCAAAATACCACCCCTTCTGACGAACGGCAACCTTTAATTTGATTCGCGTTGACTCACCTTTTTTGTTACCAAACACGCGTCGTTGCCTCATCAGATTGTTACCAAAATCTGGAGGTGGACGATGCGAAAGGATATCAGCTTATAAAACCGAGTGACTTGAGCAGAATCCTCGGGGCCCAACGCTTCGCGTAGATTGGGTTCATTTATTCGCCGACCGCCCCGAGCCTCCGTTGCCTTGCACGCCCTGGGGATTCGAGAGGACGAAGCGGGTTACTGTGCGCATCGGGGCGGCATCGCCGTCGCGTTCGGCGTCGCGGCGATAGAGGGGGATGCCCTTACTCGTCGTGTCGCGCGGCGTCACGTCCACCATCGTGTTGCCCTTGAACGTCATCGTGTAATGAATCGGGTTGGGGCTGGTCCAGCCGGATCCGGGATTGGAGACTTCCGACCAGAATTGGTCGGTCCTCCACTTGAGCGTATACTCCTCGGTCGTCGTCGGCACGGGGAAGGTGATCGTGACGACGTCGCCGGCGGCGATCGAGCCCAGCGTCAGGTACTGGGCCAGCCAGGCGGGGTCGGCGCCCTGGCCGTTGACCGCGACCCGCACCGCGGATTTATCCACCCAGCGCGGGATACGGACCGACAGCATGGTGGCGGTCTTGTTGTGGATGACCACTTTTCCCTCGTAGGGCAGGTAGCTGTCGACATCGAGCCAGGGCGAGGCGCGGTTGAGCAGCAGGTTCACAATGGCGTGTCCGTCCGGCGCGCAGCGGACGATTGATTCCCACGCCAGGTAGGCGCCGCAGGTGACGTTGCCCGGACCGCAGATCGTCGAGACCGCCGAGATCTGGGGAATCTTGGTCAGGTGGGTGGCGTCGTCGGGACAGGTACCGATGATCCGATGGAGAGCATTGGTGGTATCGCGGTCGGACGGGTCGTAGTTGTTGGCGAACGTGCCGTCCATGTTCCGCAGGCATTGTTGCAGAAACGGTTCGTCGATGAGCTGGATTTCGGTCAGGTGATTGCGGACGTAGGAATCGACGTCCTCCCAGTAATCGCCGACGCCGGTCTCGCTCAGCATGATTGCGGTCTGGGTCATATCGCCGACGGTGCAGCCTTCGCCGAACAGGCCGACGCGAGCCAGGCCGAAGTTACGCTGATATTCATAGGCGTTGCGCACGAACTCCATCAACTGCGCGTCGTGCGTGGCCGCGGCGGCGTAAATCATGCCCATCATGCCCGAAACGTAGGCGTGCATGTGGCCGTTGAAGTGTGCGCGGTCGGCGGTAAATACGGCCTTGGGCCCGGCCTCGGGTTCCCAGAACCGGGCGTCGATCATCAGCGCGCGCATGATTTTGTGGGCCAGGTCGATGATGGATGCGTCGTTATCCATCATGCCCCATATGGCCAGGGCGCGGGCCGAGGTTCCCTCGACGAAGGGATGCATGCTGTAAAGCGGTGTGCCGGAGTTTTCGAGTTCCGCGGGCCACTCGATCAGGTGAGCCAGGCCGTCGGGCGTGTTGATCGCTCCGGCCTCGAAACCCTCGCCGTATTCGGCGAGCAGGTCGCGCAGGGCGGGGGCGGGGATGGGGCTGAGCTTGTAGATCCAGGCAAGCGAGAGCATGGCGCGGGCGTGGGGGACGTAGCTGCTGCCGGGGACCGTCGAGGGAGGCAGGTAATCGATCATGCCCCTGGCCGAGGCCAGTTGTTCATCCAGTCCTTCGGCGCTGCCGCACATCGCGCGCATCTTGACCGTGGCTTCGACGATCTTGCCCCAGTTGGGCGGCCCGCCGGCCCGATCGACGAGCGCCGGGTTGACGTTATCCACCGCGTAGTGACCCCAGGGGGCATAATTGTTCGATTCGTCCAGAAAGGCGGTCAGGCCATGGACGGCCAAGGTGGCGCGCTCGGCGAGGTCCAGCGTGTCGGGCACGAGGGCCTGGTAGCTCACGCCGGCGGGCTTGAGCATCTCACGCGTGACGGAGTCGGAGGGCAACGGCGGCGGCGTGGGTGTCGGAGGCGGCGTCCAGATAGGCGCATCGTTCTGCAACGTGAGGTCGTCCACGTAAGTATCGATGATGCTCGAACAGAAAAAGAGCCAGACCGGACTGTTGTCGCCCACCTTGCAGGTGGGGTGGAAACCACTGTACATCCCGTTTGCGTCGGAGCCGGCCGGCCGGCCGATCGTATCGATGAGTGCCCCGTCGAGCAGCTTGAGCGTATGAAAATTGGTCCCGTCGGTCGACCATTCGCACCGGGCCCCGGTCTGGTTGCCGAGCCAGACCCGGACCCAAACCGCATTGGCCTTGCTCTGGGCGGCGGCCCAGGCGCTGGTGAAGGCGTTTTCAACCTGCGGACCAGTGTTGAGGAACGATTCCACGCCCTCGCCCCAGCGGATTCCATTCGCGGGCGGGTCGTATGGCGTATAGCGCATCAGGCCGGCCTCGACCTGGCCCAGAGCGGGATAGGTTCCTTCCATGATATTGGTATTGACGAAGGGGCCGCAGATGACATTCCAGTCGAGCGTTTCGGATCCGCGCCAGAGGCGGAAGGTGCAGCGCATGTTGTCGCCGCGTTCGTAATACGCCCAGCTGCGCAGTCCATACATGTAGCTGGCCCCGGAATCAGTCAGTTTGAGCGCGTAATCTCCGCCGCCCACGTCGACCACACTGGAGTGAGAAGACGGCCCGATGCGCTCCCACTGGGTCGTATCGACGGACCCGCTGTTCCAGTCCTCCTCCATCATGATGGCCCCGTGGGTGCCGGCGGTAAGCAGGAAGATCATCAAAAGACCTTGGCCGATTGTTGTTATCCCGTGCATCAATTCACTCCATGGGTGAGGTTCGGCGCTCTAAGCCGATATTTCCCAGATGACTGTTCAAAACCATCTGATTTATCCGATCTGGTTAGGATTATCCCGCCGATGGGCGCCGTCGGCAAGGAGTTTGATCCCGAATATAACTCGGAATCGATCCATGAAGCATCCCGGGGCGGAATTTTTCAGTTTGCGTGACATGGTATCGCAATCGACAGTTTGCGCTACTATTCCTGCAAAAGGGGAGAAATCATGGCCGAATCCAGGAAACGACCCACCTACCCTCCCGAGGTCTACACAGGGAGTGAAATTGGCCGACTTCTTAAGGGCCACATCACTGCGCGCGCCGACCGGGATCCGTAACCGAGCTCTGGTCGTTCTCGGTTGGCGCGCGGGGCTTCGTTGCGAAGAAGCCCTGGCGCTCTACCCGAAGGATGTCGATCTGGCCGATAGTTCGATCCGGGTTCCGCGCGGCAAGGGAAGCAAATCACGCACCGTGGGCCTGGACCCCGCCGCCTGCGCCATCGTCCAACGCTGGCTCCAGAAGCGGGCCGCTCTGGGGTTGAAGAACCGTCGGCCCCTTTTCTGCACGTTAAACGGGCAGCCCCCCAAAAGACGTATGTGCGGGCGATGATGAAACGCCTGGGTTCCCGAGCGGGTATCGAGAAGCGTGTTCATTTCCACGGCCTGCACCTGATGGCCCTGGACCTGGCCCGACGAAATAACGATTGGGACGAAATCTGGACCCTTAGCGTGCAGTCGTGTCAAGCTGCGCCCCAGGCGTTCACCGCGAAAAAATAGTCCTTGCGTATCCGAAGGAACTAGGGTCAAATCATAACTTCAAGACTTGGCCGGCGATGCAGAGCTGGCGTTTTGAGGCGGATTACGCTCAAAGCTGACGCTGACTTTAACCGCCGCTTCCCGCGAAGCCCTGGAATCAGGGGGAGGAACCGAAAAACCCCGGTTGCCTGTCTTTCCTTGAATCAGTGTTAAATCCTCCCACAAAGCAATAGACTCGCGTCGTTGCCGTGTCCACTATCGGGGCGGCCGTCCCTGTCGTTTTTCCCGTGCGCATCAAACCGCCGGGACCGATGACTGGTTCGCGCCAGTCCTCGAGGAGGCAGGGCGGCGGCCCGGTCACACACACAGCTTCCGCCACGGAAGAGAGAAGGACCATATGAGTATTGTTTCGTTTTCAGACCTCGATCTGATCCAGCCCATTCAGCGCGCCGTGTGCGCTGAGAACTACACCACGCCCACGCCGATTCAGGCGCAGGCGATCCCCCACCTGCTTCGAGGACGCGACCTGATGGGTTGCGCGCAGACGGGCACGGGCAAGACCGCGGCGTTTGCGTTGCCCATTCTCCAGCGTCTGACAAACGACGCGCGTCCGTTGCGACCTCGCTCTCCGCGTGCCCTGATTCTGACGCCGACGCGAGAGCTCGCCGCTCAAATCCGCGACAGCTTCGTCGTCTACGGACGCCACCTGCGCATCTCTGGCACCGTCATCTACGGAGGCGTTAGCCAAAACCCACAGGTCCAGGCACTTTCACGCGGCGTGGACATATTGGTGGCGACCCCCGGCCGCCTGCTCGACCTGATGGGCCAGGGCCATCTGCGCCTTTCGAGCGTCGAGATATTCGTGCTAGATGAAGCCGACCGCATGCTGGACATGGGATTCCTCCCCGACGTGCGCAAGGCGATTGCGGCGTTGCCGAAGCAGCGCCAGTCGCTTTTCTTCTCCGCGACGATGCCCCCGGCCATCATCCACCTGGCGCGCTCGCTCTTGACCGACCCGGTGCACATCAGCGTGGCGCCCCGCCGCCCAACGGCCGATAACATCGAGGAGAACGTGATGTTTGTCCAGACGGCGGACAAACCCGACCTCCTGAAAGAACTACTGCTTCGCGACGACGCCATCGGGCGCGCCCTCGTCTTCACGCGCACCAAACACGGCGCCAACAAGGTGGTCCGACGCCTGGAGCGTTCCCAAATCGGGGCGGATGCGATCCACGGCAACAAGTCGCAATCGGCCCGCACGCAGGCCCTTGGGAGGTTTCGCTCGGGCCGCGTCCGTGTGCTCGTCGCGACCGACATCGCCGCCCGCGGCATCGACGTCGACGGCATCACCCATGTCATCAACTACGACCTTCCGAACGAGCCCGAGGTTTACGTCCACCGCATCGGGAGAACGGCGCGAGCCGGCGCCAGTGGCCGGGCGATCTCTTTCTGCGATCGCGACGAGCGCGACTACCTGCGCAACATCGAACGCCTCATCCGCCGACCGGTACCCGTTGTCGAGAGCGACTGTGGTTCACCAAAAAGTGACTGTTAAGACAATCCTAGACAAGAAAGCGATAGCAATCGGGGCCGAGCGGCGGGTCCTCCTGGTCGGACGGCCCGTTTTCTCCCCAGAAATAGGGGAAGATGTAGAGGAGACTTTCGGCGCGCTCTACTGCGACGACAACGGCGCGCCGGGCCGGGCCGCAGCACGCGGCTGATGGTGGCGTTGCATTACCTTAAGTTCACGTTCGACTTGAGCGACGAGGACGTCGTGGC
>CAUZJO010000181.1:0-7306 GCA_963580245.1 Candidatus Sumerlaeia bacterium | reverse complement strand
ACTGATCAGGGCGGGGAAAGCACAATGGTCTTGGCCGGTGAAACGGAAGCGAGCTCTGATGGGGAGCAACTCGTCAGGGATAACCGGCCGGAGGTTCGATGCAATATCGAGCGGGGGACAGCTGAGCTAGGCTGTCCCCTCATCCATGAGGATATTGCAGAAATCCTTCTCATGCCTAAAAAAACCATTCATCCCCAGCCGGGGATGGTAGCTAACTCGCAAACGGCAATTGTCCAATTCACGGTGAACCAGTACAAAACACCAAGATGGCGGTTACTGATGGACGCACGCATAGCCAGTTAAATCGATCTAAACGGGAAATAACGCTTAGAAAAAGTCCGTTGGGCTTTGACGAAATCCAAACAAGGAGTTTTCATCATGTCGCGCATTGGTTCTGTTATCTGTCTAGCGTCGGCGCTCATCATCCTTACGATGGCATGTATTACCGAAGAGAAACGATTCTCCGGCTTTGCTCGGGATACCAATCTTGTTCCCGACGAACTGGCTGAAACAGGGGAAAGCGGCCCGCAAAAACATCACAATATCCGCTACGTGCGAGATGAAGCGCCTGATTTCAAGGTCTCCGAAGTGAAGGGAAGCCGTTATGAGGCATGGATTCCGGCGACGCTTGATCTCGCGGACCGGGCTGAACTGGCGATCAATGCCCTGACATCTTGCGTGGACCCTGAATATGATTATGAGGCTTATGAGACGGGGATATTCTACTCACCTTCGGTGATGAAGCAAATCGGCAAGGCCATGGATTTGGAAGGCGACGAGGAGAAGTTTATCCTGGCTCCTCTGCTGATGCACACCTATCACGGCTACAACGGAGTCCATCCGAAATACATGGAGTCCATGGCGATGCTGCGAATGGTTGGCGGAAGCCAAACCAACCTTCACGTGGAGCAACGCATGGTGGAGGTCCTGTTGCAGATGATGGGCAACGACGGCTTGTATTACATGGCGATCGAGGGCCGTCCGTGGGCCCTGTTCGATGAGTGGGGAAGCTTCATTGTCCAGGCGAACCCGCCCAAGGAGACGGCCCACCTGTGCGCTCTGTGGCCGACGGGCAGGGCCCTGCAGGCATTATGCGTCTACGCCGCGCGGGAACCCGACAATCCTTTGTGGCGCGAGTATCTCGACCGTAGCATGGAGGGTCTGTCGAATCTCATGGTCGAGATCGATGACTGGGGACATTTTCCCGGCGACCTGGTGTTTTTGGACAAGGACAAGGAAAGAATCCGGTACGCGAAATCGAGCTATGGAGGTGCGGGCGAGACGTCCGTGGATGAGAACACGCCGGTCACGAAAGGACTCAATGCCGTCTCCTTGGCCACGACGATTTTGTACGGGACATCACGGTATTACAAGATCTCCGGTTCCGAGACGGCCGGGAACCTGTCCCGCCGGCTGGCCAAGTATCTTCTATACCATGCGGATGTCTTCGGAGAAAACGGCAGCTTTTCCCACCATTATCATCTGAATACGTCGAACCTGTTGGCGCTTCTGGAGTATGCCACCGCGTTTGACGATCGGGAGGCGATGGGACTGATCGTCCAGTCTTACGAATTCGCGAAGAGCCTGGGCGTTCCTTTGGTGGGATACTGGCCCGAATCGTTTCCGGCTCCGGGAAAGCCCATCTGGGAACACATGACCAATGAGGGTTGCGCGATCGGCAACATGGTGGCATTGGCCGTGAATCTGAGCCAATACGGGGTGGCGGATTACTGGGAGGATGCGGACCGGTTTATTCGAAACCACTTGGTGGAAGCCCAACTGACCCGCGCGGACTGGATTGATGGATACGCCAGGTCAATTGATCCGGATACAGAGATCCTAACGGCCGAGAAGACTGAATCGATGTTCAATATCCAGGACCTTGTTTCCACGCGAAACGTTGCGCAACGCTGTCTCGGAATCTACTCAACTTGGTCGTCGATCAATGACTGGATATTCTTCCCCGGAGTGGCCGAGAAAGGGATGGGCTGGTCTGGGTGCTGCACCGGCAACGGCACGAGGGGGATCTACTATGCATGGAAGGGGATCCTGGACTACAGAGACGGGGTGTTCCGTGTGAACCTTTTAATGAATCGAGCATCCGAGTGGGCTGACGTGAATAGTCATCTGCCCTATGTCGGCAGGGTCGACATTGACGTCAAAGTGAATTGTGACGTTCAGATTAGGATTCCGGAATGGGTGGAAGACATCAAAAGTCCGATGGTCGTCGTCAATGATCAGCCCCGTGCTTACAAGGTATTGGGAAGATACCTGGACATCGGAGCGGTCAAGGCCGGGGATCAGGTTCAATTGGAGTTTCCGATGTCGCAACGCGTCGTTGAACTTGACGTGCCGTTTCCGAAAAGCAACGTGCCCCACGTCACCTTGACGATGAAAGGCAATGAGGTCATCGATATCCATCCGAAAGGCAAGAACAACCCCCTGTATCAACGGGACCACTTCAGGGGCAATGAAACTCTATGGAAAAGAGCGCGCCGTTTCGCTCCCGAAGGAATTGATGGTCCATTGAATCTGCTGTAACGGAAATAGACCAATCAAATCCGTCCTGCGCGCGCACGAGTCCAATACGAGCAATGAGCATCGCCTGCGCCGCGAACCCTAATGGGACTTAACATGGCGGCGCCGGTTCATCGCATCTACGCCTTCGTAAACGTTATACAGCTTGATAAATACCACCAAATAATCATCATGGACCAATTATACAAGCGCATTTAAGAGCGGGCATTCGTATGATTCGTACTGCCCGCCCCCGCCACGGTTGGTAGCGAGGCCTCAACGAGAATACCAACGCGCTCATCCGCCAGTTCTTTCTCAAGGAAACGGACTTGACACCGGTCAACGACGCGCGCAGGTCCTGGAGGCGCAGGACTTGCTATGATTTTGGGGCATGAAAACGCCCACTCAGTTCCAGCGGAAATTCGCCTCCCTCTGGCCGCTCCTGGATGAGCGGACGCGACGCCTGATGGCTGCCAGCGAGGCCCGGGCTTTGGGTCGTGGCGGCGTCTCGCAAGTCAGCCGCGGCTGCGGCCTGTCGCGTAAAGCCATCGCCAAAGGCATGCGGGAAATCACCGCAGGGACGGCGCCGTCGCCCGGACGCGTCCGGCGGCCGGGGGGCGGACGCAAGAAAATCACCGCTTACGATCCCCACTTGCTGGCCACACTGGACCGCTTGATCGAGCCGCAAACGCGCGGCGATCCGCAATCCCCGCTGCGCTGGATTTGCAACAGCATGCGGACCCTGGCCGCGCAATTGACCCGGAAAAAGCATCCGGTCAGTCATATGAAGGTCGCCCAGCTGCTGCGCAAGCAAGGCTACAGCCTGCAAGCCAATCGCAAGACGCAAGAGGGCGGCGACCATCCCGACCGCGACGCGCAATTCCGCCATATCAACACGCGAGTCAAGCGGGCCTTGACCAAGGGGACGCCCGTCATCTCGGTGGACACCAAGAAAAAGGAACGGGTGGGAAACCACGAAAACGGCGGCCGGCAATGGTTGCCCGCGAAGCGGTCGCTCAAGGTCAACGGCCACGATTCCCCGCATCCCGACGTTCCCCGCGCGTACCCCTATGGCGTTTATGACGTGGAACGCAACTGGGGATTCGTGAACGTGGGCACCCACCACGACACCGGTCGCTTTTGCCGTCGCCGGCCTTCGCGGCTGGTGGCGCCGCGAAGGCCGGCGGTTGGTTCCGCGGACGTGCAACTTGCTCATCACGGCCGATGGCGGCGTCGGCAACGGCTCGCGGTTGCGGCTGTGGAAACTGGAGTTGCAGAAGCTGGCGGATGAAACGGGCCTGGCCATTTCCGTTTGCCATTTTCCGCCCGGGACGAGCAAATGGAACAAGATCGAACATCGGCTGTTTACGTTCATCTCGCCCAATTGGCGCGGCGAACCCTTGCGCGACTACGAGACGATCGCTGGATTGATTGCGCGGACGACCACCGCGAAAGGATTGAAAGTGACCTGTCGTCTGGACCGACGCAAGTACCCGACGGGCCGCAAGGTGACGGATCAAGAAATGAAGCGAATCAATTTGGAGCACCACAAGTTTCAAGGGGACTGGAATTATACCATCCGGCCGCAATCAACATAGTCTAATTGCAACTATTATTTATTTACGGCTCCTAAGACCCAATCCAGGCAACCGATGATCTCTTCGGGCTTGTAACCGTCGCGGCTAACGAGTGTGGTGAGAACCCCGCGCCACTCAAACCAGGTTTTCGAGTCCTGCTTCGGGTTTCGTGCCTTGGGGTGCGCGTTTTGAAGATTCACAAGCAGATCAGCAAACCACTCGGAAAGCTGGGGATACGGTTCGAGGGGATCGTCAGGTTTTTCGGAATTGGTGGAATGGTCATTTCGTTGATCGCTCGCCGCGCCGTCCGCCGAAGGCGGTGGCGATGCCCCCTCAGGGGGCTTTGGGGGGTATTCCTGCTCCTGCTCCTGTTCCTGCTCCTGGCTTCGGAGGGGCTTGTGATTTTCAGGTGATAGGCCCGTCCGTATTTTTCGAGGAAAGCATTGAAAAACTTGGACTTAGCGTATTGCGTCAACTTTATTTCGATACCCTTGACTCGTTTGTCGTTGGCCTTGAGTGCCTCGCCGATCTGAAACCGGGCCATTTCGGGTATGAATGGAGTGTACCCGCTTTTGAGACAGGAAGTTAAGCTTGTTGCCGCGTTTCCAGCGCGCCCCGGTTACGTTGTAGCGTTCCTTGACCAGATGCTTGCACGTGCCTTCCACCGCCCCTGAGCCGACCACCCAACCCTCGGCCCGATAGCGCGGATAATCCATCCGCTCTCCTCCGTTCTCAAGATATCGAATCTCTCCCTCCAACCGCTTACGTCGCTCCCCACGCATGCCCTTTAAGGACTGCCTGAGCCGGTTGATCAGCTCCTGGACCTGACCGTTCCAGAGCATGCTTTTGAGTTCGCCGGCCAATTGCCTGGCCCGCTCCCCGTCGCGGGGATGAACCAGTACAGCGGCGGCCCAAAGATGCTCGCACACATGCCAGTAATCTTGAATCAGCACCGTGTTCTTAGGCAACACTTCGCGCGCCATCGCCCACAGGCACGGCGCCCCGTCGGCCACGAACGCCACGGCCTGTGCCCGCTGGGCAGCCATGCGGTCGCCCAGCGCCCTGAGCCGCTCGGTAAAATCCTCGCCACTGACGCCGCTGGCCGTGGTGCGCCGCTCGCCGATCATCGGCCGCATACCCTTTGTGGGGGTCACCCGTTACTCCATCGCGAAGGCCGTGGCGCAATAGACCATCTTGTTTTCCTCACCCGCGCGCGTCAGGGTGCTGGTGGCGTCGGCCTCGACCACCCGCCGGCGCGGCGTGCGCTCGGGCGCGGCCGGCCGTTGCGATTGGGTCCACGGGGCCGTCCAGGCCGCCTCGCGCTCGCGCTGGAGCTGGTCCAGCCTGCCTCCATATTGCAGGCTCACGCGCTGGCATTCCGAGGCGCTGACCGCGAGGCCGTTTTGTTCCAGCAGATGCTTCTGGACCTCGGGAAACGAGGCGTGCGCCACCTCGTACGCCACCTTGCGGATAACCCGTAGCGTCATGTGTTCGTGGGGGAAAACACCCATTTCGCGATCCAGCGGCGCATGCGAATGGCGTCGGCGCGGGCATTCGTAAACCATCCGGACGAAATGCGCTTGACCGTGCAGGGTCTGGATCGTGCGTGGCTTCTTGCGCCCGGGCCGCAGGGGAGCTTGGCACTTGGGGCAGGCCAGAGGGGGTAAAGCCTCCGGCTGCTCGGAGGCTTGTTGCTCGGCGGCCCGCTGGCACTGGTCCAACGCCAGGTCCAAACATTGTCGTTCCACGTCGGCCAAATGCGATTGGATCAGGTCTTCCAAATCGCCGCCGGGGGGCAAGTCGTGAACCTCCTGGACCAGCTCGTCAAGTGCCTCAGCGATCGGAACCAGCGCGGGGGGAAAGGTGGTCGTGGTGGTGGAATCGGTGGGACTGGGCTGCTGGGACATGGGATCAACCTCCTGCGGGAAAGGGGATAATGGCCGCAACGTCGGCCGTTTGCCCATTCTGAATCACCCGCCCGGCCCACCGCATCTCTTTTTCACCCATCCTTCCCACGAATTCGCGGGATGCACCCCCGAAGATCTAGCTCGATAAAGTTAGCTTGAACCTCTTCCGCCGGCGGCCTATGCTGGAAGATGGTTAGACTTCTGCGACGGATCGCCATTGCCATGCCCGAGGCGATGCTGTTGTGGTCGATCTCCCTCAAGTCCTGCATACGGAACCGGCTCGAAGTGCGAGTGAAGTCGTTGCGATGGATGCTGAGGACAGATCGGAAGTCTAGAGACATGAGTCCCGTGGGCCTGTAGCTCAGCTGGGAGAGCGCCGCGTTCGCAATGCGGAGGTCAGGGGTTCGAGCCCCCTCAGGTCCACCAACTTCATACCATTGATTTTACAAGACTTATACATCACAACGCAGCATAGACCGATTGTCGTTTCCCGTGTGTGTTCGGGCTGAATTCGGCCCCCGTTCTGGCAATATCTTAGCAACTATCGATTGCGTCTAAACTGATCCCATTCCTGGCGAGAGCTGGGGGTGGGACTTTTCTTGGGCGAGCCTGGCAATGAGGAGAGTGGAAAAGGACAACACCTGAGAGACCACAAGGTGGCCCGAATGCAGAGGCATTGATCGCGGCTCAATTCCACCCATTCGCAAACCCGGTTTTCGGCTGGTAAAGCCGCTATAGTGTCCATCCGCAGTGAAGACCCGCCGGGAGGATAGACCCGGCCCATTCGTCGTTAGCCGTATTCCTGGAGTCATTCCGGTGAGAAATCCGATGGTGAATGCCGTCACCCGATGCGTCGACCTCCAAAGACTCGCGGGGGAATCAAGAGACTATGGCACTCATTCAGGCGACGGCACCGATGATGGAGACGCGGCTCGTGGTTTCTCTGGTCCGTGTCCGCTCCTTTGGTGTATGGCGGTCGGCGGCGATTGGATGATCGCGCCTTGCGTATCTGACAGGATGTGTTGCGTCACGAACTTTCAAACCCTACTTCCCACTCCAGGTCCAGCAATTCGCCGGTTCGCATTCCCGTTAGCAGGAATGTCCAGAGAATTGGGCGAAACTTGCCATCCGCCGCCCCAATCAACATCTGAATCTGTTCTTCCGTCATAGGATGGTACTTTTTTCGTTTCTGGCCGTTGATTTTCCGGACCTCTTCAAAGGGATTGGAGGTGATATACCCACGTCGCTTGGCCAAGTTGAAGATCGTTTGTAAAAACGTAAGCTCGTTGTTCAACGTTCGGACTG
>CAUZJO010000180.1:0-7334 GCA_963580245.1 Candidatus Sumerlaeia bacterium | reverse complement strand
ACATTTCCCCGCTGTTTCGGCAAACACGGGGCAATCTTTTCGTATTGTTCGGGAGTGATCTGCATCATTAAAGGATCATGACGCCATCCGCCCCGAAAGTCAATTGTTTAGTGTTAACAGGCCCTAACTCAAAGTACCACAACACTCTCGATGGTACCACTCTTTCTGTCGAGCTGTTTATCCAACTTTATGAAGGATCAAGGTGAGCCCATGAGTTCACCGATGACCAGGCGCGAGCGCGAAATCTGGAGGCCGGATGCCGCAAGCGAGAGGCGAACGGTGAATCTTCACCAACGGTTTATGGTTCACAAGCCGAGGGCGGAATGGGTAGAATCTGATGTTTGGGAGTGGGCAGGGTGATCGCCGGTCCGCATCGGCCTCGGCCGGGACGGGTCGGAGGAAAGTCCGAACACCATAGGGCAGGGTGCTTCCTAACGGGAAGGCGGGGCGACCCGACGGCCCGTGCAACAGAAAATACACCGCCGATGGCCCGCCGGCCCAGCCGGTGGGATCAGGTAAGGGTGAAATGGTGCGGTAAGAGCGCACCGGCATCGTGGCGACACGGTGGCCTGGTAAACCCCACCCGGTGCAAGGCCAAATAGGGAGGGATGCGGCGGCCCGTCGCGCTGGACCTCCGGGTAGGCCGCTCGAGCCCCGGGGCGACCCGCGGGCCTAGACGAATGATCACCACGGGTCCAACCGGACCCGGACAGAACTCGGCTTACATGCCCACTCCCACTATATTTATCGAGCCGCACGCAGGCCAGGCGCGCCGTTCATGCGCGTGCGTTGGTCATCGTGGATCGAGGTAAATCCGAATGCCTGCTGGAACCATGCGCCAACGACCGCCGTTTTCTACCCGACCGACGCGATGTCCGGCTTCTCCGCGCTTGCCGAGGTATTTGTGGGCCCTTTTGATCGGTGCCTGTCTCGGCTGCGGATCGGGCAATCAGGAGTTGCCCCCCCTTGACGAAAGCTTCGGCTCGCCCCAACTCCCCCTCGACGGCCTGATTGTCGAGACGCTGGGGAAACTCCGTGGCCCCTTCTTCCTGATCGAGGTCGTATCGCCCAAATTGCTCACGCTCGGGGACAGCCAGCTCAATTCCGGGACCTTCGAACTGCTCGGCCTGCGCGACGACGATTACCCCCCGCAAGAACAGGAGGAAGCGGCGCTGGAGATGGATAAAAAGACCCGGCGAGAATACATCAAGGAACTGCGCCAGTACAAAACGAAGAAAATCGAAGAGCTGTTGGGCGAGGACCCGCTGTGGGTCCTGTATCAAAGCCGCCGGAGCCCGCCGTTGATCTATCTCTTCAGATCGACACATAGCAATTCGATCGCCCTCAAGGAAGCACCCCCGGGACCGGCGTATCTGGTGAATGCCTGGCTGTTGCGCAAGGGCCACGCCAATATGGAGCTGGAAGGGCAGGTCCACGCCTATTATGACATGATGCTCGACTCGCAATTGACCGCGATCGCCGAGTCGCGACGTTCACGCAAGAAGGGTCCCGAAGCCGAGGATATCTGGAACCGGTTTGGGATGAGCATGCCGGATCAGCGCTACAAGCCGCGCATTGAGGCCATCGCAAAACTCCCATGAACCCGTGCCCGGAGTCCGTGGGTCAAAGAAAAGGCGTCAGCTCTCCTGTATGTCTTCGCGAATGGCTTGACGGTCCTCACGCCGATTCTTGGATGCGCCGTTGGTCCGATTTGGTTGATTGTGTCGTCGGATTCTCGCGGTTTCATTTTACGTTGCCTCCCATGACCATTCTTTGTCGCCCCAAAATTAAAAGCCGATGCCCCACGGCCACGATGAGGTAAACTCCGCCCGCGAGCAGGATTATGGCGGGGCCGCTGGGGAGGTCGTAGGTGTAACTCATCGCCAGACCGCCGGTCGTGAACGCCATGCACAACACAATCGCCAGCACCATCATCTGCCACAATCGGCGCGAAAAATGGCCCGCCACCGCGGCCGGCAGCGTCAGCAGCGCGATGACCAGCACGATACCCACCAGCCTGACCAGCAAGACAACCGTCAGCGCCGTCAGGCACAGCAAGAGCAGGTAATACCATTCCACGCGTACCCCGCGCACTCGCACGTATTCCTCGTCGAAGCAAACGGCCAGGAACTTGTTGTAATAGAACAGGCCCAAACCGGCCACCACCAGATCCAACCCCACCACGAGCCACATGTCATGGCGCGTGATCAAGTTGATGTTGCCGAAGAGGTAACCCATCGCGTCGACGTAGCCCGGTGTTTTGTCCAAGAAGATCAACCCGACCGCCATGCCCGTCGCCCATAGCGCGCCGATGACGGTGTCCTCGCGTTGTTGCGCGTAGAGACTCACGAGGCCGATGATGATCGCCGCCGCCAGTGCCGCGATGATGGCCCCGGCCATCGGGTGGAACCATTCCAATCCCACGCGACGCTGCAGATAAAGCCCCGCCCCGATGCCGCCGAGCACGCAATGGGCAATCGCCCCGGCGATGTAACTGATCCGGCGCGTCACGACGTAACTGCCGATGATGCCAAACGCCACGCTCGCCAACAGCCCCGCCAGTAAGGCATTGCGCAAGAACGCCATATCGGGATTGAGCAGGGCTTTCATGAAGTCGACCATAAGTCCCGAGGCCTCTCAGTGGCGCAAGTGATGTCCGTGGCCGACCATACGAACCTCGCCGCCGTAGACGTCCCGGATGACTTGGCCG
Organism: Candidatus Sumerlaeia bacterium; assembly: GCA_963580245.1. GTDB lineage: Bacteria > Sumerlaeota > Sumerlaeia > MVZB01 > MVZB01 > CAUZJO01. The sequence continues at coordinate 4,624 of CAUZJO010000180.1, read as the reverse complement.
GTGACCTCACGGGTGGGATGGACGTGCACGCGGCGATTAACGCAGATCACGTTCTCGACCACGCCCGCCACGAAACCCAGATCGTGCGAAACCATGACAATCGCCATCCGGTGACTGAGTTCCCGCATGAAATCGAGCATCTTTCCCTCGGCCAGCGCGTCGACGTTGGCGGTCGGCTCATCGAGCAGGAGCAAGGCCGGCTCGCAAGCCAACGCTCGGGCGATCAGCACGCGTTGGCGCTGGCCGCCCGAAAGCTGCGCGAACGGCGTGGGGGCCAGCGCCTCGATGCCCAACTCGGCCAGGGCGGATAGGGCGGCCGCTCGATCGGCCTTCGAATAACGCCCGCCCCATCCCGCGCGCAGCCGTCCCATCATCACGATGTCCATCACGGTGACGGGAAACCGCGGGTCGTAATGGATATGCTGGGGCATGTAACCGATATGCGGGCGCGCGCGCTCGGGCGACTTGCCGAGGATGCGCACTTGCCCGACCCGAGGCCGCAGCAAACCGAGCATTAACTTGAGCAGCGTCGTCTTGCCGCCGCCGTTGGGGCCGACGATGCAGGTCATCTCTCGTGGCCCGACGCTGAGGTTCACGTCTTCGACGATCGGCTCCCTGCCGTAGGCGAAAGTAACGTTGCGGAAGTCGATCGCGAACGGTTCGGCCATGGTTAATCCGCGAGTGCCCGTTGGATTTTGGTCGCCATCTTTTCGAGGTTGTGCAGGTAATGCCTGGCCAACGGATCGAGTTCGACCACTTCGCCGTCGATCGCCTCGGCGAGGGCCTTCGCGCCGGCACGGCTGAATTGCGGCTGCGCGAAAATGACTTTTACCCGGCGCCGGCGGGCCGTCTGGATCAGTCGCTCGATCCGGCGCGGTCCCGGCGCCCTCCCCTTGCCCTCGACCGCGACCTGACGCAAACCGTATGCATCCGTGAAATAGCCGAAGGAGGGGTGATACACGAACAGGTCGCGTCCCTTGTAGGGTTTCAGCTTGTGGGCGATCCGTTCGTGGACTCGACGCAGGTCCTCGATGAGAGCGGTTGTATTCCGTCTGTAAGTCTCGGTCCCCTCGGGATCCAACTCGGTCAACGTATCGCGGATCGTCTCGACCTGGCGCACGGCAAGCAGCGGGTTGAGCCAGGTGTGTGGGTCCGCGCCGTGTTGATGAACATCATTGTGTTCTCGATGCTCAACGCCCGCTTCGCTTTGGTCGATCTCGTGACCGTCATCGATACGCCGCAAAGGCAGGCCTCGAGCGGTATCAACGAAAATGAGGCGCCTTGATGGTTCCTCGAACCGCGGCCGCAGGGCCTGCTCAAACGGGACGCCGATGCCGAAATAGACGTCAGCGCGCGCCAAGTCGGCCATCCGGCGCGGCGTGAGGGTGAACATGGCGGGACTCTGGCCCGGCTTGAGCAGGACCTCGACCCGGACGCGCTCGGCGCCGATACGCTCGACGAAATAGGCTTGCGGCGGGATACTGACATAGACCTTGAGCGGTTGGGGGGGCGCGTCACTTTCTTCGGCGCCGGAGAGCATGGACAGCGCGAACGTCATCAGGATGAAGCCAAGTGTGAGAAGTGTCGCCGGTCGCATCTCCGCGTTTCCATTTCGTCAGGTCGGTTTAGGACCAGAGCCAGGCGATCGGCTCAATGCACATCCCGCTCTCCGCCGGCGCTGCAGACCAGATGCACGGCGTGACATTCGTCGCATTCCTCGGTCGCGTGGCTTTGGGCGAACTTCTTCCAGTGGACCCGTTGTTCGGGCGTGAAGATACCCGTCCCTTTGCAGAGCGGACAGACGCTGTCGAGCGCCGAGAGGATCGCCGAGCGGATGAATTCAGACCGGTTTTCAATTCCCCGCATCGCTTCGAGCAGCGATGGATCGACCTTGAACGTGATGATTTCCTGCTTTTTTCGCTGGGCCATGGGTTGAGCCATCAGAGAGGTTCCCCTTCCATGAGGCATGAACGCATATTATTACTTTGTAATACCGATGTCAACCCCCGATTTTCTAGGTCCATCGAACACGTTCCGCGATCGCAAGATGGGCGGGGTTGAGACGTAAGAAGTCCTGGCCCTTGAAGTCAGAAGTGATCGGGAATCCGGCCCGACCGCCACGTCTGTTCGATGACCCGCGCACAGGCGCGTCCCCCATCGAAGGGCAACGCTTCACCATCGATGGATTGTTGACCGAGCCGCTCGAGCCACGGGCGCCAGTTGAGTGATTTGAAGTCCTCGTCGGGAACGCACAAGGCGCCGCCCCACCGCTTCATGGCCGCGTCAATCGCGTACCATTCGGCGAACCGCGGGCGGGGAGGGTAGAGCATGCGGACGCCCGAGGCGACGCATCCGGCGCACGTATTGTAACCGGCCTTGCCGATGACGACGTCGACCGAGGCGATCACGTCGCGATTGGGCATCAGGTCCGGGGGGAGGCGGGCGACGCCGGCGCCGGCGTCGGGGGACGGGTGGTAATCGATAAGCTGGGCTGGGGGGAGTTGACCGAGCTGGCCCCAATCCACCCCTTGCATGCCCTCGCGGCCCAGGTAGAGCAAGTAAATCGGCCGGGCGGGATCGAGGTCCAGAGCGGCGGCTAATTCCTCGCGGCGCGCGACGCCCGGCCCGGCCACCAGCGGGACCTCGCGGCGGCGCGGCAGGTCTGCTTCAACGCAGAATCCGGGCGCCAGGATCAAATCGGCCAGTTCGTACTCGGCCTGCAAGGCGTCGATCACCATCCGGGCGCGGGCGGCGAGTTCGGCGCCGGGCCGGGTCATTTCGAGCAAATGACGATAGGCGCCCGGCCAGGTGAAATTGGCCACGAGGATCGAGGGGATGCCGAGAACGCGAGCCGCCCGTAGCGGCAATGACGGGATGTCACTGACAACCAAACGCGCGCCGGAGCGTTCCAAGAACGCCACCAGCGCATCGAGACGCGACCCGTTTTCGACCTGGAGTTGTTCGACCGTCGCGATCGTTCGATCGAGATCGATGAGCGTCGCATCGGGACCGAGCGTCCCGCGATCGAAACCCCCGGGAACAAGCTCGAAACACCGCGAGCCGAGCCATTCGCGCACGAACCATTTCGGCACGTCCGTGCTGACCGTGAGCGGGACTTCGGGCGGCAGCAATCCGGCAATCTGGCACGAGCGGGCGGCATGGCCGAATCCATGGGCACTGATGGCATGGAAGATCACAATATCAGCCTACGGTTCTATCCGTGACATGGGGACAACGGTATCCCATCGCGACAAGACATCATAAAGAAAGGCCTGGGACAATGAAAAGGGCTGCGGCAGGGTGGAGGAGAAGCCAAAGGCGGTGGCATCTGAGTCAGATAGGCAGATACGTTCGACCATGATTATTACAATGAGGGTTCCACTCGTTCGTTGAATTCACTTTCCGCTCTCCAAGTTCACGAATTAAAAAGCCGTCGGTTCATATGCAGATTTGGGTTGGGAGCAAACCGGACAGCACCAGTCGCCGCCCAGGTTGCCCCAGCCGGCGGTTGTCGCGTTGGCCGTCCCGATGCAATTGGGCGCGAATACGATCGACGTGTGGTATTGCGTGATCACGAACGAGGCGCCGATCACGCCGATCGCCAACCGACAGAGTAGAAACGTCTCATAACTATGCGAAAACCCGATCGCCATGACGGGAATCGAGCCGAAAATCAACAACCAGGTATAGGTCAGCCGCGGCCCGACCCGATCGCATACCCAGCCGATGATCAAGCGGGCAATGATCGTAATCGCGACCGAAGCGATAATCGTATCGCCGATCTGCGCCTTGGTCAGCCCCAACTCCTCGCGCACCACGGCCATCAGCGGCGCGATCCCGAACCAACCGAAAAAACAGAGGGAAAAGGCGAACCACGTCATGTGGAAAATTCGCATGGATGGCTCCGAGAAGTTGAACAACCTGATGCGCGTCGCTTTTTGAAGATTCATCGATCACGGCTCCCGCCGAAAGTGCGTCTAGGGAGAACACAGGGATACCCCCAACGCTCCCACAATCCACCAGGCGCTTCTGCAATAGCCATGCCAACCTAGAAATGTGTAAAGACTTGCATGACTTGTGAAAAGAGTCGGTCTGTAAACCCAGGGTAGGTTTAGAGACAGGAAAGCGGGCCGATCCATCCATGTTTTCTAGGTTTTACGCCATATTTGGGGATGATATGCTCGTGCGAACTATTTAAAGCATGAGCCGTTCGAAGTGTTGAAGGGACCTAAAATGAACGGCGTTAGTCAGGTTTACGGTGTTTGTCGGCCAGCAGCGAAAGCTACCTTTGCGTAGTATTTTCGAAAGATTCATGACGATTCAGAATGACCGAATCGTCCCGTTCCGGTTGTGAATGTTTGAATGAGACGAGCCGCCGAGTTCTTAATAAGCACGACCCCCGAGAAGCTGAACGAGCGCATTTGGAACGGCACTGCGACTTGAACATATTACACTTCTTCAACCATGAGCTCGTGATACACTCGCCCCTGGCTCTCCCCTCGCCCCTAGTGTAGTGTCTCATAATTACAGTTGATTATAATTGGGGGTTGTGGTATCGTTCTTGAACATGACTTGCAAGGACGATGCCGATGAGAATAGCCCAACCATTGACCCTGACCCCGGA
>CAUZJO010000179.1:0-7334 GCA_963580245.1 Candidatus Sumerlaeia bacterium | reverse complement strand
TCCCCTTGCGTCCCAGGTCGTAATGCGGGTAGGTGTTGGCGTCGGTTTCGTAGGCCCGGATGCCGATGACAATCGTTCGCATGTCGCTGTAGGTCCGAGTGACCTTGGCGCGCGTCTGCGCTTCCAGAAAATTCGGCACAGCGATGGCCGCGAGAACCGCGATGATGGCCACCACGATCAGCAGCTCAATCAGCGTAAAACCTCGGTGAATATAAATTCTGATCATTTGACCTCTCCTAGGTCGCGACTTAGTCAGGTCCACTTCCATTAGTTCTTCTCGTTGCGTCAATTCAAAAAAGACCAAGACACTTTACAACATGGTCGATGCTCCCATCAACAAAAAGAATCCTCTCTCGAGCTCGTTGGATCGTCCGGCAGGTCGTCGGGTCGTCATGGAAGAAACTGTCCTGTCCTGTCCAGTGTTGATGCTCGTTCAGCCATTTTGGGCCCAAGAGTCGTCATTGTGAAAGTGATATTAAACACCTTGATGTTTTGGTCATCGCATTCGAGCAGCGACATGGGCTCCGAGCTGGCCCATGCGCCGCAACCTCACCCCACTCCCGCCCCGAGCGAGTCATTATCTACCCGCAATTTCTATCCTTTCTCCTCTTCTGGCTTGACCCCGGTATTCGACGGGTTAGAATGATCCCATAAGCGATGCTCCACCGCGAAAAGGATCCCATCGACGCGAAAGGCTCAGTTCGACAAGGTGTTCGCGGATGCCGCCGCGCCGGAAAACCCCATAACACGTTGGATAAAGGCCAAAAAGGACCGTGATCGAATTCCCGCTCCGGCTCGGGACTCGTGGGATCACCACCTTCCAGCGTGTATTCACGATCGACCTGAAAGGATGCAGCGTGGTGAATATCTGGCGCCCGCAGAACCTGAAGATCAAGAGCGTTTACCCATTCCACACGTGGAGCGACGGGGGGGGGAGGATGGCCCACGGATGATACGGCTCGCGCCCGGGCGAGAGTTTGAATGGTAATGTAATCCGACGGCGATACGCGCCTATTAGACCACGGGAAAGCATATGCGAATTATTCCTTCGATACTCGGCATAATGTGCCTGGCCCAGATAGTTTGGTCAGCCGAAGGAGAGGGGATCACGACGGCCCCCACCGCGGCCCTGATACAGCATGCCGGTGATTACACGTTTGGCTACTACCCGCATGGTTGGCGCGGGCGCGATGCGAAGGGGGATATTGCCTTTGCCGTGCAGACGAACCGCTACGCCGCGCTGATCAACGCGTCGAGGGCGCGCATCGAACGATTGGGGCCGATTTCGCGGCCATTGCCGGCGGAGCAGGCCGTGATTCAAGGGAACGGTTTGCTAGGGCGACTACCCGAAACGACGCTGACGTTTTCATTGGCAATCGATGGCAAGGAATACATCGCCGACGCGGGGGCCCCGGAACCGCAATATGTCCTGCTTTACCGGGTCGGCAAATACCTTCAACATTTCACGATTCATGATGTGAAATTTCACGCCGCGGACGGCGCGCAATTAGCCGACATTGAGGCTTCCCTGGAGTTTTGGTGCTGGAGCGATCGACTCTCCGCGACGCTCAACATTGAACGAGTGTCAAAGGAATTCACGAGCGTGACGCTTTCGGCCGCGCTGGCGATACCGTCGGTTTGGGCGGAGATCGAGCCGTACGGTGAGGCCATGCAAAAAGAATCGGGCGCGCCGAACAAGACGGGCCTGGCCATCCATGATTCAGGCGGTTGCGGCCTAGCGCTGCTGAATCCACCCGATGCATTGCAATACTTTACAGGCAAACGTGGGAAGATTAGCTGTTCAACCGCTCAGCGTACGCTAACCGCGGGAATCGGTCCTTCATTCTCCATCATCATCGTTCCCGCCGCCGAGAAAGTCAGCCAGGCCGGAATGCTAGAGAAAGCCGCAATTTACCAGCCGTTGGTCGGACCAGGGACTCGCATCATCAAAGCCTCCGCGATGGGTCCCACCTCTGGCGAGTGCCCGGTGACCCATGATCCAGTGCGCGGCTGTTATGAGATTGAACTGGGGGAAAACAGCGACATCTGGAAAATGGAGCGGGTGCAACTGAAGCTTTCCAATCCGGAACCAACCACCCGCACACTCCGATTGAATTTCTCCAAAGATTCGCGACGCTGCGGATCGTTCGGTATCACGGGGATGTCACCGGTGCTGCGCGACGCGTGCGGCTATCCGTTGGGCCTGCCAGTACAGATTTCAAAGGACTGGCATGTCGATGCCCAGAAACCCAACCCGCTTAATCCATCGAGTTGGTTCAGCGGCCTTACGATGCTGACGCTTGGCCCGCACGCGGAAACCGAGATTGAATTCGATCTGGCTTACGCGCAATGGGGCGGTGCGCCCGCCGTCTCGCACGCTCAGCTTTCGCTCGTCGGATATACCGATCTGCGCTTGGGTCAGATATCCGGCCATCAACTCTGGGACCAGTTGGCCATCGGTTCCTTTGGCGAAAGCATATGTTATGACCCGGATATTAACCTTGGCCGGGCAATGGTGGATGACATGCGGCCGCTCATGGTCTGGGGGATGGGCAAGGAACCCAAGAAAAAGTGGAATTGGACGCATAACGTCGGCGGCGCGGATTTTCTCGTGCTCTACCGTGACGGAAAGCGTGAGTATCTTAGCCGACAAAAAACCTTCTATGCGAGCCATGGTCCAGTGCTCTCCGATGTGACCTACGCGGGGGAAGCGGCCGACGGCGCGATCCAGTCGCGCATCCGAACGCGGAGTTGGCGCACCGACGACTACGTGCGCGCGTTTTACTCGATGCGCTACGACATACGCAAAAAGATCGATAAGATCGATCGCTTGGCTTTCTTCCAGATGGGCGCGGACGGCTACGACGGCCACCAGTACGGCGAACTGGCGCGCGGAACGCTGAAAGGGCTGGAAGAAAAATGGGCACCCGAGCGCGGTGGGCTTGAATATTCACGACGGGGGATGCCGCTTATGGGCGATGTTCCCTGGTTCTCGCTCCACCGGGGGATCAAGTTGACCGCGCCCGAGAAATACTACCATGGTGACCAGGGAGCCTGGGCCAACCGTGGGCTGATCGTCCGAGCTTGGCGCGCGCGTCTGGGCGGCGTGGACCGGCCGGAGCCATTCTATTCGATCTTCGGCACGGAGAATGGCCCGCCGAGCGCCGCGGTCGAGTTATCACCGCCGCGTGGCCTGGCCGAGTTGGCGCCAGGTGACTACGTCGAAGCTCAAGTCGAGATGTTGATCCTGCCGCAGCGAGCCGAGGATTATTATGGTCCCAACCAAGCGTTGCGAACAGCCTTGGCCACGCATCCCGACAGTTGGCCAATCGTTCACCGCGAGGCCAAGCAGAACCACTTGGAGGTAAGCTCTCACGCCGGGGCCGTCGAATCGCGTTTCCCCGTGCGCGTGCGAGCGGAAGGCGGTCGCTTCGCTCGCTTCACGGTCAAGGGTGGCGCGGGTTACGTTCCGGTCACCATCAGCGGCGCGGCGCAAAATGGGCCATTCACCCTGAAGTGCATAGACCAGGGGGGAACCGAGCTCATCGATCAGTCTTCCGAAGTGGGTAACGACTGGTGGCAGGCCGATTATAATCCACAATCCGGGTGCTGGGACTTGACGTTCAGTTTGCCGATGGATGGGCCGGATCAGCAGCTTAAAAAGCGCGCCTTTGAGTGGCGGCTTAAAGAATAAGGATTGACTCATGAAGAATATCCATGCGAACTCTCATGGGAAAGAGATCCTGGCCGAAGAACGATCCGCCGGTGCTTTACCCGTTCTATACGCGCAACGACTGGCGCCAGGATGAGGCGCGCCTGCGCAGGGTAATCCGCTTCGTGCCCGAAGATGAGCTGGACTGGTAGACATTTTTTCCGAAACGAGACCTGTTATGCGGATTCTGTCCCGGCTTCTGATGTTGACTCTGCTCGCGGGCACTGACTGGGCGCGGGCTTCCGCCGACGCGCAGGTTCCCGATGCCGTTCAAGCCATAAGCCGGGGCGTCTGGGAAAATCCCGCGCGGACCGAGCAGTTCGAAGTGATCTTCCTGGTACAAAACATGACCGATTCGGATCAAACGGCGAGCGCGTCGCTGGAAGTTTATCCGGGGCTGAAGCTGGAAGGACCGGCCCAGATCCAGGCCACCATCGCCGCCCAACAGCAACATCTGTTCAAGTGGCCCATCGTCGGCCGCCGCGCCGATGCAACGCGGTTGAAAATCTACTGGAACAATACCGAACTTGATGTGCCCCTGGCCGCCAACCTGCTGGTTGAACCGATCCTGGAGAAAGCTTTCACCTATCCAGGAGAAGCGAATCGAATGCGAGTCCGGCTGCACAATATCGGCAACGCGGTTCTCGCGGCCGGCGCCGCGGTCGAGGTGTCGGCCGGCGGGGGACTGGCCCTGGCGGGCGAAGCCGCCCAGCGTCTCCAGGAAGAACTTGCGCCTGGCGCGAGCGCCGAACTGACATGGGAACTGCAAGCTTCCACCCCCGGCCAGAGATCGCTCACCGTGACCACCCGCAAGGCCGCGGGCGAAGCGCCTGTCGATACGGCTTCCATTGAAACCGCAGTCATTCCCCAAATGGAGTTGCTGGCCACCGTTCCGCCGCTTTTATGGGCAGACAATCCAGCTTCCGATAACCTGCTGGCGTTGGCGCGCGACAATCTTGAGCTGAAATTCCTGAAGGAAGAAGAAGGTTACCGCATATTCGCGGTGGATGGGATTGACGGCGTCTCGCGCATCCGGCTGGCCATGGGCCGCTCGCTGGGTAAGGTCATTTATCGCGATAGCGGGGGCGACCAGGAACGCATGCTCGCCTGCCAGGTCGAAGATTCCACTGACGATAGCGCGACCTTCGTCGACTCCTGGACGGATGCCGACGGCGTAAACTGGACGGCCCGCGTAACCTTCCAAATCATCGAAAACAATCAGGTGGAGGTAAACTGCTCGCTCGCCGCGGACGGCCCGAGGGAACTGCTGGCCTTCCACAGCCCATTCCTGATGGCGGGGGAACGCGAAACGGGTATCCGCAAGGATTCGGCTCATTTTCCGGGCATTGAGTGGCTGACCGCGGAGGAGCGTTCTTCGAGCATTGTCCGGCCGGCCAAAGCGACGCTCAAAAGATTGGAGCGTTACGTCCCCCATCCCAACGAGATCGCGGTACCCGTCATGGGCGTGACCACCGATCGGCGCATGGTTGGGCTGATGTGGGACCCGCTCCAGAAATGGGACGGCGAGCACGATCGCCCCGCGGCCGTGTTCGCCTCGCACAACTGGCTGCAGGGCTACAACCATCATCTGATGGGCCTATTCCTGCCGGCGATGCCGCAATGGGTGGAGCGCAATCGGCTTGAGGCGACTCATCCGTATCCACTTGCGCCCGAAAAACCTCTTCGGCTCCAGTTCCGCATTATCAGCGCGATGGATGCCGAAGATTTGAGTCCGATCTGGACTTGGTACGAAACCCATGGCATTCCCGATCCCCCGGCCATCACGCGCAGCATCGAGGAAGAACTCCAGTTTTGGGGGTTTGGCGAAATACCCCAAGTCGACCTCGTGGACTACTACTGGTATATCAAGGATTCCGTTCTGGGAGGAGGAGAAGGCGACCGCCGCTCCATCGTGGGACGAAGCATGGAGATCGTCGCCGAGGGGATGGCCTGGCGGAAGTTGCAGGATGAAGACGGCTCCTGGCCGATCGATTGGGCGCGCGATCCGGGGCCCGCCGTGCAGCGCCGGCTGATCGGGGGCTGGCCGTGGCGGGAACACGGTCCCCTGGGCGCGCACGTCCTGTCACGTTATGCGCCGCCGGGCAAGACCACGATCGGCACCTGCACGACTCATGGCGGCATCAGCGGCATCTATCCCGATAAAGCCTCCAAGCTCCTGCAGGCGGCGCGCCTTTCAGGGCGACCGGACTTGATCGAGTCGGCCAAGCTCGCGCTGGACCGGATCAGTCAATTTAACCGGCCCGAAGGCGCCGAAATCTGGGAAGCTCCGCTCCACAACACCGGCCAGATGGGCGCCGGCTATGCGATCAAGACATTTGTCGAAGGGTATCGGCTGACCGGCGATCGCCAGTGGCTCGAGTGCGCCGAGCAATGGGCCTGGAAGGGATTGCCGTTCCTCTACACATGGGACGCCGGGTCGGACATTGTCGGCAAATATACGACGCTGGCTTACATCGGCGCGGCCCATGGTCATTACCCGTTCGTCGGCACGCCCGTCTCATTTACGGGCGTGGAGTACGCCAAGGCCCTGGCTGAACTTTCCCAATACCATGAGTTTTCATTCCCCTTCGATTCAATTTCCGAAGGCATTATTCTTTGGGCGCTGAGCACCGCCAAGCCGCCCGGCTCCCGAACCTGGGCGCACTGGATCGACGCTCGCAACGATCGAATTATAAATATCGGCATGGAAGCCTATTATTGGGACGACCGGCCGGCTCGCGCGCTCGCGCTGCTCCATCGCCGGCTGGTGATTCCGGAAACGACCGTCGTTGCCGCCAATGGGCGCAATCTCCACGTAACGCCCGAGGGCCAGGTGCTGTCGGCCCAGTGGGGGGACCATCGTCTTTCCTTGCGCTTGAAACCACGGCCACCCCGCAAAGTCTCCGTGGCCACCAGCGGTTTCGCCGTGGCGATCGGTGGCCTTTCGGCCCCGCCCCACGCAATCGAAATGATTCAAGCGCAGAAACACTCCGTGCCTGACTTTGAATTCAATCAGGAATACGGCCTGCTTCTTGTGCATCTGGATATGCTGGCCGCGCCATGGATGGAGCTCGCGGAAGTCTCCTTGATCGTCGACACACGAGGCGAATAAAGAAGGGCAGCGCGATCTCGATCCCACCGCGCTTCTCCTCGATAACGCCTGCGGCCGCGGCATGGGAATGACCACAAAAACGGATTACCACGACATGTATTACCTGGAATCCGGCGCCTGGATCAGGAACTGGGAAGTTTTTCGGATGCAGCACGAGGTCATTCGGGCGTACGGTAAACCGGTCGTCATTTCGCTCACGCCCAATCTCACCTCGCGCATTGTGAACGCCGACAAGGCGCGGCGCGTCTGGGGAGCCGATCCCTGGTGGTTCGCCGCGCCCGAGCACATAAACACGAACTCGACGATGATCACCGGCTTCACCGAGCGGGCGGATCGACTCAAATAGACGGCTCTCGCGGATTTGCCTTTGCGAATGAGCGCGCCTAATTCGTTCCCGTCCTAAAACCATCTAACCTTAATAATTTCAACATCATACGGCGAATTGTGCGCTTGACTTCTTCCGGCGGGGGGATATCATAAGTCTTGTGATTGCAGTCATTCACGCTCCCA
>CAUZJO010000178.1:0-7567 GCA_963580245.1 Candidatus Sumerlaeia bacterium | reverse complement strand
ACGGGACGCCAAAGAGAGGGAAAAACCTAAACACTCCTTCGGAACCGGGACCGGAATCTCCCATCGAAGCCGCACTCACGATCCAGAATACGGCGAACGCTGTCCAGGGGATTGCGAAGAGCACGAGAGGCAGGGTTGGCAGGGGGAACGGGCGGGCGTTCGGACAGCCCATCCACGCGATCTTCTCCCCCTCCCGAAGCTCCGCGTCGACAAACTCGCGAAGCTCCCGGGGCACTCGTCTGGCCTCACGGTCTGAACGGGGCGACTTGTTGTAACGCATATCGTGCCTCCTCTGGCTTTTCGATCCAGCTCGCCAATTCGATTGACCAATTCGACCATATCGGGTAGTATCATCCAACCGAGGGTAAAGTGCAAGTCGAATCTCAGGCAGTCGGATTTCTTGAAGCCCGACGCAACGCACGGATATAGCTGCCGCCGTACTCGCGCTGATACTGTTTTGCGCGTGGATCGTCCAGAGTTATCTCGGGGACCGGCCAGGGGATCGATCGCGCGCCTGTCCAACGGTTCCGTGACCGGCGAGAGCATTCAAGCCTCCAGATTCACGGGAATCCTACTATAAAACCCAGCCAGAGCCGCGAGAATCGATTTCCTTGCCCCACCCTCACCCACTATCGGGTCATCGCGAGAAAACGGATTTTAGGCCGTTTGTCGCCTCCTTTACACGATGCCCGTTCGGTGCAAAAAGAACCATCCGCCAGGGGATGACCAGGGGGAATCAGCCAGAAGATGTTGGCCACGGGGTATTTGTCCCGCGTATCGCGGGTCCTCGTCACGGTCTGGTTTGCGTAGGCGTTAAACACGGCCCTTCGCCTCCCGCTCCTTGTCTTGCTTGGTGAGCGCGTCGGCGGCCTTCTCGCGATGGCCGGGCGTATGCTTGAGCCAGTTGGCGTCGCGCTCGTTGTCGATCTCGATCCGACGCATGATCTCGCCTCCTATTTTAGCAAGTGAACCGTCACAACATCGGTCGCCATGACAAGGACCTCTTCCTCGCCGAAAACCCCGAAGCCGTTGCCCGTCCTCCTGAAGACCCGCTCGAAGTACGTGCCGAGGCCGATTCCGTCATTCATCCGGGTGATAGATACTCTTTGGATCGAGCGCCGGACCCGTTCCCGCCCGACAAGACCTTGGCCGCCGCCAGTTCCTCGGCCCGCGATTCGATCAGCGCGGCAACTTTCTTCCTTGCCTCGACCACCTCGACTTCGACGGGTTCGCTTTCCGGTCCGTTGACCTCCATCCTGGCGCGATTTCCCCACCTATTCGGAAACCGCCGCTCCAGCTTCCAGGCCGCCGCCTGCCACACACCCTCCTGAGCCGTCCTGTCGATCAGTTTCAGGTCTCTTACCTCGGAATCGGCCATCGCTTTTTCAATGGCGTGTGAAAACTTGGCAAGAGCAGTCTGTTTCCGGGCGTCCCGGTCCCGAGCGCCCTTCCTGAGCCAATCATAGTAAGTCTTTTTGGCGATCCCGCACGCGGCGGCGGCTGTCTCGACGTAATTCCCGGCGTAGAGGAGGGCGCACAGCCGTTTCGTCAACTCCGGGCTGAGCTTCGTGGGCCGTTCTCCGAGATTGGCCTTCTTAGCCATCAAACATACTCATTTGGCCGTCTTTGGCGGCCTTGGCGTTCTTCGCCGCCTCGCTCATGCCATCGATCTTAACGCCGGTCTTTTCCTCAAGGCACCATATTTCTTCGGCCCGTTCCCGGTAGGGGTCGTTGGGATTGGGAGGGACCAATTGAGTGCCTTCGTTGACGAAGGGCTCGACCCCTCGCCCCATTCGTTTCCCCCGCATCGTGTGTTTGTCAAGTGCCTCGTCCGGGATTGTGGGCACCCGGTTATGATAGACCGCCTCCAGGGAAACCGCCGACTGAAAATGGTCGGCCTCCCTCGATTTGGCCGCCCTGGAGAGCATCAGGATCACGTCGGCGACGGCCAATTTCCACGATAGCTTCCTCGGATACCACTTCTCGGCATCATTGAGGGCGAGAGAGGAGAAAATCACGGCCTGGGGACTGGCCAATCCGATGTCCTCGTGGGCAATGATCCTTAACCGATTAACCGCCCAGGTAAAAAGAGATTTGCCGGTTCGGGCCATCTCGAAGAAGACGGCCATTGCTTCCTCCTCGCGCCCGCGCCGGATATGCTTTTGAAGTGCCGATACGCACTCATGAGCCGACAATCCGCCCGCCGTCTTGATCATGGTATAGCTCATTGGAGCCTCCTTCTACTGAGATACTCCAATGATAACTCTATATCTAACTAATATCCAGTTATGTTCATAGATAAAATCACCATTATTGCCCGACGTTGATTCCAACCTCTCCATCGAGCCGCTGACCGACCGAGCAGGTGTCCCGCCAAGCCCGACAAGGATCAGGAATACGGCAAGGATTAGAAAACGATTCCGACCGTGGTCACGCCCGAACAGCACCGCGGCTTCAAGGTCAAGGCCGCCGAGCTTTGTTTCACGCCGCCCACTCCTCGCACAGCCGCTCCGCCTGTTCCAGCACCGTCGCCTTGGCCTGTTTGTCCGGTGGGTATCCGTTGTCAATGGCCGGGGTAGTGTAACCCCCAACGAGACGCCCGTTCGCGCTGGTCTGGCAATCGATGGTTCCAGACTCTTGCTTGATGTCAGTCGGTAGGCCAAGAGGCGGCTCGCTAGTCTCTAATCCGACAGGCGCCACCTCGTTCTCGCCCTTCGCGTCGCAATGGATCGCCGTGGCGCACCATAAACCAGATCGCGTCCTCTTTCGGGAAGACGAATACCCGCGACCGCCTGCCGCGTTTCTTTTGCTCGTACCAGTCGTCGAGGTCTCTCTCAAGAGCGGTAAGCGTTCTTGCCGTTGGTTGTTTGAATTTGGCGATCGGGCGCTGGTGGAATCGGCCGCCCTGAACGGGCTCACCCACCATGCCCATCTGATCACGTTGAGCGGAAAAACTCACCGCCAACAAACCGGCAGGCAGCGTCAGCACGAGGACTCACTTGCCAGTCGTCATCGTGACGAGCCATGTCTCGTGCGACCCGAGTCATCCAGCTCAAAAGGGATGGTCCTGAGTGAATTGGGATTGATCGCCGTCAAGCCAGCCTTTGGGGACCTTGTTGCCGGGGCCGTTGCGAAAGATGTCGCCCAGGCTGACCGTCCCGTTGCTGGGGTCGTAGGGGAGACCCCAACTGAAGGGATAGCGGGCCGAGTAGGAGTTGTCCTGGTGGGTCGGCCCGGTGCTAATGATGGCGTAAACGTTTCTCGGCCACAGGCCCTCGAAAATCCTTCTTTCGATTTGCGTGGTCGTCGCGGCGGAACGCTCCAGGCTGTTCTGGTCGCCCGTGGCGAACTGATAGTAGCGGGAGGGATGACGCGGGACGTCGCCGAGCCGGAAGATGTCGATCATGAACGCCCGGCTGATGTAGCCGATCGGCGTCGAGAGCGCCGTCGTCGCCCGCCTCATCTGGTATTGGTGATTATTCGGCGTGAAATCGCCGATGTCGATCAGCGGATATTGATTGTAATCGGTGTAGTAGACTTCTATCGCGACGCCCAAGGCGCGGTGGTCGGCCTTGACCCGCGAGACCTTCGATCGCGTCTGTGCCTCGAGGAAGTTCGGTACCGCGATGGCCGCCAGGATCACGATGATCGCCACGACGATCAGCAATTCGATGAGCGTGAAGCCCCTTTTGATACTGTGCAACATCCCATTGGATACCATTCTCGGCCTCCTCACGTTCGCTAGAGGTTCTCATGACGAAAGGGCCGAGGGGAGGCCGGCTGGGCCTCCCCCCTGATGGAGCCCTATTCAAGCGTGAACTCCGACAATGCAACGGGGACAAAATATTCGGTCCCCAGAAT
Organism: Candidatus Sumerlaeia bacterium; assembly: GCA_963580245.1. Taxonomy (GTDB): domain Bacteria; phylum Sumerlaeota; class Sumerlaeia; order MVZB01; family MVZB01; genus CAUZJO01. Next base: position 3,706 of record CAUZJO010000178.1, on the reverse strand, counting down.
GAAACTGTCGATGTAGTATGTGGCGCCACCCACGAATGGAATTGACGTGAAATGCGGATAACTCGCATCACCCAACGGCGTGCCGCAAGTTGCGAGATCATCGATCAAGAGTTGTTCACCGGTGCCATCATTGATGTAATAGTCAACGGTCAGGTTGTCCTGGTCGAACAGCACCTTATGATTGACCCATTTATTCATAAGATCGGCGTTAATGTGTGATGCCTGGCCTCAGCGAGACGGGCGACTTATTCATAGAGCGTCCACTCGTTAACGACGTTCGGAATGGTCCCGGTCTCGGCGAATTTGACGACGAACCAATTGAACGTGGCGCTTGACTCCGTGTTGTTGTGCTGCGCCTCCAGCGTGGTCATGCCCAGGTCCATCGTGAACGAGGTAACGCCCGGCGCGACGGATCGGATACTACTCTCAAGCTTTCGATAAAGCTATAGGGCAAGCGCGGCGCGAAGTCAAGAGAATAATCTCACGAAAACGTTATAAAATGGGGGGCTTGCCTTCAACTAACAAGCACTACCCTCATTGCATAATCGTCATCAAACGCCTCTGCGGGATGAGCCTAACACTGAATAAAAAGCATGGATTCGACCTCCACCGAACCGGAGGCCTCTCTAAAATCTTCCAGCAGGAAGTTTCTATTAAGAAAAGGTACATCGCTTAGCCAGGGATAATGCAGCCTGTCAAGATTCCATAGATGCAGATGGCTATCAACGATCAGAAATGGAAGCATAAGTTATTCCTTTTGCATAATCAGAAGCTAATGTACAGCACACCATATCATGCATGCTTAGATTTTTAAAGTATTTGAGTAGCCAAACAGAGCGGCCGCGATCACAAGGACCGTAATACCTAATGCGTTGAGCTGAGAGAGCCTGGTGGCCTGGAAGCAACGCCAGCTCTTTCGCTCTCATGTAACGATAATTACGCTCGTAGGCATATCATCAATCTTATCATTATCACTCATTGCGGGTCAGAGCCGGTAAAAGGTGATGGCGTTATCGTGGAAGAGCTTCATTAATTCATCTTCCGCGTAATCGGATAAAGCATCCGAAAGCGTGTCGAACCATCGACGGACCGTGGACGATAACAAGCAAACCGGCCAGTCACCGCCATAGACCAGCCGATCAAATCCGAAACATTCGATAACATATTCGATGTACGGTTTTAGATCCGCAGGCGCCCAATTTCCCCAGACCGCCTCGTTGACCAAACCCGACATTTTACAGTGGACGTTCTCGAACCCGGCCAAGGTTTTCATTTGGTCCTTCCACGGATCAAGCACTTGATTCTTGATATCCGGCTTACCGACATGATCCAAGATGAACCGGACTTCCGGACATTGGGCAACCATTTTGATGGCATTCGCCGTCTGAGGATTGAAGATACAGATGTCGAAGCTCAGATCGAAACTTGGGAGCAACTGAACACCGCGCACAAAGTCCGGTCGTAGACAGAATTCAACGTCTTCCTCGGACTGGATAAGCCGCCGAATTCCCTTGATTCGAGGATTGGACGCCATGCGCTCCAAAATCGGCTTAACCCCGTCGCCTTTCTCCAAGGGTGCCGTGGGAACAATTCCCCGGATGCGCGGATCTGTTGTCGCCTGTTCCTCGGCCCAATCGGCTTCCTTCTGGTAGTCCGCATGGTCCGCGTCACATTGAATGAACACCATCGACTCAACCTTCACGGGACCGCATGCCTCATTGTAGTCGGCCAGGGAGAAATCTCTGTTCAGTTTCGGGACGTTCTGCAACCAGGAATACCGGACGTTTGATCGGCTCGGTTCCCAAATATGCAAGTGGGCGTCAACGATTGGAGAGTTGATCATCTTCGTTTCCTATGGATATCGTGTTCGATGAGGACTTCAAGGCATGGGTGGAAGAACGGTTCGGTGATACGGGGAGTATCGATCTCAAACGCAAGTGTCTGGCCGTCCGTGGTAGGCTCGACGTTGAACTTGAACCAGTCGATATCGCCGGGATGTTCAATGGAGCCCGTCAGGACCGCCGGAAAACTGAACAGCCCGGCCTTGTCATCCTCACCGTCGGGTTCAGTATTTGTGACAAGACTGAAACTGCTGTTGGCTTTGATGGTATTCGGGTCATCGGGATTTTCCTGAGTGTCAACCGACGGTTCGTGAGGCGATTTCGAGATGACAGTCTGCATTCGATCATGGGCCCAGGCCAGGTCATCGCGTTCACGGCCGGCGGGGATGACCGGGTGGACCTGAAGAAGATAGGAATAGGCCATACCGGCCTGACCGAAGACGGAGCCGATTTCGACGACGTAACGGCCCGGTGCAGTGAAATGATAAGACACTTTGCGGTCGGTCGGCTGAACCCCGTAAGCATTCTCTTCATTGAAAACGAGCCGGCGCGATTGCCCCGGGTCCAGCCAGCTGCCCTTCGTTTCATAAAGCGCGAGTTGTCCATCCAGCCGGTCGGCACCGTACAGGACGGGCACTTCGAACCCGATCGTCTGTCCGGATGCGGTATCGAAGGCATAATAATGCAGGCGGTGGGGACCGGAGAACCGCCCGGAAATTGCGGCGGGGACCGGTATCGGATGAGCCGTTGCGGGGGTATTGTGTGGAGCATCGGCTATGGTGATGACCCCATCGGGGACGACGGCGAAGGACAGGCTGTTTGAAAGCCCGCCCGGAGAGACCAGCTGCAGGCTGTGCAGGCCGACCCTTGCGTCGGGTTTGATCGTCATTTGCACGATGGCGCGATCATCGCTGTTTTTGTCATCCTTGACCAGGACTTGCCTGATTATGGCCTGCAGTCCGCCGGGGCTGGTGGATAGATGATTCTGTGTGCTTGTGCCGGTGGATGGTGTTGTCGAAGCGGCCGGTTCAACCGAATAATTACACCCATTGCCGCCGAACCATACGGCATGAACACCGGCGAGTGCGCTGCCGTGAATCTCGAGTTCAACCACCTTGCCGGTCTGACCGGCCGTGGGTTTCAGCCAGTCCAGTTCAGGTACGGTATGCCCCACCCTGCATGTAAATAAAGTGAACATGAACAAAGCCGTAAAGGTGGCGACGTGACGGAAATTTATCCTCATCATCCAATCCTGATTTGTTCAATACGACAACCCGACTCCCTTCAATTATCTGCTTTCTCCGGGGTTCTGTATACCGCTTTTTGGGAGAGACTCCCCGCTGACAATTCGATAAACCTGCACATTGAGTTTGCCATCTTCATTTCTCCCACCGAACGGCAGCGAATTCGGAGGATTTCCGGACTGCAGACCAGAATGGCTACGCATCGAGCGCGTGAGATCGCCCCGAACCGGCTGCCCAGCGTTGCGTCGAGCAGGGAGGTCTCATGTGTGGTGGTATGAGGCTTTCCCGATGCCAAATGAACCGCTTGGAAGCCGATGCAGCGTTAATGCAGTATGGATGCAGCTATTCCAGACAGAACGCAGACTTTGGGAGGAGATGGAAACTCCAGTTTTGACGCCTCTCGCCCCAGGGTTTCGTACAATGCCACCGATAATGTCTACCTGGTGGTTTGGGATGCCGACGACGACACGGCCCCCCAGGTTGAAGACGAATACGAGGTCTTCTTTCAGGTGGTCGCAGGCGCGACGGGAGCGGAGGTCGGCCCCGACGAACGGATCAGCGATATGGGGACCGATGGGGATTTCGCGTCAGGAGCGCTCTACCCCGACGCGGCCTGGAACA
>CAUZJO010000177.1:0-7580 GCA_963580245.1 Candidatus Sumerlaeia bacterium | reverse complement strand
GGCGGTGGCCAGATAGACGAGCAAAACAGCCGCCGCCGCCGACCAGGCAAGCACATGTCGCGGGACGGCGCGACTCACGGAGGGCTCTCGGATTGGCGGACCGATTTCCGGGCTGGACCCTGACGTCGTCGTCTGGTCGGGCATGCGTCAGTCAAGCTCTCGCGGCGGCCGCCGAACGCATGCGCCGGCACTGGATAGAACGATAGGCGTTGCGGACGTGTTCATGGATTTCCCGCGAAGTGCGCATCGTATAGATTTCCTCGACCAGCCTCCGCGTCTCGGAGAGCTTGACCTGGCGGATCACACGCTTGATCTCGGGGATTGCCAGCGCGCCCATCGAAAGCTCGTCCATCCCCATCCCCACCAGGAGCAGCGCGCATAGGGGATTGGCCGACATCTCGCCGCACAGACCGCACCAGATCCCCTCGCGTTGGGCCGCGTCGACCGTCATCCGGATCAGCCGCAGGATCGCCGGATGGAAGGGGTCGTAAAGCGGGGCGACCTCCTCGTTGCCGCGATCCACGGCCAAGGTGTACTGAATCAGGTCATTGGTGCCGATCGAGAAGAAGTCGACCTCTTTGGCGAGTTGATCGGCGGTAATGACCGCCGCCGGGATCTCGATCATGATCCCGACCTGGATTTTCTCGTCGAATGCCTGGCCTTCCGCTCGCAGCTCTTCTTGCACCGCTTCCAGAATCTGTCTGGCCTCGCGGACCTCCTGCAGGCTCGATATCATGGGGAACATGATGCGCGCGGTCCCGTGGGCCGAGGCCCGCAAGATTGCCCGCAACTGGGTGCGGAAGACGTCGGGATGCGCCAGACACAGCCGGATGGCGCGCATGCCGAGAAACGGGTTGATCTCTCGCTCAGTCTGGAGCGTGGAGGCGAATTTGTCGCCTCCCAGGTCGATCGTGCGGAAGATCACCGACTGGGGTGCCAGCCGGCAAACGACATTTTTGTAGACGTCGAACAATTCCTCTTCGGTCGGCAGCCGGTTGGTTTCCAGATAATGGAACTCGGTGCGAAACAGGCCGATGCCGTCGGCCCCATGGGCCAACACGTGGGGTATTTCGATCGGCAGTTCCAGGTTGGCGGCCAGGTCAATGTGATACCCGTCAAGTGTCTCGGCGGGCAGGTCCTTGAGTTTCTCCAGGTCGCGGTCGTGGACCTGATGCTTCTTGCGCCGCTGGCGTGCCCGTGCCGCCTCGCGTGAGCTGGGGTCGAGCGTCAGCGTGCCCGCGAAGCCGTCGATGATCGCCTGCGTCCCCGGGCGGATGCCGGTCAGGAACGAACCGATGCCGACGACGGCCGGGAACTCCAGCGCCTTGGCCAGGATGGCCGTATGGGAGGTGTGGCCCCCGAGTTCGGTCGCCAGCCCGCGCAGATATCTCTGACCGAGATGGGCCGTTTCCGAAGGGCTCAGATCGCGCGCCAGCACAATGACCTCCGAATCGAGTTTGAAACGGCCGGCTTCGCCCTCGCCGCTCTCGTCGCCCGCCAAATGCCGACAAACGCGGTTTCCGACGTCCAAAATATCGGTGGCCCGGCTGGCCAAGTATTGAACGTCGAAGGCGGCGAATTGCTCGACGAATTGCTTGATCACGGTCATGAAGGCCCGAGCGGCGTTCTCCTGGCACTCTTCGATCCGCTCGTGGGTGCTGGCGATCACGACCGGATCGTCCAGGATCATCAATTGGGGGTCAAAAATCGCGGCATGAGACTCATCCAAATTCTCACGGACCTTGTTGCGCGTCTCAAGTAGGGCCGCGCGCGCTTCTTCCAGCGCCTTGCTCAGTGCGCGCTTCTCTTGCTCAACCCCGCCCTTGGCGACCGTGCGCCGCGGGATCACGGCGTGCACCGGATCATAGAGGAAAACGCTGGTAATATGGATACCGGGCGAGACGGGAATGCCGTGAAGGGTTCGGGAAGGGGGCTTTGGGGCGGGGGTCATCGGCGCCTCGGGTGTGTCGGCTGGGTCAGATGCCGATCAGCTCTCACCGAAGCCGCTATCGACAACTTCAGAGAGCGCGGCCACGGCCCTCTCCGATCTCGGTCCGGTGGCCTCGATGACCAATTCGCTGCCTTGCTCGGCGGCCAACATGATCACGCCCATGATACTCTTGGCGTTGATCGTTTGTCCATCCTTAGTCAAGGTGACCTCACAATCCTCGAACTGGCCGGCCACCTTAACCACTTGGGAGGCAGGGCGCAGGTGCAAGCCCAAGGGATTGCGGATGACCACCTTTGCTCGATGGCCGCTTTCGGTGGCTTCAACGTTGATCTGGTTCATCGGTTTCTATTATAAGCCAAGGGAAGGTTCTCAATCACGAATGCCCGACCCACATGAATAACCTTGGAGGCCTTGAGCCGCGGCGCGGCCTACTGACTCTGCCGATTGAGCGTCGTCCCCTCATCTGATCCAATCGTTACGCCGAGTTCTACTACCCCTATTCTGAGGATAGGGATTTCCAGGTTGATGTCAAGAATCAATGCCGTGAGGGCAAACGCACGTAGATACTGCAAATTCAGTCCCGGCAGGGACGATTGCATTCAGCCCGCCACGCAAGTGGCGGGAAATCAAACCGATAACGAATTGGAGTCCCGTGGGGACGACTGCAAACCGGGGTTTTTGAGGTTCCCTGAAAACCCAGCGGGGCGCTCGTGTCAGGGTGTTTCTTTCTCGCTATCGCCGGATTTCCCCTCGGGAATCGGCTTCATGAAGAACCACATGATCAGTATTGAAACAGGATACATCACTCCCGAAATGATAAAGATGTTGGTGAACATGTCCCTGTCCGCCAACTCGCCAACAAAACGGCTAAACAGAAATCCCCCGATGGCCCCGGCCGTTCCTCCCAATCCGTAAACGGATGCCACCACATGGAAGGGAAACAGATCGCTCGGAAGGGAATGCATGGCGGAGGCGTACAGTCCCATGGCAAAAGTCCCTACCGCGAGAGACAGAATAATAAAATAAGGGTTGGCAAAGTCGTACTGGGAGCACAATATCCCCGCCGGTGCCAGAACACCGGATAGGGCCAGCAACGTTTTTCGGGCCAGGAATATCTTCCCTGTCCTTCTGATCAGATAGCCCGCCAACAGCCCTCCCAGGATCAATCCGATATCCATTCCAATATAGGGAATCCAAGTCGTTCCGCCCATGAACTCTATGGAAAAACCTCGCTGATTCACGAGATAACCGGGTAGCCAGAAAAGGATAAAATACCAGGCCGGGTCTCCCACGAATCGAGATGCGAAGAAGGCCCGCATTTGAGAATACTTGAAAAGGTCTCTCCAGCGAATCTTCTTACTGTTCCCGGTATCGCCCGCCGTACCCGATAGCGCCTCGGGATCGGTCTCGGCTGATTTCGGGAATATCAATAACCATAGGATCAACAACAAGAACCCTGATAAACCTGTCACCACAAAGGTCATTCGCCAACCAAAAAGGGCTTCGAGTCTGATAATGAGAAGAGGCGCAATGATGGCTCCCAGACTGATGCCGCTGATCATGAAGGATATCGCTAATCCCCGTTGTTGCACAGGAAAGAAACGGGAGATCGTTTTTATGCCGCCAGGAAAAAGTCCGGGTTCCGATAAACCCAGCAAGAATCGAAACGAACAGAGGCTTTTCCAGCCGCTACTCAAGGCATGCCCGGCGGCCACCACCGACCAGGAAAACAGGCAGTACGCCACTCCCATGCGTCCCCCGAGAACATCGATAATTTTCCCGCTGCCAGTATACATTATTGCATAAGCCAACAGGAAGGCCATGACGATGTACGAATACTCAATCTCACTGATTCCCAATGCGCTTTCGTCCTGCAGGATCGGCTTCAAGACGGAAAGCGCCTGGCGATCCAGGTAATTATTCACACTGGCCAGAAACAGGATGCCCAGAATAACCCAGTGCAGGTAGGTGGCCTTGGGTTGGGACGATTGAATGGTGGGCTTCAAATTATTCTTGCCTTTTGGACGACCCAATCCTTCGAAGGCTCTTGCCAGCTCGCCTTGCACACGGACCCATTATGCCTTGAAGCCAGGCCGCCCCCAAAAACATCAGGGGGCCTTTCCCTAAATGGTCTTATCAACCGGCCTCGGCGCTTTCAAAAAAAAGGATTGCGCGCCTGTTTTTGAACATTGTAAATTCCCTGCTGTCCTTGAGGCTTTGGCAGTGGAATACGCACGGGGACTTTCTCGAGCCTGGGTTGAAGGGTCGGTTCGCCGGCCACCATCCGTTTGTTGTAGGTTTCCAGATCAGGCATCAATCCCATGGAATAAGTGCCTCCCAAAGGCCAGGCGTCGGCCACCGTGAGTTCGTAATAAAGCACCCGGCGCGGCAACGCGGACCGGTTCAGGTCGGAACCATGAACGAGGCGCGCGGCGAAAAGGGCCAGCGATCCAGCCGGTGCGATCAACTTCACAGCCTGCGAAAAATCCAGCCCACTCTCTTTCGTATCGAATGCCCCAACGAAATACCCGTCGTTGTGGTGATCGAAAATAGGTCCCTTGTGGGTTCGGGGCATGACCAGCAGCGGCCCGTTTTCCTCGACCATATCATCGAGCAAAACGCCGCTGACCAGGACGTCGTCGTTCGTGTGCGGATAAAACGCCCAATCCTGGTGCCACTGAACCGCCGCGCCAAACCCGCCCAGCTTGAGATTCAGTTTTGAAGTGTGCAGCCGAATGTTAGGCCCGAGCAGTTGGCTGACCACGGCCACATACTTGGGATGACGAACAAAATCACGGAAGACGGGATGATTTTGGTCCGGGTTCTTGATGCGCCGAATTCTGGGGCGCTCCAGTGTATGTGATTCCTCCAGATCAATCGCATCATCGCTTTCTTTAAGGGTCCTGCCACGCTCGATAAACCCATCGATGACCCGGTTAATGGGGGCAAGTTCTTCAGCGCTGAACAGATTCTCCACCACAAGGTATCCCTCGGTCCTGTAAAACTCAACCTGCTGCTCGGTTAACATTCGCAACTCCTCCTCCAATTAAAATCGGACTGACTGTTCGTTGCCCGTCCCGCCCGAAAAAACCCCCTAAACCGGAATTCCCCACTTAACTCACCCGAATTAAGAATCTCAGGCATCGGCCCGGAAATTGTAACTCCGATGAACGCCATTTCAATAGATTTTTCGCTGAACGTATGTTGAGAACGAATCGGTAGGGTAGACGAAGTGTTGCTAATTGACTGATCGGTCTTTGAGCCATTCGTTTGATTCGGTTCCGATGGTTGTTTTTCGACCGTAGAATGGCCAGGTGGATGTTATGCAGGAAAAGGGTGAAATATACCCTGATTGCACCAACTTCGGCGCGCCACGCGCGCAGCAGGACGTGATGGATCTTGTGCATTACATGGTCAGCCATTACCCGGTTGACCGCAGCCGGATCTACCTTGTCGGGTGTCCATGGGCGGCCTAACCGGTGGGCTGACGCTGGAGCATCATCCCGGCGTGTTCGCCGCCGGAGCACTGCTGATGGGGATCTCCGACCTCAAGGATTGGTACGAGCAGTCAGGACCGACGAGCGATTACGGCAAATCCATCGCCCATGAATGCGGTGGGTCGCTCACCGAAGTCCCACGGGAATATACCCAACGCACGCTGCTGCCCGAGGCCGGAATTCTGGCCCGCATGCCGCTCATGGTCTGTCACGAGCGAACGGATAGCGGGGTTCTGCCGAGCCACGCCGAAAAGTTGATCACTTAAATTTTGGCCTCTTCTGGAATTATAGTGGATGAAGCTGGAGCCCTCCGCAGTGGAAATAAATCGCATTGATAAATCGCCGGACGTTGCGGAAACCATACGCCTTCTTCTTGATCGTCTGAATTTTATTGTTGATTCCCTCGGCGATCGAGTTGGTCGCCCTCAGTGTAAAAAACGTAAAGATCCGATCAAAATGTCCGTTCATGCGCCTGGCCACTTCGATGATCGGCGCCAGGCGGCATGGGTCGCCCAGAAATACCAGCTCTTGAAAAACTTGCGGGCATTGGCCGGATAAATGGTATTCCAAAAATGCCGGAAGTTCTGCCGGATCGCATGGGCGCGGACGCTCTTCAGATCATACTGGCGCAACTGCTCAAAGCGCGCCTCGCGCACCGCCGGCAAGTTCTCGGGATGAACCAACCAATCCCACTTGGTCCCCTTGAGCCAGTCGATGCCCGCCGCCATCAGTTCGCGATGCTCCTGCTTGCGCACCTTGTCGACCGCCTCGCCCAGGTGACGCTCGATGTGGAAGCGATCGAGCACGGTTTTTTCGTCGGCGTCGGCGATCCATTTGCGGCAACTGGCCCGGTAGGGCTTCCACATGTCCATCGTGATGCACTCGATACGACCCAACACCTCGGCGGGTAGGCCCTCGAAAAATCGGTCCAGCGTCGCCTCGGTACGGTCCTTGCTTGTCCAGATGACCTTGGAGGTCTCCAGGTCATAGACCACGGTGATGGTGCGATGGCCCTTGAGCACGGACTTCTCGTCGATGCCGATGCGTTTGAGCTTGTTCAGATCACGACGGGCCAAGCCCCGGCCCACCGCGCGAGCGATGATGGTGTCCGCTTCGTCCCAACTCAGGCCCAAGAGGCGGCAAGTAGCCTGGATCGACATCTCCAGCAGAGCGTCGATGGCGAAGCGCTCGAACAACATCGTAAAACGCGAATGCCTTTTCGCCCACGGCGGGCTGATGGTTTTGACCCCACACTGGGGACACTGGGTGCGCGCCAGCGAGGCGCCGATCAGCGTCTTGAACTGACAGGTGTCCCGGTGACGCCACGCGCGCTCTTGCCGATCCTTGATCGTGCAATCGGGCCGGCCCCGCGCCGGACAAGCCAGCTTTGTCCCCAGCGCCGGCTCCACCCTCACGGTGATGGTCTTCTCGGATTCGTCCATGATCACTTCGTTGACTTGCCAGGGGCGCGCCAAGCCCAGGATTTGCTGAACCAGTCCGGTGTCGCGCATCGATCGTTTCCCCTGTGGATTGTTGGGACAGGTCAAGGGGATGGACGACTCTCCACCCCCTTGAACCGCGCTTTGACCCAGGTAGCAGTCCGACTCCCGAGCAATTCCCATCATGACCCGCGGCGCAGGGCGCGATCAAGCTTCGGCAATCCGATGCAATCCATATCCAGTGCTTTGCAGGCTGTCGCTTTCCCCTGGGGGACGGGAGGGGGGATTCTTTCCACACTTTTCCCGGAAGAACCGCAATTATGAGAGCCGGGACGTTCGGCTGACACTCGATTAGGGCACGCGCAAGATCGATGCCATGCCCTGCCTAACGCCCACCTGGTTCGCTCGACCAGCAGCCGACCGCTCTTGTCTGCCCGTTTGCGAAACGCCTCGTGAGCGTGTTCGAGGGCTGCTCAATCGATAGCGGCGATTTCATCAATCGCCCTACATCACGCTCGGTTAAACCGAGACGACGACGTATACGTCTTTCGCGATCTTAAACATTTCCTGCCAGGGCCTGTTAACACTAAACAATTGACTTTCGGGGCGGATGGCGTCATGATCCTTTAATGATGCAGATCACTCCCGAACAATACGAAAAGATTGCCCCGTGTTTGCCGAAACAGCGGGGAA
>CAUZJO010000176.1:0-7676 GCA_963580245.1 Candidatus Sumerlaeia bacterium | reverse complement strand
TCTCGGTAAACAATCAGGCCACCATCACTGGTCAGCTTTCGCCGTGGAATTCCATCTTCACACTGGGGTCAAACTGGACCCGCAAGACCTCTTTTTTGCTCTCACCCATCAGATCTCTCAACTTTTGTTGCTCGAACATCGACTTCAGCCTTTATTCATCGGCCATTTGAAAAATTATACCATGACTTTCTATTTCTAAAATGGGGAATATGGGTTTGATTATTTGGCGCCGCGCCGGGGTCAACCATCCGAACCCCTCTTTCCGTACCGTCAGAACTGGCGGCGTGATTTCCTTCTCGATTGCAAGCGGGCTGGTATCGGCGAGCGACGCATCCACGACCTACGCCACACCTACGCCAGTTGGCTGGCGCAAGGCGGGATTTCACTGCATCAAATCCGCGACTTACTGGGCCACAAGACAATCCAGATGACCGAACGTTACGCGCACTTGTTGCCCAACGCGGACGCCCGTGTTATTCAGACTTTGGATAGAAACTATAGACAGGCTATAGCGGATGTCATCGAGGTGGGCGGTGGTGGAAAAGGCTAAGTTCAACAAAATCAATGGTGGGTGGTGGGGGAGTCGAACCCTCGACCTCTGGCATGTGAGGCCAGCGCTCTAACCAACTGAGCTAACCACCCCTAAAGGGTAAGTTGAATGATAGCAATGACTGATCAACGGTCAAGCGAAATCCAAGATGGTCCCATTCCGGCGCCGTTCTGGCAATATCCTGGCAACTTCAACGGCCAGTGCCGTGCTCCCGGTTCGGATCAGAGGGTATTGCCTTGGCGGTGAGAAAAACCACCATCCCGACCCCGTTGAGGCGAAAAGGGCGGACAGGACCCGTTGCCACATGGGAAAATGTTACCGGGCGAGACCTAATCAGATTTCGGACGGGAACGAACCAGGAGCGTTGACTGCGTCGTCATCGTCGAGCGGCGATTAAACGTAAGAACACGCCGCAGTTGCGCCTCAATTTGTTCGCTCAGTTCGAAGGGATCGGCCCCTCGAAGCTCCTTTTTTAATAGCCTCTTCGTTTTGACCTGCACCTAGTCGGACTCGATCACGCTCTGAGCCGCAGTCCTTGGCTTTTCGTAGTGTTTGCGGATCTTCGATCCCTCGCGCGCCTTGTCTTTGAGATTTAGCGTGGGGATGAACAAATTGTGCAGCCGGCCCCACAACCGATACAACTCGTTGATCAGCTCGACCCGTTCGGCTCGCTCCAGCCGGTCGTAACCTAGCAACTGGCGCACGTGCGTCCAGTTTTTCTGTTCCACGCGCGCTTGGTCGTTATTGTGAAATGCGCTTTATTTTCAGTGCTTGTGCGGCGTAATCCTGTAGAGTGAATTCAGAACATTTTTCTCATGTGAATCGATTTTTCTGATATGACGCCCGATGCTGTCCCATACTTTGAAGACGTCCTTGGGTCAGGTCGGTTCAAAACCGGGCAAATACGCCTGGTGCGGCGCGGCGAGCATTCGAAACGAGCCGCCTGCCGTCCCATGGATTTGTAACAATTCGCGCGGGTTGAACCGGTCCCAAACCGTCGAGCGCAACAGGCAAAACACGCGATTGAAACCATGGCGCCAATCATGGATGAACGCGAGAAATCGCGGCAGCACATAAAGCAGCAGCGCCATCCACACCTGCCGGCGTAAACCGCGCGCGCGTATTTGTCGTCGCCGTGGCGGGCCGTATCTCTAATGGAAATGAGCGGTGGAAAGCATTGCAAGTTCAGACGCGGGCGCAGCTTGGCGGCGGGCTTCTTGCGACGATGACGCGCCTAGTCCATGCAACGTGTGACCAACTGGATGGCGCTGGCGTCGACGACGTGAATGGCGTAATTGAATCGACGCGGCATCCCCCGATAAGTGCGTCCCCCAAAGCGCGTACAAATAGAGGTGAGGTGATCCAGCACGGCCCAAAACAGGTCCTTGCCATCGCGGCGTCACGCAAGCAGAACAACTTGGGCGTGTGATTGCGCAACGTGTCACAGACATCGTTTAGGCTCAGGGCGTGAACCAACTGAGCATGGAACAGCGCAATCACATGGGACCAAGGTGAAAAGCCATGGGCCTTCTTATCGACCCCATGCTTGCGCGCCAGTTTTTAGACAACGTATATCAGAATGAATTCGCAAATTTACTTAAATGTGATAAACTTGCAACTAGTCAGTTTGTTGGATATGGTATTCTCCTTGCGCGGCTTATATCCGCGTTGTTTGCCAAGAGAATCCTACCCGCAAATCGACTCATTCGCGAATTCTTATGGGATGGCTGTGTCAACTTAACGCGAAGTTTGCGCGCCCGAACATTAATCCGGACAGCTTCGCGTTCCTCAATATCCAGTTCCATCAGAAGTTGGTGGAGCTCTCTGGAAATCAACGAATGCGAAAGATTTACGAAGATCTGAATTCAAGATTGATTCAGGCCCGCATCAGAGTTGGCGGCGAACCCGTTCAGCGGCTGCACGATGAACTGGTTGTCCCGATTGCCATCCGAGCAAGGGGGCGAACGACCAAAGGGGCGTGGTATCGCAAATGGCGTCTGGTCTCGATCGATGCCGGCACGCTGGACGTCGCCGACACGGCGCGCGCGTGTTGTTTGGCACGCGGATGGGAGACTATCGCGAGAGTGAAATCGCGTTGGCCAAAGACGTGACCTGCTCGTTATAAAAGTGCATGTTATATGCTTGGCCGATCGCAACGTTTTTAATTATAGCCTGTGGACACGGGCCCAAGCGACACAACAGGTGGCCTCAAACCGTGGCCGACGCAACCCACGAAGGATCAAACGGAAAATGAGCAGTGGGCCGATCCGCCCCAAAATCACGACGCAACAGTCCGAGAGATGATCGAATACGCACGTGAAGGTCATTAAGTGAGCAGTATTGGGGCTAGCATGGAAACCTAGACGGATAATCCCATAACCTCAGTAAAAATCAGTATGGTGGCTTGTCAAAAATTTGGAGCGGGAAACCGGACTCGAACCGGCGACATCTACCTTGGCAAGGTAGCGCTCTACCAACTGAGCTATTCCCGCTCCCTTGGGCTGCCGAATGACTCCCAGGTCCCATCTTTTATACGAAACCGCGCGGGGGGATGTCAAGACGGGTTTGGCCGGGGGGGATTTGGGAGGTGTGGATCAGATACGGGAGTCGCGTGGGTTTGGGATTATTGCGGCCCGCTGGCCGGCCTTTTGCGGAGCTTGCCCCCGCGGGCCGGGCCGGGTAGACTCGGTGGGAATCTGGACGCGCGGAGGAAACCATCCGATGACCGATAGCCAAGCACCCACCATCACGCCGCTCGAACTCAAGCAGAAGCTGGAAGCCGGCGAGGAGCTTGTCCTGCTCGACGTGCGCGAGCCGGAGGAATGGGACATGTGCCACATCGAGGGGGCCGTCCACATCCCGATGGGGAGCGTTCCGGAGCGGGTCGGCGAGCTCCCCCGCGACAAGACCATCGTATGCTACTGCCACCACGGTGGGCGCAGCGCCAACGTGCAGGGGTATCTGTTGAACAGCCGGTTTCCCTCGGTCTATAACTTGGTCGGCGGCATCCACGGCTGGAGCACTCTGGTCGACCCGTCCGTGCCGACCTACTGAGTCGCTCGGCCGCGCCGAAAAGGTTGCGAATCTCCGGCGGTGCTCCATAATACCCGGATCTGGCGATCAGCCGACGCGTTTGAGGACAAGGGCGGATCATGGCGAGCGTATTGCTCAAGGACATCAAGAAGGTCTACGCCGGCGTGGCCAAGCCGGCCGTCGACCAGTGTTCCCTGGAGATCCGGGACAAGGAGTTCCTGGTGCTGGTGGGACCCTCGGGCTGCGGGAAGTCGACGACGCTGCGGATGATCGCCGGCCTCGAGGAGATCACCGAGGGCGTCATCCACATCGGTGATCGGCTTGTCAATGACGTCCCACCCAAGGACCGCGACATCGCGATGGTCTTCCAGAACTACGCGCTCTACCCCCACATGACGGTCTACAAGAACATGGCGTTCGGCCTGACCCTACGCAAGTTCCCCAAGGCCGAGATCGACCGGCGGGTGCGCGACGCGGCCCACATTTTGGGGATCAGCGAATACCTGGACCGCAAACCCAAGGCACTCTCGGGCGGCCAGCGCCAGCGCGTGGCCGTCGGCCGGGCGATCGTGCGCAAGCCCCAGGTCTTCCTGTTCGACGAGCCCCTCTCGAACCTGGACGCCAAGATGCGCGTCCAGATGCGCACCGAGATCAGCAAACTCCACCACCGCTTGCAGGCGACGATGATCTACGTCACGCATGACCAGGTCGAGGCGATGACCATGGGCGACCGGATCGTTGTGATGCACGAGGGGCTGATCCAGCAGATCGATGAGCCGATCCAGCTCTATGACAATCCGGCCAATAAGTTCGTCGCCGGCTTCATCGGTTCGCCGCCGATGAACTTCATCGACGGCGAGCTGAGCGAAAGGGACGGCGCGCTGACCTTCCGCGAGAACGAGGGTACACTCGAATTCGAGGTCTTCTCCGGACACAAGCAGGAGCTGGGGGCCCACGGCAAATCCAAAGTCACCTTCGGCATCCGCCCCGAGGCCTTCTTCGATCCCTCCTACATCCAACAAACCAACCAGCACTTCCGCAAGCTGAAGGCCCTGATCGAGGTCGTCGAGCCGATGGGTTCGGAGCTATACCTTTATCTGACCACCGGCCACAGCCCCTTCGTTGCCCGCGTCGAGGCCCACGTCCCAGCCGAGACCAGCCAGGAAAAGACCCTGCTCATGAACATCGCCAAGTCACACTTCTTCGACCTCGAGACCGAAAAAATGATCGTTTGACCCATCGCCTTGGAGATTTCGCTCGATTTCGAGTCTCCGAGCGGCTACCATACGCCCGCGAAGAATAAGCGAAAGTCGGATGGGCGCGTAATATGATGACTTCAGCCACCGCCACCTCACCCGAGACCGATCAAACCACCATCGAGGAAGTCTTGGCGGCACTCAAGGGCAGTCGGCGGTTGGCGGCGAATGTTGCGCATTGGCACGTGGTTCCCGCTCAGGAGGCGCAGTACGGGCCGTTTTCCGAGCGCTTGGCGCCCGAGATTCGGGAAGTGCTGCGGGGTCAGGGGATCGAGCGGCTGTTTTGTCATCAGGCCGAGGCGATCGGGCGCAGCCTGGCGGGCGAGCATGTGGTCGTGGTCACGCCGACGGCTTCGGGCAAGACGCTGTGTTACAACGTGCCGGTCCTGCAACGATTGTTCGAGCGGCCCGAAGCGCGCGCGCTTTACCTCTTCCCCACCAAGGCGCTTGCGCACGATCAGTATCACGGGCTCTATGAGCTGACCGGGGCACTGGGGCGGGAGATCAAGGTTTACACGTTCGACGGCGACACACCGTCCGCCGCGCGCCGCGCGATCCGCAGCGCCGGTCAGATCGTGGTCAGCAACCCCGACATGCTGCACGCCGGCATCCTGCCCCACCACACCAAATGGGTCCGCCTGTTCGAGAACCTGGAAACGGTCGTGATCGACGAGCTGCATCAGTATCGCGGCGTGTTCGGGAGTCACGTGGCGAACGTGATCCGGCGGCTGCGACGGATTTGCGCGTTTTACGGTTCGAGCCCACGCTTCATCTGTTGCTCGGCGACGGTGGCGAACCCCGACCAGATGGCCGAGCAACTGATCGGGGAACGTTTTTCGGTCGTCGACCGCAACGGCGCGCCGCGCGGCGAGCGGGTGTTGATCTTCTATAACCCGCCGGTCGTGAACAAGGAACTGGGCATCCGCGCCAGCTCGGTCAAGGAGGCCCGGCGCGTGGCGCTGCGCTTTCTGGAGCGGGGTCTGCAGACGATCGTTTTCGCCCGCTCGCGGATGCGCGTCGAGATCCTGACCAAGTACCTCAAACGCGCCGCGGCGCGCCTCAGGCTCGATCCGCGTCGGGTGCGGGGTTATCGCGGCGGGTATCTGCCAAACGAGCGGCGCGAGATCGAGCGTGGATTGCGCTCGGGCGAGATCCTGGGCGTGGTCTCCACCAATGCGCTGGAGTTGGGGATCGATATCGGCGCGTTGCAGGCGGCAATCTTGTGTGGCTATCCCGGCACGATTGCCTCGACCTGGCAGCAAGGGGGCCGCGCCGGGCGCAAGCAGCAGACCGCCGTGATGGTCATGATCGCCAGTTCCTCGCCGCTCGACCAGTTCCTGATGAGCCACCCCGAGTATTTCCTCGGTGCCTCGCCCGAACATGGCATCATGAACCCCGACAACATCCTCATTCTCTGCGAGCACCTCAAGTGCGCGATCAACGAAGTGCCCTTGCGCGAAGACGAGGCGTTCGGCCCCGCGTTCCCCGCCGCATTGGTCGAGTATCTCGAGCAACAGCAAACGGTGCGCCGTTCGGGTGGGCTTTATCACTGGTCCAGCGATTCGTTTCCGGCCGAGGGGGTGTCGCTGCGATCGGCGACGCCGCAAAATTTCATCGTCCACAACCAGAGCGACGGCGGGCGCGTCCTGGCCGAGGTCGATTACGATTCGGCGCAGGAATTGATCCACCCGCATGCGATTTACATGCATCAGGGCCGCACGTTTTACGTCGATGAGCTGGATTGGGAGCGGCGCAAGGCGTTCGTGCGGGCGGTGCGCGCCGATTATTATACCGACGCCATCACCAAGAGCGACCTGTTCGTCTTGCACGTCGATCAGAGTGAACCGGCGCAAACACCAGGGGAAGATCCGCCCGCGCCGCCGGGACCGGACGCGTTTTCCCCGCTCCTCTCGCGCAACTTCGGCGAGGTGCGCGTCGATATCACCGTCCCCAAGTTCAAGAAAGTCAAGTTCGAGACGCAGGAGAGCATCGGTTACGGCGAGATCAACCTGCCGCAGTATGAACTGCCCACCCAGGCGGCGTGGTGGACGTTGCGGGCCGAGACCAAACCGTGGCTCGAGGGTCGCGGCCTCGACCTCGGCGGCGCGCTCAAGGGCCTGGCCTGGGTCCTGGGCAACGTCGCCTCGCTTTACGTCATGAGCGACCGCCGCGACATGCCGGCGCTGGCGATGGTCCGCTCAACGTTCGACGGCCTGCCGGCCATTTACCTCTACGATCGCGTGCCGGGCGGGATCGGCCTGGCGCGGCGCGCGTTCGGGATGGACCGCCAGATCCTGCGCGCCGCCCGCGATGTGGTGGGCGAGTGCCGCTGCAACCAAGGCTGCCCCTCCTGCGTCGGCCCCCCCATCGAGATCGGCGACAAAGCCCGCGCCTCGGCCGCGGCGTTGTTGGACGCGATTTTGGGGGCAAAAGGGTGATTATAAAAATGCAGAAATGGACCTTCTGTCAACAGGTCGCAAAAGGCAAGAGCGGGTTCCCCGGGATGCCAAGAACCAGCTTGAGTCCCGTCTCATCGCGTTCGGAGTGATGATCGACTAGGTGCCGTGGAGGGAAAGACCTTGGGCGGCTGAAGACGCATCGGCATCTGCCGGTCAAAGCTCGAATGGGCTACCGGATGGTAAAAAGACCCCGGAATCCGAATTCTCGGACTCCGGGGTCTTCAGACAACATGCCATCCTTACTCAACCAGGAACGAACCCAACTCCACCGGAATCTTGTCGGCGTCTTCGACCAGCAAGAGGTAGTCGACGACGAACACGTCATCCGCATCGCCCGCCGCGCGGTTGTTCACCCCGACGTCGGCGCCATTGGACGGC
>CAUZJO010000175.1:0-7716 GCA_963580245.1 Candidatus Sumerlaeia bacterium | reverse complement strand
CTGGCACGTACGACTCGACCTGCGTTCCCGTGCCCAGATAGGCATCCTGGTCCAGGCTGCCCGTCCCGTACGGCGTCCCCAGGAAGGGGTCGCCGCCATCGTCCATCAACATGCGGACGTTTTCATCATTGGTCAGCCCCGAACCGTCGCTGTCGTCCGACAGCCAATCGATCGCCGCGGGATTCTTGTTCTCGCCGAAGACCCGGCAGATGTAATCGATGGTTGAAACCGACTCGTTGAATTCGAGTGTGGTGGGGTTCGAGCCGGTCAGGACCGCCGCGTTTTCACCGTCCGCCCCGGTCTCGTCACAGATGAACAGGCGATCCTCGGCCGGCGTGGCGCCCGACTTAAAGCCCAATCCCATGCCGCCCAGCCCGGTGTACTGCGGCTCGCCATTGAGGAAGTTTGCGTCGCCCGTTGAGACGTCAAAGGGACCGTGGACCGTATAGGTGGCGCCGAAGATATCGACCGTCTGCGCCGACGCAAAGGCACTCAGAGACAGCATACATGCGAACATAACCACGAACCTTATGTGCCTGTTCATCTTACCGCTCCTTAACAGAGATATTTGGGACCGACGATCTACAAAATCGGGATATGTACGTGTGAACACAAGTCCTTATCTTGCTCAAATCAAAGAAAACCCGGACGACAAAGAGGAATCCGTTCACCCACATGCATCCATTTAGCCGCCGACGGACAGGGGGCATGGGCCACACGGCTAAATATCCAGCGCCTTCCTCCTTGCCTACCGATCTTTTGATTCCGTCCCTCTTTTCCGGGGGACGCCTGGAACGATACAAACCACGCACGCAATCATGACCTTAACAGGGGTCGGCCGCGGCCCCGTCTTACCGGGGCGCTTGGGTTCCGCCGCAGTCCAACCACACGATCTGACCCCAACTGACCGTCCCGTTGGTCGGGTCATAGAAAAACGGATTGACGTCGGTCTGGGCCGAGTTGCCCAATCTGCCCAAGTCCCACCAGAACAGATCCGGGCCCGTGCTCTCGGCCATCGCATGGAAGCTCTCGCAGTTGAAAAAGTCGGCCATCGACTCGCCGGTGCTGCGCTTTTTAAAGGTCCAAGAGTCTCGGTTGGGGTACTCCCCCAACCCCATCGGCGCCCACGAGATCACATAGGAGACCCCCACCTGTTGCTTCCACCTTGACCAGGAAGTGTCTGCGGCGGCTTTGGTGTTGAAAAAATCGACGGGATTCTCGGTGTAGTACGCGATCGGCGACGTCAGCAAATGACCGGGATACCTCGTGCTCTTACCTGGAGCTTCCACAACGTTGAGGAATGTTGGGAAGAAATCATCTCTTGTCGGACGTGGCAGGGGAATTTGATTGTGGTCGAGCTTGTAAGACTCCAGCGCGACGCCGAACGTGCGCAGATCGTTCTTCGCCCGGCTGATCCTGGCGCGGGTCTGCGCCTCCAGGAAGTTGGGGACGGCAATCGCCGCCAAAATGGCAATGATCGCAACAACGATCAACAACTCGATAAGCGTAAATCCAGATCTCTTACCCGGCATGATACTTTTCTCCTTCTCCGTTCCTTTGGCCTGCGGCCGTGAAGTCCGACCCGGGCACTATCGATGGCGTCCGGCGTAAAAGTTATTTATTTGGTCCCCAGTTTAACCGGACCTGGGACCCCACGGAACTCGCCGTCACCTTGACGTGTAAATCTGATTGAGCTATTCGCTATCGTCTCCCTATCCGCCGAATTCCGCTGCCGCGGGACAAGGTGGTTTCTGGCCTTCCCGGCGGTGAAACCACCGACAGCCAACAGATTCGCCCCCTACCATTCGCGCAGGAACCGCGAAGAAGCGCCGGGGAGTGGCTTGCCTTGCATTATTGGCCGCATCTGGCCGAAAAAGCCGATGACAACGGGATGAGTTTGGGGAGGCCGATTGAGGCAAGGGAATCCTCTCCACAAACAGGCTTGACATAACAACACTGAAGTTGGATCATCCAATCTACTGGGTAGGTTATTACAGTTCTCGAATCCGTGTCAACACAAATTCTTCGGCATTGCTCAGATGCGCTCAGATTGGTTGCATCTCGCGAACCCGTGAGATGCAACCCCGGGCTCTCTCCGACGAAATCCTGCTGTTGGACGGTGCCTCTTAGCCCCACCTACCGGCGGAGGGGCCATTTCGGATTCCGCCCACACTACAAACGACCTCCAGCTCCCAGGATCGATTTTCTGAGAGGTACCCGGACCCCCTAAACGTCGGCCCGGCTCGCGTTCGGAGATTCTGGGACCGCGTGATCCTAGGTCTAACAAGCCGAATTCAAAAAAGGGAGTATCCCCTTTTTCCTAATTTCGCGAATTTTGTGGAGTCCATCGCGTTCAAACCAGTTCCTGGATAGGCTGGCCCTGCTCGTCGCCGATCGAGTTGGCGATATAGACGGGCCGACCGACTGGGGACATGTAGGTTTTCGTATAATCGATGCCGAACGCTTTGTAGATGGTGGCGAAGAGGTCGCCGATCGAGACCGTTCGATCGGCGACGTTTGCGGCGCGCTCGTCACTGGCTCCGATGACCTGGCCCCCGCGAATCCCGCCCCCGCCCAGCAGAAGCGACCAGCATTTTGCGTAATGATCCCGCCCTCCCGCGGCGTTGACATCCGGGGTCCGCCCAAACTCGCCCATGACCACGACCAGGGTCGTCTCGAGCAGCCCGCGCTGCTTCAAATCCTCGAGCAGAACCGACAGGGTCCGATCCAGTGTGGGCGCAAGGGTCTCGCGCAGGATCTTGTCGTTATTGCCGTGGGTATCCCATTCGGCCCCGCGATAACCCGACGCCGTTACAAACCGGCATCCCCCCTCAACCAACCTCCGGGCCAGCAGTACGCTTTGGCCGACCCGGTCGCGGCCGTAGGCGTCTTTCGTCTTTTCCGTTTCCTGGGAGAGATCGAAGGCGTTCTTGACTCCGGGCGACGTCAACATGGCGAGGGCCTGCCGCGAAGACGCGTCCATCAATCCGAATTCAGCGAGGTTTTCCTTCTCGCGATAAAACCTATCCACCACGCTCAAGCATGTCCTGCGGTTGGCAATCTGCTCGAAGCTCATCGACTTGGGCAATGTGAGGTCCGCCACGCGGAAGTCGTCCTGGCTGGGGTCGGGGAGCACCATCGGGTTGTACTCTCCGCCGATAAAATTCGCGGAGAAGGCATCCTGGAACGCGGACGTGAAGGCGTGCTCGCACGGCTGAGGCACGAGCACGTACTGCGGCAGTTCATTTCTCGGTCCGGTCTCCTTGCAGATGATCGAACCCAAACTAGGGAACTTCAGCGCGGCGCCGGGCCGATGGCCCGTCAACGTGTAGCACGTTCCCTGCGGGTGATTGTCCTCCTCGGTGCGTACGGACCTAATGACCGCCAGTTTATCCATGTGCCGGGCCACGCGAGGGAAGAGTTCGGAAATCTGTATGCCGTCCACATTGGTCGAGATGGGCTTGAACGCGCTGTTTGGCTTGGGATCCCAAGTATCCATGTGGCTCGGACCGCCTTCCAGCCACAGTAGAATGCAGGCCTGGGCCTTGACCGGCCCCCCGGCCAGTCCGTTATCGGCCAAAGCCTTGGAAACCTGCAAATACTGGCCCAGACTGATACCCAGAAGGCTCAGCGAACCCACCCGTAGGACTTCGCGGCGGGTGACGTCGCTTTCGTTGCATCTTGCGTAGCGCGGCTTTTCCAACGGTCCGATTTCCTTTCCATCAGTGGTTGTAGGCAAATTCGCGAGAACTAATCAGCGCCCAGGCGACCGCCTCCACATTTTCCTTTCGCGAGGGATCCTTGTCGAGAATTTTATCCAGCTCGGTCCGCTCATATTCGGTGGGCAGACGGCAAAGCGCCGCAAGAAAAAGCTCTTCCAAAATCTCCCGGTTGTTGGCCCCGCTCTTGACCAGTCGGTCCACGCGACCTCCTTCCATGGATATCTTCTCAGTGTAGGTAGAACCCGCCAGCATGTGCAACGCCTGTCCGACAGTAACGTCGTTCACTGGTTCGGGCAAGGCCTGGCGGTTGGGGCGGCCGAAGACGTCCATGAAGTTTGAAGGCGAGATATCCGGAATCAGGTCGATCGCGCGCGTGCCCGGCGGGGTCGATCCGCCGCCCGCGAAATTATCAAGCTCAAAGACTTCCTCGACGCCCGTGACCACCGAGATCGCGTCCATCAACACCACCGCTTCCAACATGCGCGGCAGCGAGCGCGAGCAATTGATCAGATCTTTTCGATTCGTCTCGTTGAACTCTCCGGAAAGTTGATAGGCGCGTGATTGAACGATGGTGCGAATCAGGTCTTTTATGTCAAACCCGCGTTCGACAAAATGGCGAGCCAGCGCGTCCAGGAGTTTGGGGTGGGTCGGGGGATTGGTCGAGCGCATGTCGTCAACGGGCTCAACGATACCTCGCCCGAAGAAATAACCCCAAATCCGATTGACCGTCGCGCGAGCAAAGTAGGGATTCTCCGCAGAGGTCATCCACCTGGCCAGGGTCATGCGCAAATCATCAAGCTTGCTTTCCGGAACCGTCGTCCCATCAAGGAACGCGGGCTGCACCTCCGCTTTCGTACGAGGATGATTGACCGTCTTTCCAGCCACGGCCGAAGGCAAGTCAAGAATCAGGTACGAATTAACAGGGGTCATTCGGCCGAAGAAAGCCGCCAAACCCCAAAACTGATCCTGACTCCAAGCCTCGAAGGGATGGTTATGGCACTGGGCGCACTCCAGTCTCAATCCCTGAAACACTCGCATCTGTTCGGCCATGATTTCCTGCGGAGTCATGAGGCTGGTCACGCGGTAATAGTGTTGCGTCGTGCCGCCCCAGCCCTGCACCGCAATGAGTTCCCGGGCGGTCTGGTCGTACGGCTTGTTTAGCGCGATCCGATTGCGAACCCAGTCCTTGTATTGGTGGGTGCCTCTCAAGTCCTGTCTCGCGGTGAAGTGAACTCTGAACAAATCCCCGAACCGGTAGGCCCAAAAGTCCACATATTCGGGCGACGCCAGTAGAATTTCGATTAGCTTATCGCGTTTGTCGGGATCCGGATCGGCCAGAAACGCGCGCGCGCGGTTGGGCGATGGAAGCGTGCCGGTCAGGTCCAAACAAACGCGCCGGAGAAACTCCGCATCACCGGAGAGTCCCGAGGGGACGATGTTGAACTTGCGCAGCTTGGCGAAGACGTGTTCGTCAACGAAATTACGCGAGCCGGGCGAAGCCGGGTAATTCGGGATCGGCTGAGCGATCACGCCGACGCGGGCGCTGGCCACTCGACCCACACCGCGGATCACGATCGCGGTTTCGCCCGTGCTCACGGCCTCGACCATTCCATCACCGTTCACCTTGGCGACCTCGACGTTATTGGAGGTGTAGGTCGCCTGGTCGGTGACGTCCTCGTTGCGGCCGTTGGAGAGAAGGGCCGTAACGAGTAATTGGTGCTTGCCCTGGGGATCGAGTACGACATCGGGGGGGAAAGCTTTCAGGCCCTCGATGGCGATCGGCGCCTTGCCATCATCCTCGCCATAGGGCGCGCCGTTTTGAACCCATGCCAGGATCGTCCGATAGTCCATTGAGCCGACATCCAAGCGCTTACCGCCGCCATGGGGCACGACGCCCGCTGGTTTTTGCAGGATTAGGCTTTCTTCGGGTTGCTCCTTGTTAATGCGCGGCTTGGGCGGCTCGCTCTGTTCGGTCGTCAGGACCTTGTAAACGCCCCCTTCGATGATCCACTTGTAATCTTCCTGGGGGTAACTCGCATTGAGCGAAAGCTTGAAACCCTTCTGCCCCTTGACGCTGCCGTGGCAATCGGAGGTATTGCAGCCGCGCTTGGTCAGAATCTGGCCGATGTCGCGGGCAAAGCTGAAGGGCAAGGTCTGGCTGGATCCCTCGAATTGGACCCGCGTGCTCGCTTTGCACCCGCCCACCTGGGCGATCAGGTCGCACGCGCCATCGGCGCGCACGGTCACACGCGCGCCGGAGTCGATCGTTGCCAACGTGGGATCGGAAAGCGTCAGGACGGCGTGGGCCGTCACATCGCGCTCCAAGCCGTCGGCGAACGTGCCGAGGACGACAAATCGTTGTGATGCCTTCGCGCCCCACAACGTGGGATGTTCCGGCACAAGTCGCAGCGCCTGCAGCTCGGAGATCAACTCACCAGCCGCCACGGCGCCGCCATCCCGCATCGAACCATTCGCAGTCAGAAGCAGCCCGAACAAAAAGGCGATCCACCGTGCCCCCGGCGCACGATTCATGTGCTTCCGGTGCCGCGCGCAAGGATGTCTTACGATTGCCTCCAACGCTCCGTTTACCTCACCCTTGACCTGAGAGAGGCGGAAGGCTCTGTACCCCACTCTTCCCATTGGGCTTTCCAGACGGACACATTTCATCTGACCCGACATTTCCCATTTGGCTTTCCAAACACACACATTTCATCTGGCATGGTTAGAGTTTTCGTCCCGTTGAGATGCGCAGTCAGGGATATTGGTCTCCGCTACAGGGGTCGAGAATGAAAAGTGCAATATTTCCGTTCACTCCACCGCGGTTATCGAGGTTGACCCCCCTCCTAACCTTTACGACTCCCTGGAATCGCCCTTGAGTTGAATCACCAATTTTTCCCCTACCCGTCTGAGCCGTCCTGGCAAAAGTTGTCAGTTAAAAGTAGGGCGCCGTCCTGGGATTTGTCCAGGGGATACGCATGGCCCCTGGGGGATTGCTCCCACCCCCCGGCTACCGGGGGTGGGAATTGATAAGTTATTATTCTGCACGCCTCCTTTTCGGATCATCCTTGCCGCCAGGTCCAGCGTCAACATCGATTTGCCCAGGTTCGGGTCGCCGTCCAGCAGCGTCAGTTTCCCCCGCGGGATGCGCCCCGGCCATAACCACTCCACTTTCTCCGCCGGAATGTCCGCAACGATCCGCCCGAGGCTGGGCGGTCGCCACTTCGGGGCTGCGGTTCCCCCCGAATTTCGGACCACCGAACAGCGGCACGAATCCATCGCGCAACAGCTCGCGACGCGGTGCGCGCTCAAGCACCCGACGCACCCAAATCCGTTGCGCCTTGGCCAACGCGCCGGTCTGTTGCAGCTTGCCGATCCGCGCCAGCGCGCGCCACACGGTGACCTCTTTGGGCGCGCCCTCCAACCCCAGCATCCCCAACAGTGCCGCGTCCCGGCGCGCCTCCTGGGCCGCAACCGTCCCGCGCCAGCCGCTCGGCCAACGACAACCCGCCAAAAGCCGTGGCGTTTTCGTGGGCGAATTCGACCTTGATCGAGTGCGTGGGGCTGGGTTGAAAAGATGTCACCATCGGCAAGCTCCTTGTGCTTTTTCGCGTAGACCTAACCCATTTTTAGCAGTACTTGCTTCAGTCGGGTGATTTTTCGGGTGATCTGACGATACGGAGGATTGATTTTGTTCAAATCCGTCTCTGACATGCCCATGTAGTGCAGACCACCCCCTTGCCACGGGCCTTTCGCATTGTCAAAATTGAGCGCGATCCAGGAGGGTCCGCGCTCATGTTTCTCAGGCGACATCACGGAAAAAAGAATGGCGAGACGTATCATTACTGGACCCTGGTGGAGTCGGTTCGCACGTCGCGGGGACCGCGTCAGCGCACGGTGGCGACGCTGGGCAAGTTGCCGGGTCTGGACAATGAAGCGCGCGTGGGTTGGGAACACATCGCCGGCATTCTGAACGGCAAAGCGCGCCAACGGGATT
>CAUZJO010000174.1:0-7900 GCA_963580245.1 Candidatus Sumerlaeia bacterium | reverse complement strand
AATCCACGCGCCGGGCCAGTTTAACCATCGCGTGATTCTCATCCACGATGGCTTGCAGTTCAAACTTGAACAGATCGCCTTGCAGGTCTTCGCACGGGGAGAGTTTGGGTTTCATGGCGCCAACTTTGGCAAGGTTTCGGCGGCGACTGACCGTTTTTCTTGCAAAACTATACACCACCCACCAGCGTTTTGATCCCATTGTTGTTGGGCAAGGGGTCTTTTTCAGGATCGACGGATTAACTTTCACCCGTGTGAATAATCCCAAGCGGCTGATCTAGACTGATGGTCGCTCCCTGTTCCACCAAGACTTCACCCAACGTACCTGCGGCGTCGGCTTCGACCTCCACAACCGCCTTATCGGTTTCCATCTCAACCACGACCTCTCCGACCTTGATCGGGTCGCCTACTTTTTTCAACCAGCGCACGAGGGTCGCTTCGGTGACGGTCAGGTCCTGATTCGGCATTCTCAAGGGGATGCCTTTCGTGTCGGTCACAGTTGGGGGTTGAGTCACCTTTGGGTCACTCTTCCCCGCACTATCCATCGTTTCGATCATGTCGGAATGCCCGGGCTTGGTATCCTTTGGAGCCGCATCATCGGATTCCGTCCGCGCGATGGGGCGGCACTGCTTGGGCGCATGACCTCCCATGATTGAACGCGCGGCCGTGACGATCTTATCCGACGTCGGCAAAACGGCGTTCTCCAGACTGGGGCTGAATGGTGAAGGGACCGGATCGATGTGCAGGCGACCGATTGGGGCGTCAAGATAATCAAAAACTTCTTCCATCATGCAGGCGGTTATTTCCGCGCCAAGGCCGCACATGGAATAGGCCTCGTCAACAATGAGCAAATGCCCCGTCTTACGCACGCTCTTCGCCACTGTCTGGTGGTCCAAGGGAACAATGGTGCGAAGGTCGATCACCTCGCAGGAAACGCCTTCCGACTCGAGTTGCTTTGCGGCTTCGATGCACCTGTGTAGCATTAGGCCGCACGAGACCAATGTAATGGTCTCTCCTTCCCGGCGGACGGCGGCCTGGCCGAACGGGACGTAGTGTTCAGAGGTGGGCACGGGCCCTTTGGTCGCCAATAGCGACTTATGCTCGAACATAAGGACGGGATCCGAAGCTTGAAGCGCCGTTTTGAAAAGCCCTTTGGCGTCAGCGGGAGTCGAGGGAACGGCGATGATTAATCCAGGGCAATGAGCGAAGATCGGGTAGTAATTGCCGCTGTGATGCGGCCCGGCGCTCTTGATCGTTCCGTTCATCGAACGAATAACCATCGGAACGCCGATCTGTCCATTACTCATGTATCGCAGCTTACTCGCTTGGTGAATGATTTGACTCGCCGCGTCGAACATGAAATCCGTGAACATTAAATCCACAACGGCTCGGCATCCGGTTGCCGCCAGCCCGATACCGGCGCCCGTATAGCCGAATTCACAGATCGGCGTATCGATAAGGCGGCGACTCCCAAACTCGTTCCAGAGGTTCTTTGTATGAGCGAAGCTGCCCCCGCGCTCACCAACGCCTTCCCCAAGGTACACAATATTCGAATCGCGCCGCATTTCTTCGGCGATGCCGTCCCGGACCGCCTCCAGCCAACCCTGAACATTCGTCGCCGCGGCGCGTTCATGGGACGGCGGAAGAGGAGGGTTGAGAGGGTCGGCCCAAACATTCAAACCAGCCGTGGAAGGATCGGGCGTTGGAGAGGAACGGGCGAATTCAACAGCCTGCCGCATGACCTCTTCAACTTCTCCATCGATTTTCTTGAGTTCCTCCAAAGTCGCGATTCCCTCGTCCGTGACGTGGCTCGTGAATTGCTTAATGGGGCATCGCGTCATCCATACGTCAAGTTCATCTTTCGTGCGATATGTACCGACGTGAGAATCGCCCTCATGGTGGCCGACGAAGCGATATGTTTTTGCCTCAATCAGCGTTGGCCCATCCCCCGATCGCGCACGTTGCGCCGCTTCGTTCATGATGCGCCGGACCGCCAAGACATCATTACCATTGACGGTCACCCCGGGTATGCCGTAGGCGGCGGACTTGCTCGCTATATCGGTATTCTTTGTCGTTGCGGACATGGGAGTAGCGGTTGCATACAAATTGTTTTCGCAGATGAAGATCACCGCTGCATTCTGGGCCGCCGCGAAGTTCACTGCCTCGTGAAAGCCGCCGTGATTGATCGCCCCATCGCCGAAAAAGGAGACTGCGATCTGGTCGGTCCCACGAACTGCGGCGCTCATTGCCAAGCCGGTCGCGCTGGAAATACCGCCCGCGACGAATCCATTCGTGCCAAAGAGGCCGTGCTCGGGAGCATACAGGTGCATGCTCCCGCCCCGACCGCCGCAGCAACCCGTTGCCTTTCCATACAACTCCGCAAGCACCTGATTCGGGGGCACGCCTTTTGCCAGAGCATGACCGTGCCCTCGGTGCGTGCTCGTGATCCAATCGTCTTTGCGCAGATGAGCGCAAACGCCGACCGCCGTTGCCTCTTGGCCGATGTAGAGGTGAATGAATCCCGGGATTTCACCCTTTCTGTAAAGCTTCTGGACCTGCTCCTCAAATCGACGCAGCAAAACCATTTTGGAATACAAATCCAGGTGTTCGTCTTTCTTCAACATTACAATTCTCCCGCCAGGAGCGGCGCGTCTCGGGTCTGTCTAAATGTACTGCCTCACCATGAACCTGACAGAGGGGCTCCGGGCATAAGACACTTTTCGGATTGGGTTTTCAAGGCGTCAGATGCATTTCGAGAATGTCACGTGGAGGGGATGATCCGAGGTGGATTTGGGGCCGCGCGGGTCATTTCCCGGGGCCGACATTCCGTCGCGGCCCCAGGCCGTCCATTACCTGGCGGATAAACGCGCATCCCTTACAACCGAGGCACCGCCCGAATAAGTCTGATGTCCGACCCCGGCGACATATCCCACCACGTGAAGATACCGACCCGTGCCCTTATACTCAATATGAAATTGCAGTTTACCTTTAGGCTCCTCGACCAACTGGGTCCATTCGGCGAGCAGTTTTTCCCGCCGGCCAAGCAGGCTGATCTTCAGCTGCGCGGAACAGGCGACGTCCGCCGGAAGTTCGTAGTTGAGCTTGATCACGCGGTCCCGCGCGTCGAGCAACCGAGAAAACCGTGATGGCAATCATCAGAGTCGTCAGTCGCGCAAGGGTTTCTCTTTTCACTTTGGGGGCCTCACTGTTTGAATCGTATGAGAGTTGGGTAATCTTTGATCAGGATGCCATCGAGCACGGTATCCTGGCCGGTTGCATGAAAGTTAAGTTCCTGTTCGGTCCCGTTAAACAGGTCGATGACCCGGCAATTCGA
The DNA here is from genome assembly GCA_963580245.1 of Candidatus Sumerlaeia bacterium. GTDB lineage: Bacteria > Sumerlaeota > Sumerlaeia > MVZB01 > MVZB01 > CAUZJO01. The sequence continues at coordinate 4,569 of CAUZJO010000174.1, read as the reverse complement.
AGCATTCATGCCAGGGATGACGATCTTTGTTTTCGCTTCGGTCATTTCGTCGCCCGTCGGCCCGGGAATCCATGCGGCGATCATGCGTTCATCCGGGCCACGTTCAAAAGTGAAGCACTCGAATTGCGCGCCCTCATCGAAACGGACCTCAAACTCCCGGCCACGCCAGCCGTCGAGAGCCGTGCAGATGGTCCTCAGCACATAGTAACCGGGATCGGGTTGCATCGGGGTAATCGTCTGGGCGGGCTCGGGCACGCGGAAGAGCGACTGCCCGACGAGGCTGGATGTCATGTAGGGATTGCAGTAAAGGGCCAACGTATCAAGCGCGGCGCTGCCGACAAAACTCTGCGCCACGTTTTTCGCGCGTTCGATTTCCGAGTCGCACCAATAACGGAAATCCGTGAAGCCGATTTCATCCTTCAGTCCGATGAAATCGGGCCGGCCTGGCTGGGTTGGCCCCGGAGGATAGGCGGCCCAAGTCATGAACCAGTAATTGAACAAGCCCTCGTAGCCCAGCGCGCGCAGCGTCCGCCGGTATGCGCGTCCGGCGGGGTAATAGCTCTGGAGCGCATCGAGCGTGCCGCCGGCGTCCACCCGCGCTCCGGGCAACGGCGCGCCCAGGGTGGTCATGGTGGGTATCAGCGCCCGCTCGCTCTTGGGCACGTCGGCCATCCAGCGTCCCTCCACCAGCCGCCAGCCATCCGCCCGTTCACTCGTCGTATCGAACGGATCGCTCACGATCTTGCGGCCATCACGATCGTTCACCGTGAAATCATCGAACCGGGCAATAAAATTCGGCTGAAGCGCCCGCCCAGGCGCCGCGACGTGGATCGGGGAAGTGGGACCGGGCTCGTAATAGAGCCCCACTGACCCGGCTTTGCGGATTCTCTCGATTTCGTGGGTTAGGGTTTCGGTTCGTTTCCCGTCGGAGGCCGAAAGGGTTGCCGTCGAGCCGCTGACTTCACCCCGTAATGTCACCTCGGCACCCAAACTGCTTTCCTGATTGACGGCGCTGACCTGTTTCCCATTAGCCACCTCACGGATGCTCAGCCCACCGCCGTGGGGGTTAAACGTCGCCGCGATGTGATTGCTTTCGTCCTGGAAACGCAGCAGCAATCCGACCTCGCCGCCTCCGCTCCTCGCCTTCACACTCACGGCGCCATCGGCCAGGTTCATGTTTTCACGCGCGAGCAACGTTCGGCCGGCCAGCCGCAGTTTGCCCTGCTCGACGCTGGAGCCGGGGAAAAAGAAATGCGACTCGCCGCCGATCAGTTCCACTTCGGGATCGATTTCCTTGATCAAACCCATCGCCGTGGCAAAGAAATCGAGGTTCGCCGATTCGGGCACGTCGGCGGCGAAGGTGTAGTAGGCGACACGCCCTTTGAAATGGCGGGCGATGAATTCGACGTATCGAAGGTAAGGCTCCAGCATTCCGTCGAACTCATAGACCCAGCCGGGAGAGTCGTAATAATCGTTGTTGATCTCGCGGTAGCGCGCCTGTACCCAGTCGATCTTGCGTCCCAGATAGACGGGATTGGCCTTGACATCAAGCCCCATGATGACGTTGATCCCTTTTTCATTAAGATCAGTGATCATCGCGTCGAACGCCGGATCGACTTCCAATTGGCCCTTCACGTGCTCGACGTTGTGCCAGCCCTGCATCCCTTCATCGGAGGTAATCACGACCCACTTCAGGCCGAGATCGTAAAGAACAGGCGCAAAGCAATACTGCTGCGTGAACCGGTCATTGCTCAATAGATGCGTGGTGGAAGAGGCCGAAACACCGGCCCCGCGGGAGATCAGCGCGAGGTTATCGCCGTCGGGCGCGCGCACTTCCAATTCGCCCATCGACCAGCCGTAGCCGACGTACTTATCAAGGATACGCGGGAAATCACCGGCTTTGACCATGATCTGCTTGGCCGAAACCGGGTCAAACGAGATGACCGTTTCTCCATCCTCATTGCCCTGTAAATCGCCGCTCTCATAAACGTTTTCCCAGTGCCAGGCGTCACGGCTGACTTGGACCGTCAGCCTGCGCGGCAACGCCCGCCCACCCCAGCGGTGAAATCCCATCCAGTCGGTCAGTTTCCCCTTCTCGTAGGTTACCGTGTCATAAAAAATGCCGGTACAGCCGCCCATGGCAAAATTCTGACTACAGACGAGCGCCACCGAGGAAACGGTGCTTTCGCGCGGCAGGTCGATACGCACCCATTCGTCACGAACGTCGGGGGCGAAGCAGCCATAACTGGCCCAGGCGGTATCAGGATCGCCGTCGATCAAGTGAATCGGAAGCAACGGCGTGCTGTCGTTCCGTGCCGTGCGAACCTGCGGCGAGGCCGGATAAGCCCCGAACCAGTTGCTCTCGATCTCCCACGATTTCTTGGGCCGGATTTTCGTTTTCGGATGGGTGTTTCCCTCCTGCATGACAATCCCCGGCGCCAGTTCGGGGCTGACGCCGTAGATATAGGTGATATTGCCCAGCGAATAGACCGGCACGCCATCGGTCTCGGCTTCGATCGTGGCGTATTGTTCAAAAACGGGATCCGACTGATATTCATCGCTCACCCCGGAGACTCCGGCGGTAAACACGCCGAAGAGAGCGATCTGAATCCACAATCGCCGCTCGTTAATACTTGTACGCATTGTGATGTTCCCTCCTCTATAATTGCGCAATCTAAATACCGCTGCCCGAAATCCAACCTTTATCCGCATAAACGATCATTCCATCGCTGATGGTCCCGTTGGTCGGATCATAAAGATATCGTTGTGGATCGCGCCTTGTGTTAATAGTGTCGCCCCCCTGGCGCCATGCCACCACGACAGATTTGGGCCTGCGCTTTCCATGAGCCAATGGACGGTGTCCGGGAACTTGTCGAGCAGCGAAACTCGCATGTCCCGAATCCAGGCATCCATGCTACTATTATGATATCCTGGTTTGACGACATTTATCCAGAAAGACATCTTTCGACCCGTATAATTGTCGGCCACCTGCTGAAGTTGCGTGTTATAAATGCTGAAAGGGACACTCGACAAATAGGCCGTGGGCGTCGTCAGCAAAACGCCGATATACGGCACTGGATGGCCGCGAATGATCGCCGGTTCGATCATCAGAAAACCGAGGACCAAGGTTGCATTCTCTCCGGCCCATTGCGGCATCGGATAGTTGTTATGATCGACGATATAAGATTCCAAGGCAACGCCAATGGAACGCATGTCGGCCATCGTCCAGCTGATCTTGCTGCGCGTCTGCGCCTCCAGGAAATTCGGAACCGCGATGGTGGCCAGCAGCTCTTCTTCGCTGAACCGGGTTTTTGTGGGCTCCGCATGTATGAAGCAGCCTATTTACGCGAGGCGGATATCGATTTTCATTCGGGGACGATTCGAATAGGCGAATCGCCAGCCCATCGACCGAAAAATAGTCACAGCTATCGAACCATCCCCGTATGCCGTGCGGTCATGGAAGCCTTGCGACGATGGATAGGCAGCATGAAGGTTCGCCACCCTGAAGGGTACCTCTTTGGTTCGCCCAATGGGGCATATCAACCAAATTACGTAAGCCAGGTTTGGAAAGCGGCATTACGAGGGGGAAGAATTGCTGGCATGGACCTACCACCACAATTTGTTCCCCGGCGGCTCCGAGCATCCTTCGTCACAGCAATGCGCAGGGCGGGTGCTGACCTCGCCACGGTTCAGGCTTACATCGGTCACGCGCCGGTCACGATATTATCCGCCCGATACGACCAAATGGATATGGGGCGACTTAGCGCAATCGTGCCCCTGGCTCAAGAGCTAATCGAGGGGTTGGGGGCGTTCAAAAAAGCGGGGACTGGACAGGCCCCAGAACGGATGCAGCATTGATGCAGCAAAGGTGCAGGTTTTCCAGGCATATTCCAAGCATATCACGCAAAACCGGTGAATGGGCACGAATAGGTTGGATGACTGATTTTGTTAAGGTTAAACGTGGTACCGGAGGTGGGGGTCGAACCCACACGAGGTTGCCCTCACGGGATTTTGAGTCCCGCGCGTCTGCCGATTCCGCCACTCCGGCGCACCATGCTAAGCTCAATAGTATCAACCATTCTACACGGGTCAAGTGCAATCCCTCAGGGAGCGTTACCTTCCCCGTCTGGCCCCGATACCGGCCCCGTTCTCGGAAACATTCCGGCAAATTCTGGGAACCGTTCAGATGTGAACATTCTCCCCCGGTCGGGGCTGACCCTGGCCGGGGGTTTTCTTTTTGGTGTGAAGTGGGCCAAGGATCGCCATAGAGGGCCGCCACGGGCAATCGGAAGTCGGGGCCGACGTTCGAGCCCTGGCGGCCCCTCGGACCGTGACGGGGCAGGAATTGCTTGGCGACCGCATCCGGCCCAGATTTCGAGCGAACTCCGATACAAAGGGCGGTAAACGCTCCAGAATCCACGATCTCAAGCCGAGGCGACCCTGGGGGGGATCGGGGGAAGAAAGTGGATTCTCGCGGCTTTATCAAGGTTCCAGCCAAGGGTTCTCGCCACTCCGGGGGACGTGCCCGCTGGAGATGTCCGCCCTGGTCCCGGCGGGGATCAGCTTGCG
>CAUZJO010000173.1:0-8435 GCA_963580245.1 Candidatus Sumerlaeia bacterium | reverse complement strand
GACCAACGCGGTGTAAATGTTTTGCCAATTTGCGTTCCCACCACAATCGGCGGCCGAAACGCATCGCTGCCACGGCCCGCTGATCGAGACCGAACCGTCAACGATCGCCTTGCCCACGTCCCAAGCGTCACCCTTGTAAACGATCGGCTGGGCGGCGCTGCCGGCCGAGGGAATGGAAATCCAGCCGCGATAATAAACGCCCCCCTTGATGAGCACGCGATCGCCCGGCGACAACGCGTGCGCGGCATTGCCCGTTGCGTTGGGATCACCCGGGGCATGCTTCCAAGCCGCCCCGGACGAAGTCCCCGCGCCCGAGTCCGAACCCGTGTCGAAATCGACGTAATAATCAGCGGCATGAGGCCGAGGCAAACAAAAAGAGCCAAGCCAAACAACGAGACAAAATCTCGTGAACAACTGAACCACGATAAGTCCCCAATATGTGGTAAGAGAGTCCGGTTCTGGTAAACCCAACCAAATCTCGCATGCGCCTCGACCTTTATCGGCCCACCCTTGAGATGGATAAGCCGTGTACACGGGGGGAAACAGGGGGCGAATGACAGCTTTTCTTTGGACGGTGCGGTGCTGATATCAGCGACGGGCGACCAAGCAGAAGGGCGAGCCGAATGGTCGCCGTGGAAACACATTGCCCCGGGGGATGAAGTCCGGGTTCAAGATGGGGGAGTCAACCGCCACGGGCCTTGAACGCGCGGAGTCGATGAGCGGGCAGAGACTGTCGGGGCTACCACCGCTCGAACCCCAGCGGTACCGGACCTCATCGTTCTCCCATCCCCGTTCAATGCGGCGGGTTTTTTGAATTGGGCGTGAGCGAGTCCTGTTTGTTTCCATCGGCCGCCTCGGGCCTGGAGAGGCGGCCGATGGCCTCCACGCAGACGTCGTCGAAGCTGACCGCGCCGGGACGGCCGTAGGTATAAAGTTGCACGCGCAGGTATTCGACCGTGGGGGTCTTGACGCCGCGACGCTCCAGGGCCTTGCGCCCCGCCGGACCGCGCGGCGTAAACTCAAGCTCGACCGTCCGCCAACGGCCGGGATCAATCCGGCATTCCTTCTTGCGTCGATAGATCTCGCGTTCTCGCCCGCGCACGTTTGCGTATCCCTTCACAAACAGGATGACGGATGGGCCGTCGGTCTTGATATCGGCCCGGAGTCGATAAGTTCGACCTTGGAGGCCCTTGCCTTCGGGAGTCGGCCTGATCGGGGCGCAGAGATACTTGACGCCGCTCGTCTCCGCGATCTCGCGATTGAGCCGAAAGCGGACCACCCGCCCGCGCCCCTCTCCGGCATCGACCCATTCAACGGTTCCGGGTCTTGGCGGGTCCCAGTGGTCGGGGCGGCGACGGCCCTGTTCAAAGTCTCCATTGCGAACGAGGTTTGCCTTACATTCCATTGAGGCGGAGGTCGCCGGATCAGCTTCTTTGGTTGTCGTTGCCGAAGCATGCGCGGATGTCTCCGTGGAATGGTCCGCGTTGATACACGGTGCCAACGCGGAAAGGGCAACGCCCACTATCAGCGTGGCGAAAGCCGTCCACTCGTGGTTCAGCCGTTCGTATTGAATGGGTCGGTTTCTCATTATATTTCTGACCGCTCGTTTCTACTGATCGACTTGGCTCGCCAAGGCCTCGAAATAGGCGGAGAGCAGGGCTTGGTAGCCTTCGGGGAATGACTCGGGGGCGACTTGGCGGATTTGGTGGCGGCGCTTGCTTTGGGCGCGCCAGGAGGGATCGCGTCTCATGCGGAAATGCTCGCGGACGAGCCGGCGCTGGTCCTTGAGGTCGGAGAGCACGCGCGTGTTCAGGTCGCGCAGGTTATCGTAGACGCCGTTTTGCAGGGCCTTCTCGACTCGGCGCATGCCTTCGATCGAACGCGCCAGGCCGCCCGACGGCAGGCCCCTGCCCATCAGGTTCTCTTCGAGCGACATCGCCTCCATCCGCAGGTCGGTCTGGCGTCTGGCGAACGTTTCGAGCATTTCGGGTTGAGGCGGGGCGTTGGGCGCGACCAGTCCCCAGCCGGTCGTGCCCGCCAGTTTGCCGCCGCCGGTCGCGCCTCCCGCCGGATCGGTGCTCAGGTCCTCGACGACGCCATCGCCCATCGGGTCGCCCGTGATGCGGGTCGGCGTCTGGCGGCCGCCCTTGCCGGTGGCGACCGACTCGACCATTTCACCCAACGCGCGGCCCGACCGTCCCTCGCCTGAGCGGCCCGCGATGTCCATGTCGTTGGGCAGGATGTTGCCGGTGATCCCCTTGGCACTGTAGTTGCTGATCGGCCCGTCGGCGCCCCCCCATCCGATCTCCCCCAACGAATCGGCCCAGTTCGAGGTGACGTCCTCGATTTCGGCGCTCATCATCTCTTCGCTCTCGATCAGGTCGCCGATAATGTCTTCGAGTTCATCGGGCAGCTCGGCCAACGGGACGTCATACGGTTCCAATGGTTCTTCCAAGACCCACTTCATAAAGTCAGGCTCCTCGGCCAGCCATTTCTCGAGGTCCTCGAGCAACTCCATCGCGAGGGCCAGCCCCACCTCTTCGCGCGTGACCTCGATCGTAACGGTCTTGGACCTCAACTCCTCCGGCAAGGGTTCGATCTCGCTGTAAATCTCGATCAATTCATCGCGCAGGCCCGATTCGGTGCCGTCGACCATCGGCGTTTCGCGCAGCCAATCGGCGGCGTCCTTGAAATACTCGGCCCATGCCTCTTCGATCTCGGCCAGATCCTCGATTTGTTGGACTTGCGTGGTGCTGAGATCGTCCGGGTGAACGTCTTCCATGCGCTGGAGGGACCGGACAAGGGAGTCCTGGTCGCCGATGAACTCGAGCACCCCGCCATGGAGGTTGTCGAGTGATTCCGGCCCGCCGCGTCGCGTTCGTTCTTGGTCGAATTGCCGCCATTGCTCGCTTTGCTTCAATTGGGGATGTGCATCGGCGAGCTGGCCGATCAGTTCCTCGAGCCGCCGCATGATCTCGGTTTGGGTGGCATGGACGGCGAGGGTTTGGTCGAATTGGGGCTTGAGGGCACGCATTTCGGTTAGTTCGCGCAGCAGGGCAACAGCCTTGCGCATTAATCCCTCGGTCAGCTCGCGCAACGCGACGGCCATGCGCGTCCATCCCGGCTCCGCCCACTCCAGGCTCGAGAGCGCCACCGCGTCGGCCCGTAGCATCGACTGGCCGAGCGTGGTCCTTCGCAGGCCGGCCTGGCGTTGCCGCGCGGTGATCTCTTCGTTGGTGAGCGAGGCGCGCCATTTCCCCGTGTCAGCCCTCAGCCCTTGCTGGATATTCAGCAGTTGCAGCAGGGCGTCGAGAATCCGTTCCAGTCGCGCGGCCGTCTCGTTTTCGGGTTTGACGGGCTCGGTAATGTGGACGGTCAGGGGCTCGCTGATGGCGACGCCCGGCGTGATGGGGTCGGTGTCGGTGACTTGGACCCTGATCTGGAACTCGTCGCCCGGAGTCAAATGGGCGGTGGGCAGCACGTAGCCTTCGTTCACGGTGGTCGGGGGCGGGTCGAGGTCACTGGCGTCCAGCAGTTCGACTTGCGAGTTGCGCGTCAGCGAGACTTCGATGCGGGCGACCCCATAGTCGTCCCGAGCTCGATAAAGGATGCCGAGCGCCTCGCCGCGCGGAATGCCCACGTCCTGGCGGGGCGACGTGATCACTACGATGGGGTCCTCATCACCCAGCGGCCGGATCGTGTAGGTCGGGGCCGGGTCGTTGTCGAAACCCTCCCGGTCCACCAGGAACCAGTGATACGTATCATCTTGCCGGACCGTCAACGCGGTCTCCACCGAAAGGCCGTCCGGAGCGATTTGAGTGGCCGGGGCCGTCCCTCGGCGCGGCCGTAAGTCCGCCGTTCGCAGCGGCTTGTTGGTTCGGGCCGTGAGCGTGACGCGCGTGCCGGTCAGCGCGGCGAGGTGGCCGTCGGCAGGGTCCACGAGCTCGGGTGCGAGGCGCGTGTAGGGCGGGTACGCATGGCGCGCGGCCATGCTGGTGACGGTGGGCCGCTCAATCAGGTCGACGCGATACCACGTCGAGCGGAAGTCGCCGGCCCGGACCCGATAGCGAAACGGCTCCACCATCTCGCGCAAGGAATAGACGAAACGATCGCCGTCCAGCCCCATCGTGAAGCGGTCGGCGAGGTTGGCGGCGTTGAGTTCCAGGGTTACGGTTCGGGGAAGGCCCCTGAGGGGGGTGGCGAGAACGGTGAGATCGCTCCCTTTCTCGAGCGTCGCGTCACCGGGTTCGATCTTGAGTCGGACCTGGGAGATGGGGAGGACCGGCGCGGTCGGGAGGAGGACGCGAACCGCCGCGTTGAAGAAGTGGTCCGGGAAGAACAGCGGATAGATAGCGACCAGGGGAACCAGGACCAAGACGACCAACGTTCCCCGTTTGAGACCCTGCTTGGGGATGACGGTGCACAGGTCGAGCGATCTGATCCGTTGGGCGGCTTCGCGAATCAGGGACTGAATCAATTTGTGCCCCGGCGCGGCGGCGTCTTGGGCGCCGAACTGAACGGCGTTTACGAGGCGGTTGTCCAGCTCGGGATATTGGCGCTCGACCATCAGCGCGAGTTGATCCTGGTTCCAGCGCCGGCGCGCCGCGGCCACGATCCGGGATAGCCCGACAATTCCCGCGGCGAGAAGGAGTGCGAAGGCCGCCGCTCGGCCCGAATCGCTGAGCTGGACCAGGTTATCGAAGACGAACAACGTCAGGGCGGCGATCGTGATCAGGACGAGGGCTTGCAGCAGGCACTCTCCCAGGCCCACCCAGCGCCGCAAACGCGAGAGGCGGTTGAGCGCACGGGTCAACTGGCGGAGATCTTCGTTTGAGAGGGGGGTCGAGGCTGCGCGCGGCGGCGTCATATCAGGTTTCTCCGCCTGCGGATGATCCATTCGGTCGAGACGATGGCGCAGAAAAGCAGATAGACCCAGAAGGACTCGACCCATTCATGCTCGACGATTTCGCCCGTCATGGCCTGGTCCCGTTCGATTGCCTGGGCGATGTCCTCGGCGTTAAGCGGCGTATAGTAGCCGCCGCCCGTCTGGCGGGCCAATTCGCGCAACAGGTCTTCGTTCAGCTCCTTGCGTATCGATTCCTGATGGGGCCGGCCGACGTTGACGCGGCAATGGACCTCGGACGTTTCGTCTCCGTGCCGGGCGTCGAGCCGGATTTCGAATCGGCCGTCGTGGGGGGCTTCCCACGCCCATTCGAGCCGACCCTGGGCCGCGCGCGGATCGAGCTCGAAGGTCGTCACCTCTCGCCCGGCAAACCACACGCCTCCGGTCAGGTTTCCCCATTGATTTTCCTCTTGCGGCTCGCGCAGTTGGGCCGTGATGCGGACCTCCTGTCCGGGTTCGTAGTAGGATTGGTCGGTCCGCGCCATGAGCAACGGGGTTTCCTCGTCGACCTCGTCCTCGCGTTGGGCAAGCCACCGGGTCGCCTGGAGCCACAAATCGGACGGGGCCGATTCGTCCCCCTGGGATGGCCCGGCCAATTCGGCCGTCCACAGGTCGTCGGTGGCGAGCAGCATCACCCGCCCGTTGCCGTAACGATGGGTTATCAAAATGGGTTCAGTGCGACCTTCGGCGCGTCCCTTGAGCCAGATCTCCCCTCCCGACTTGAGCGAGCCAAGCGGATAATAACGCCGCGGGGCGACCTGCGCGGCGAACCGCTCCAGATCATCGACAAAAGGCGTGGCGCGACCCCGAGGGGTCACATGTAAATCAAGTCGCTGAACGGTCCGTGGCTCGACAAGCTCGCCGGGGCTCAACTTGGCCGGGAGCATGCGGGCCAAGGGGGTCTGGCCATATTGATCGTGGGAGAGGTTGTTGGGTCCGGCCACGATCAGCAATCCGCCCTTCTCCTCCCTGACGAAGCGTTCAAGGTGGTCGAGCGTCTCGGCGGCGACCAACTCGCGGGGAATGTCGCCGAAGACGATCACGTCGAAGCCCTTGAGTTGCTCGAAACGTCCGGGGAGGCTCCCGCGCAGGTCCAAGCTCGACCCGCCCTGATGATAAAACTTGCCGCCGCCGGTGCGGATGACGCCGTCGAACTCGATTGACTCGGCCCCGGCCAACACGCGCCGCAAATACTTGTAGATCCAGCGTAGCGCCCCTTCGGAATACAGGACGCGGACCTGATCGTGGACCACCAGGACGCTGAACTCGAGTTCGTTGTCGTCCTCGAACTGGTCCCCGGATTGGTTCGGGATATTGAGTTTGTAGGTCTGGGCGCCCACATGGCTTGGCGTGAACCGAATGGGGACGGATTGACGGCGCCGGGGCGCAAGGGTTGCCACCTCCGACGCCAGGGCTTCATTGTCGCGACTCATCTGGATGGGGAGGTTGGCGTTGGTGAACCCTTCCTGGATCAGGTGCAGTTTAAACTCGATCTCCTGGTTGGCGGAGATGCGGGTGGGGATCTCGACGCGCTCCAGGCCGACGTTGCGCCAGGTCACGCCCTGGGGTTGTTTGCGGCCGATTCCGATCGGGTAGATCGGAACCTGAAGTTTCGCGGCGGCTTCCCAGATGGGACCGGCCGCGTTGTCGGCCCCGTCGGTGGCGAGCACCACCCCCAATAGCGGGCGCCCTTGGGTCGCGGTGGCGAGTTGCTCGAACGCGGCGGTCAGGTCGGTTCGCCGGGCGGTCGCCGGGTCCTGATCGGCACCCTGCGCGGCCGTCTGTTCGGTGAGCCGGTCGCCGAAACTGAAGTCGCGCGAATTCGCCTTTCCAGCCAGGGCCCGGCGCAGCGGTCCATCGGGACTCCGCACCAGCCGCCGCGCCTCATCGTGGCGACTTCGGCCGCCCGGCGCGTCGGTCGTCGCCATGCTCCGCGAAACATCGACCAGGATGGCCACGTCGCCTTCCAGGGCCTTGGCGCGGGCATAACGGACCCTCGGATTGATCAACCAAAGCACCACCATGACCGCCGCCAGCAGCTCCAAGCCGGTCAGTAAAAGGTAGATCGGACGACGCACCGTCGCGCGCGCGGGACGAGACCAAAACACGCAGAGGCCCGCGATGATCGCCACCAACAGGATGACCGCCGGCGCCGACCAGTGAGGCGGCAAGATCAGATCGAAGTCGGAGAGGTTGCTGAACATCGCGTTGTGCGCTTAAAGGTGCCTCCAAAATTCAGTCCCCCCAGGGACGATTGCTTTCAGTTCGCCACGCAAGTGGCGGGAAATCAAACCGATAACGAATTGGAGTCCCGTAGGGACGACTGCAAACCGGATCCTTAGAGGTTCCCTTAGTTTGTTTCAACCTGTTGCCCGCTCGGTTCCGAGGCGCGGCGCGGGACAACGTTCGCGACAAAGAGCTGACCGAGCAGGGCCAACAGCACCAAGACCAACAACGCCGTCGAGCCGCTATAACCCCGCGTGGCCAGCGTCAGTCGCGAGACGACGGACGCGGCACTTTGCTCGATCGTCGCGGGCCGATCCGGGGGAAAGAACGCGGCGATGGCTTCGGAAGTAGCCCTCGTAACGCGGCCCTCGGCGGCGTCGACGTTGACGGCCACGACCGACTCACCAACTTCCTCGCCGCTCAGATGGACGGTATAGAAACCCGGTTCATCGACTTCGCGGTAACGAACCGTGGTTGCGTCCGCCGCAACGGGCCGGGGACGACTCCGGCCGGAGGGATGCTCGACGCGGATGGCCGCCGAGCCCCGCGTTTGGGCCCGATTCAATGAGAAACCTTCGTCGATCCAACCGGAGGGCGGAGCGTCGGCTTGCGCGCCGCTGAGGACTTTCAGCGTTTCCATCATCATCGGCAGCAACAGCGGACGCAGCGCCAAATTGTTCCAATCCGGATGCGCTCCCGAACTCCAGGCGAGGACCCGCCCCGCCCCGCGTCGTGATTCGACGATCCATGGGGCCCCGTTGCTCAGGCGCGCCGCCACGTGGTCGCGCGGACCCAGCCGCTCCTCGTCGATGGCTAGATACGCATCGAACGAGGCGCCCGAGAGCAACTCCGGCGTCGTGCTCAACAGGGGCGAGAAGAGAAGATGCTTGCGGTCGTAATCGCCGATGGCGAGCGGGTCCATGGCGCGGTTTGCATGTTCGGAACCCGCAAGCGGTAGACCGGCGAACGACCACTCTCTCGGCGTTTCACCTTGGCGGTTGGCGGGGAGCGCATCGAGCGCGGGCAGATAGATGAGTCGGCCGCCCTGTTGGGCGTGTTGATCCAATCGTTGGGTCAGCTCGGCGGGCATTCGCGGCGAATCGAAGACGCACACCACGTCGTGGGCGTCGATCGACTCGGTCCGGGCCCGATGATAACTGACCTCGGTCAGCTCGACCGGTGCCTGGCGACCCGGAAGGCTGCGCCACGGATTGAGGGCCAGACGCAGATACAGGGCCTCGTCGGCCTTGGCGCCCGTGGGATTGGGGGGGACGATCAATAAGACGCGGATCGGCGTCAGGATCCG
>CAUZJO010000172.1:0-8481 GCA_963580245.1 Candidatus Sumerlaeia bacterium | reverse complement strand
TTCCACTGCCGAACCGACCCAAAAGAATTCAAAATGTAGTGCAGACTTTTACCCGAAAAATGCAAATTTACTCGAAAACGGGCACTTCTAAGCTCTGAACTGCGGGAAATGGGCTAACAATTACAGAGGCGGGGGGAAGACGAGACCCGCCGATCCCAAAACCCCGCTAACCCGTCTCCATCGCCCGCCCCGTCATCGGGACGAAGCGGACGCTGAAGAGGGGTTGGTCGGCGATGCCGTTGGGGGTGCGTTGGTATAGGTGGAGGCGTTGGGCGTTGGGGGGGCCGAGGGGGGTGATGAGGCGGCCGGCTGGGGCCAGTTGGTCGAAGAGCGGGGGGGGGATTTCGCAAGGGGCCGCGGCCATGATGATGGCGTCGTAGGGGGCGTGCTCGGGCAAGCCGCCGTAGCCGTCGCGGTTGAGGACCTCGAAGCGCGTGTAGCCCAGGCGGCGTAGGCGCGCCTCGGCGGCCCGGGCCAGCTCTGCGATGATCTCGATGCTCCAAACCCGTGCGCCGAGTTCGAGCAGGACGGCGGTTTGATAACCCGACCCGCCGCCGATCTCGAGCACGCGGCTGTCGGGGCCGATCTCGGCCAGCTCGGTCATCTTGGCCACCATGAAGGGTTGGGAGATCGTCTGGCCTTGGCCGATGCCGATCGGGTTGTCTGCATAGGCGTCGAGGGCCGCTTCGTGGCTGATGAATTGCTCGCGTGGGACGCGCAGCATCGCATCGAGCACGCGGCGATCGCGCACGCCGCGGCCCCACAGGTGGTCGATCGTCATCCGGCGTCGTTGCCGGGCGTGGGGGCCGCCGAAACAGGACTCGGGCACGGGACAGCCCGCCGTCCGATCATTCTTTTTGCGGAACAAAGCCAAGGTGGTCTCCCCGCCTCGGGGCCGTCGCGCGTGGGCCGCCTGCTGGGGTGATCGGGTCCGATGCGATTGCTATCGCGCGGCCGCGGGCGGGCGGGGTTGTCCGGGAACCCGCTGGGCCCTTCGCTTTGGTTTGGGTGCGGCGCCGCTTTGGGTCTGGGATTACTTGAGTTTATTAAGCCGGGTCTTTATAGCGTTCTTCTTATCCTGGACTTGCTGATGGCGTTGATGAAAGGTCTCGGCACGGCGCTTGGCCAAGGCGGCCAGTCCGTCGCGCCCCAGATCCTCGTATTCCTGTTGGAGCACGAAGTACTCGCGGCCCAACTCGTTAAACATCAGCTCAAGGATATCGTACATCTCGATCTGGTTGGTGTAGACCTGTTGGGAGATACTGAGCCGATAGGCCTGCATCGTCTTTTTCGACGTGCCGCAAGCGGCGAGCAACGGGAAGAGCAAAGCGCAAACCAACCCTGATTTGGCCCGTTTCCGTAACGATGTGTGTTCGCAAGATCGCATGACATCCATTCCCTTTGTGTGATGCTTTCAGGTGCGGTCGAGTCGCCGCGTCCTCTTATTCGGTAAGGTGATCGATCGGCCGGCGCCCGCCGTAGCCGGTTTCCAGATCATGCCAGTAGTTGATCAGGGAACCGTCGCTCAGTTCGTAGCACAGCAGCACTTCGCTGCCCGCTCTCCAGCTTGGGAAATCGATCAGGCCCCGTTCAATGTCCTGGATGAGGATCCCTTGGTCGATCATGCCTTGGAGCATCCCGTTGATCAATTTCACTTTGTCCTGATGGCCCAGGCCCGGCCAGACCTCATCGACTTGCACGGTTTCTCCCGGCTCGGGGGTGATGACTTTGGGGTGACCGTTCCCATTGCCCGCGCGGCGGGCGGCGCCGGCGGGTTGTTTCGGTTCTCCGTCCATCGCCTCCTTGCTCAACCGCGCCAGCATGCGATGGACCTTCGCAAAGACCGACCGGACCCAAGTCAGTCGAGCGTTGGCCTCCTTGAGGGTGAAGTGGCATTTAAACTGGGCCATGGTTTGTCGAATCGCTTAAGAATCGCGGCGATTTAAGCCGACGCAAGTCCCCGACGCACGCGGCTTCGGGCGTCTAATGAGCCTGGAGCATAGCGGCTCACCGAGCACTATGCCAGTCGCGTAAGTGACAATCCAGCTCCGTGGCCGATCCCCCCTCACTCGTCCAGGGATATTGGCAACGAGTCTATAATATTATCTGGGGTTTTTCCACGGGCGTGCTAATCTAAGCCCGAAACCGGATGCATCTCGCGGGTCCGTGAGATGCAAACCACGGCTGGGAGAAATGATGAGTTCTCTGGCTCCCTAAAGGGGAGCAATGTGAGTAGCCGGGGGTGATAACCCCCGGACGTGGGATCCCAAGACATCACGACACTGAAGGGGTCGAACAGGCCGCTTTGCGCCACGATTCAACCCTTCCAGGGTTGTCGTTATATGGGGACCGTGAACCGTGGGTTGACACCCACGGCTACTCACATTCGACCCCTTCGGGGTCAGACACGAGGACAACATTGATTTGTGCCTCCGGCCCGCAAGGGTACATCTCAAGGATCTGTGAGATGCGCCCCCCGAAACCGGTTATCGGCTATCGTGGGTCGGCTGCGTCGATGCGGCGCGGCCCGCCCCTAGACGTTTATAGGCCTGCCGCGGCCACTCTAAGAGGGAACCTGGATCCGTGCCCATCCTTACGCGCGAGGACATCGAGAGATTGGAATATGAGACGCTTGCGCCGTACGGGACCAAGAGCGCGCAGACGCGCGGGCGTGAGGCGCCCGAACAACTTGACCGGCTGCGCAGCGAGTTTCAGCGCGACCGCGATCGGGTCATCCACTGCGCGGCCTTCCGCAAGCTCGAGTACAAGACGCAGGTTTACGTTACCCACGAGGGCGACTATTTCCGCACCCGACTGACCCACACGATCGAGGTGGCCCAGATCGCCCGCACGCTGGCCCTCAGGCTGGGCCTGAACACGGACCTGACCGAAGCGATCGCTTTGGCCCACGACTTGGGCCATACCCCATTCGGCCACACCGGCGAGCAGGTGCTTCGCGAACTCCTGGCCGAGGACGGCGGGTTCGAGCACAACGCTCAGAGCCTGCGGGTGGTCGAACTGCTCGAGGAGCGGTTTCACGACCGGCCCGGCCTCAACCTGACCTGGGAGGTCCGTGCCGGGATCGCCCACCACGCGACCGCGTACGACTCGCCCACGCTCGGCCGTTACGACGACGGGCTGAGACCCGCGCTGGAATCGCAAATCGCCGATCTGGCCGACGAGATCGCTTACAACCACCACGACATCGATGATGCGCTGGGGATGGAGCTTCTCGACGTGGAGCAACTGGAAGAGGTGCCGTGGGTCTGGGAGATCTGGTCCGCCGTGCGCGAGGAATCCGCCGGCCGCGACATCGCGCCCAAGTTCATCAAGTTCAAGGCCCTGGGCCGACTGATGGACCGGATGGTCAACGACGTGTTGGACTGGACCGGCGACCGGCTCGACCGGTTCGGGATCGGGTCCCCGCAAGCGGCCCGTGAATATGAGGAGAAAATCGCCTCGTTCAGCCCGCCGATGCACGAGGGTCAGTCCCTTTTGCGCCAATTCCTGGCCAAGAACGTTTACCAACATCCCACCACGCTCAGGATGCAGGTCAAAGCCGCTCGGTTCTTCCGGCGACTTTTCTTGATGTATGAGAAACGACCCGAGTTGCTGCCGCGGAAGTACCAAGACCGCATCGCGCGCCATGGTCTCAAGCGCGTCCTGACCGACTACATGTCGGGCATGACCGACCGCTTTTGCCTCGAGGATTACATGAACCACTTCGAGCCGACGCTGCGCAGAATCGATTAACCGTTGCGCAGATGGATCGAATTGGCGGAGTGGAGAAGGTTTTCCGAATGGTCTTGGAGACGATTGAGGAGCAACTCGATGTTGCTGGCGTCGTGCGGGTAATTGAGGGTCGAATAGGTCACGCGCCGGCCGTTGACGGGGAAAATGGGCCGCAGGCGTTTGATCAACGTCCTGGCCCCGCGCTCATCGGTCTCGGGCAGCAAGATCACGAGCTGGGAATGACGATAGAGCGCCAGCAGGTCGCTACCGCGGAGCAGAACCCGTTTCATCTGATCCCCGATCAGGGCAAGCTCGGCCGAAAGCCGGCCGGTCGTACTCGGGTCCGACAGTTCCAGGTGGATCAAGACCAGCGTCAGGAAGTGGCGATAACGTTCGGAGCGGCCGATCTCATCCTGAAGCCTGGCGTGGAAGTAGGCCGTGGAGAAGAGCCCCGTCTCCCCGTTGCGAATCGCCTCGTGCGCCGACGCGCGCAGTTGCTCCTCGAGTCTGGCGACCTGCTCTTCACTTTGGCGCAATCGATTGTTGGCGCCCCGCGAGTTCGCGGACAATTGCCGTCTCATCCATCTTTGTGGACCGCATCTTTAGTAAGTGGCCGATGGAGGGCCGAGCGGCGACCCGTCCTTCGGGAGCCGGTCTCCGACCAGCCATCCACCCATTGCGCGTTCGAGATGTGGATCTCTCGGAGACCCATCGCCCTCATCGACGCGTCGGAGTCAGACGGACATCGTCGGCGCAATCCTGATGCCAGATGTCGAATTTAGCGCCAATGAAATCGCTCGGGCGAAATGGGGCGTTCGTGAAAGCCCCAACCCGCCTTCAAATCGCGCGCAAAGCCTTCCATGAATTGAAGTTAGGCCAAGATTCCGGATCCAGCCCCCGCGTCCCGCGTTTGAATGGTATCGCTTGCAATCGGGGGGATGCATTTCCGTGCACTCATTCGGAAAAGCGCTTGAGTCCCCCCGTGTGAACGCCGATGCATACTAACGGATGAATCCATAAAAGCACGTCATGCGTTCACCCCTCGGGTGGGAGCGCGGCGGGTCGATCATCCGCCCAGGTCCAAGAACGCAAATGGCAGGTAAACGGTTTGTTCCAGGTCAACAACAAGACAACCCTTGCCACCGAGTTTCATCTGGATGAGGCGCCCGGTCCCGATTCGCCGCCCCACGTCCTGATCCTCGACGATCAGCCCGACATCCGGCTCCTCCTCGAAGACGTGCTGCAGGGCGAAGGCTACGAGGTCAGCCAGGCCGAGAACCTTGAACAGGCCCTGGAGTTGATCGAGCGCGAGTCCTTCGACACCGTGATCGTCGATATCTACCTCGACGACGATGACGATCAAACCGGTTTGAGTTTTATCCCCACGGTCAACCGCCATCAGCCCCACGCGCCCGTCATCGTCATCTCGGGCTTGGCCAACATGGATGACGTCATGGAGGCGCTCAAGGCCGGCGCCTATGACATGCTTTGCAAGCCGTTCAACGTCCTGGACGTGGTTAACGCGGTGGGCCGCGCCGTCGAGAAGAAACGGATGGCCGTGGAGAACGAGCACTTGGTCACCGCGCTGCGCCAGGAGCGCGACCTGTTGGAGCATCGCGTGCTCGAAGCCACCCGCGAGCAGGTGCGGACGATCGAAACCCTGCGCCTGCTTAACGAACAAGTCGCCACGATGTTCGAGATGAGCCAGGCCACCGTGGCCGAGGGTTCGACCGAAGAGGTCGTGCGCCAGGTCTTCGGTCGCCTGCGCCGGATGATCGATTTCAAGGGCGCCTTCTGCGTCCTCTACGATATCCGCGCCCAGGGCATCAACCTGACCTATTGCGACGGCGAGAACGTCGGGGAATTCAGCCGGGACATGGTCGAGTTGCTCAGGGAACATCACATGGTCCTGGTCGAGCAAGTCGAGCAAGAGGAAAAGCGTCCGATCGATAAGCTGTACGCCATGATGCGTGAACTTTATCCCGGCGAGTGGCCCGGTGATGAGTTCATGATGATGCCGCTTCACGCCCCCCAGACCCTGCTGGGCGTGGTGGGCCTTGTCCGGCGCGACGACTCGGTAGACCTGACCCTCGCCGAGGAACGCATCCTCGGGATCGCGATCTCGCAGTTGCTGGCGGCGGTCGAGCAGCGCAACTACATCACGCGTACGGGCCAACTGGCCGGTCTTGGCGAGCTCATCTCGGAGATCGCCCACGATCTGCGCAATCCGATGACGTCCCTGCGCGGGTTTTCACGGATGCTGAACGAAGGCTGGTGCGACCGGGAGAAGCGGACGCGCTGCCTCGAGGAGATCAGCATCAATCTGTCGCGCATGGAGAGCCTGGTCGCCGAACTGGTGAATTTCTATAACCCCAAAGAGATGAACATGGTGCCGATGGACGTCCATGCTTTGCTCGATAAAGCGCTGGACGTCTCCGAGTTCCACCTCGAACAGAATCAGGTCCGGGTTGAACGTCATTACGCCGAGGGCGAGCAAAAGATCCTGGGGCTGACCCGTAACCTGATGGAGGCTTTCATCAACCTGATCATCAACGCCTGCCAGTCGATGGAAGGCGGGGGACGGTTGGCCCTGACCACCCTGGACGTGCTCAACGGCGAGCACCAGGAGTGCGTGCGCCGGGTGGGGAACCAGGCAACTATTTAGTGGTCGAGATCGCGGATACCGGTTGCGGCATCCCGCCCGAAAACATGGAACGCGTCTTTCACCGTTTCTTCACGACCCGGCCCACGGGGCACGGATTAGGTCTGGCGGCGGTTTTGCGTACGGTCAAGAAGAACCTGGGGCACATCCATCTGGAAAGCAAGGCGGGTGAGGGGACGACATTCTGTGTCTATCTGCCCAAGGCGTAGTAAGCATTATTCAAGGAGCTGAGTGTCATGGTCTTCGCGGAAAAAATTACCGGTAAGATCCGCGTGTTGGCAGTCGATGACGACCCGAACGTCACCTGGATCCTTTCGGACGGCCTCAGCCAAAGCGAATACATCATCGAGACGTGCAACGACGGACGCGCGGCCGTCACCAAGATTGCCGACTTCAAACCCGACATCTGCCTGTTCGATATTAAAATGCCCGGCATGGACGGCATCCAGCTCCTGAACTACGTCAAGAAGCAGGACCCGACCGTATCCGTGATCATCATCTCGGGCCACGCCGACACCCCCATCGTCGTCCAGGCCGTCCAGGGGGGTGCCGAGGACTTTATGGTCAAGCCGTTCGAGGTCGAGATGGTCGAACTGTGCATCCAGAAGGTCCTGGAGAAGAAGGACCTGCGCCAGCGCGTCAAGCGCCTGGAGTCCGAGCTGGCCAAGAAATCGGTCTGGGAGCATTTCATCGGCGAGTCGACCCCGTTCCAACGCGTTCGCGAGTTGATCGAGCAGATCGGATCGACCGACCTCAACGGCTTGATTCGCGGCGAGAGAGGGACCGGCAAGGACATCGTCGCGCGCACGGTCCATCAGATGTCCGACCGCAGCCACGGGCCGTTCGTCAAGGTCAACTGCGCCGCCCTGCCCTCCGATCTGCTCGAGAGCGAGCTGTTCGGCCACGAGCGCGGGGCCTTCACCGGGGCGTACAAGAGCAAGCCGGGACGGTTCGAACTGGCCGACAAGGGCACGATTTTCCTCGATGAGATCGGCGAGATGGAGGCCGGAGTCCAGGCCACGCTGCTCCAGGTGCTCGAACACAAGGAGTTCTACCGCGTCGGCGGGACGCAGAGCATCAAGGTCGACGTGCGGTTGATCACCGCCACCAACGTCGATATCGAGCAACACATCAAGGAAAAGACATTCCGGCTCGACCTCTTCTATCGCATCAACGATCTGACGATCCACATGCCTCCGCTGCGCGAACGCACGGAGGACATCCTGTTGCTGACCCACCATTTCGTCGGAAAGTATGAGGAAAAGCTTGGCAAAGACTCGTTTCATTTAAGCAGCGAGGCCGAGCGAACGCTGCTGGCGTATCAGTGGCCGGGCAACGTGCGTGAGCTCGAGAGCCTGATCAAACGCATGATGATCTTCGGTGAGCACGAGGTGATGAAACATATCGATCATCATCAAGGCGACGCGGTCCACGCAAACGGGGACCGCAACGGTTCCGGTGAACCGTTCAGTCTCAATGCGCTGCCCGAGCAATACTTCATCAACAAGACGCTCAAGGAAATCACGGACGGGATTCTAAGCCAGATCGAACGGCGCGCGATCCAGCGGGTGCTCGATAAGCACAGTTGGAACCGTAAGAAAACGGCCAAGGAGCTCAGCGTCTCTTATCGCTGCCTGCTCTATAAGATTCAACAGTACAGCTTGAGCAAGGAAGGCAACGGCTTGCTGTTCGGCCAGGTTCACGAGAGCGCCTCACACGCCTAACTTCGATTGCGTGGGTAATCTTCCAGATCGGCTCTCGGCTCCCGTCCTCGTCCCTCGTAATCGAACATACGTCTTCAAATCCATCGACAATTAACCCGACATTTCCCATTTTGCTAACCAAACCGTTCGATCCTCCAAATCTTTGAGTGGATCAGCCCACCGTGCCTGGCCAAAGGCAAGGGATTTGACCATGGATTCTGGCCGAAGAAGCTCTTTTGAGTTCTCACGGCCGGAAATTTAAACATTCACCCCCATGGATCACCTCCTTCTCTGACGGCAAGACATGACTCACCCTGTGATTTTGCGACTCCCGAGTTTTTCAGCGTGCCATCCATCCTGCCCGGTCCCGGGCAACAGTCGTAA
>CAUZJO010000171.1:0-8483 GCA_963580245.1 Candidatus Sumerlaeia bacterium | reverse complement strand
TTTTCATTATCTTTTGCTGCGTCTGGCGCAAATCACGAGTCGAAAACGGATGCCTCTGGTTCACCCGAGTTCAGCTCTGATCGGCTGGGCTGCTTGAGTAGGGCTTTTTCAGGATCGACTTTCTAGCGCCTGCGCCACGCCTTCCAATCAGTGTCCAGCCGCTTGACAAACCGATTGGGCTTCTCACGAAAGATACGGCTTCCAAGCTCGCGGGCGATGTCGAGCAAATCGCAACGGCGGGTCTTGATAAGGTTTAGCAGCTCATCGAGCTGAGTTTGATCCAGCCACTCCTCGCCCTGCTCGATCAGCAGGATTTGTAAAACGCTCAGGTCGTTGGCGTCGCCCAAGGCTTCGGTCAGCTCATCGAGCTGCGCTGCCAGCGGCTTCATCTTCTTGGGTCGGATGCGACCGAGCACGCGAACGTGGTAGTAGAGGTACTTGGCCTGCTTGCGCCACTCATGGAAACTGGCGTCGGTGGGCTTATTGAGCACCGAGGCATGGGCCCGAGAGCCGAGCCGATAGACGCGTCCCAACCCCGGCTGCAACGCGCGCCAGCCACCGTGACGCAGCGACCAACGCGCCACCCGGCGTCCGGCTTCATCGATCAACTGGGTCATCGTTGGCAGTAGGTCCTGGTCTTCCATTCCCTCCAGCGAGGTTTGAAGCCGCCTTTGTAGCACCCCGCGCACCGCCCCCACGGCCTGACCGTCTACTTCATTCGGATAGGCCTCGATCAGTCGATCCATCGTCGCGACGAGCACCTTGGCGTCGCGCAGGCCCGATAGCTGGCGGGAGGCGTCCCTGATGAAGGCGTTATCGCTCGAGTAGACCTCTTTGCCAAGCTCGGGCTGGACCAGCCTGAGAATCGCGCGAATTTTCTTAAACGTGCGGCGCGTTTCATGGATGGCGGTGGCCAGGTCCCTCTGGGATTCGCCGCCGAGGTCGCGCGTCGCCGTGTCGAGCAACTCATGGGCCATGCGCCGGACACCGCCGCGAACGCTTTCCTTCTTTGTGAAGCGGTAGCCCATGCGATCGTTTTTCCTGGAATCGGGATTCACTTTCACTGCCCTGGGGGAGCGGGGAGCAACGCGGCGTAGCACCCGCCGGGCCCGGCAGACCCAAATCCACGACGCCTGTCACCTGAAGACGCAACATCCGTGCTCAAAGTGGCCATCGTGCCAAAATTTTGACACAGGGCGTGCCTGCGAATCAAATTGAAAAACTGCTAGAAAATCGTTAGGCAGACTCGTCAATCCCACGCCAATCCCTCGATAAATCGACAGGGGAGTTCATCCTTTGGGCTTCAAGTCTAACAGGCGGGCATCTTCCAAATCCTCTTCACGTCCCGAGGCGCGCTTGCTCGCGATCAAATCCTGTCTTCCGATCACATTGAACGACTGCCCACGAAACTCCATTGTTTCCCGATTTTTCCACGCCCGCTCAAACGTGATTCCCGGAGCGGAGGTTAGCACGTCAATGCGGACGTGGTCTTCGAAGATGGTGATCTCGTTTTGAAGCAGCTGTTTTGAGGAGATCGGCTCAGCCGTGCCGACTCCCGCCGCTTTGAGGGCCTCAAGCAAACGCACCCCATTCTCCGCTGAGGTCTCTATTAGAATGTCGAGGTCGAATGTGGCGCGCGGCACCCCGTGCATGACCGCCGCAATGCCGCCGATCACGACATACTTAACCCTGCGCTTTTCTAACGACTTGAATACGCCAGCCAGCCGGTCTAGCACGTTCGGCCTTCACGATGTCCGGATTGTTTTCGAGAATCAACTCGGTATAGGAGCAAAACAGCTCCATTCGGTCTTCAAGGCTCAGCGACTGAAACCAGCGGGCCTTGGCCTCGGCTGATTCATCCGCGCGGTCGTGAGAAGGCCCGGAGACCATCGCGGTCGGGCTACTCCATGAACTCAATCAGCCTTTTGCGGCGGCTGGGGTGGCGTAGCTTGTTGAGGGCCTTGGTCTCGATCTGGCGCACGCGCTCGCGGGTGACGTTGAAGATCGTGCCGACCTCCTCCAGCGTGCGGGGGAAATCATTGCCCCCGATCCCGAAGCGCAGGCGCAGGACCTTCTCCTCACGCTCGGTCAGCGTGTGAAGGACGTCCTCGATTTTTTCCTGCATCAGCCGGTAGGCCGTCGCGGTGACCGGACTGGTGGCATCCTGGTCTTCGATGAAGTCGCCGAAGTGGCTGTCACCATCCTCGCCGATGGGGGTCTCCAGGCTGATCGGCTGTTGGGCGATCTTGAAGACTCGGCGGATCTTCTCGACCGGCATCTCCATCCTGCCCGCGATTTCCTCGGGCGAGGGCTCACGCCCAAGCTCCTGGACCAGAAAGCGGCTGACGCGGCTGAGCTTGTTGATGGTCTCGATCATGTGAACCGGGATGCGGATCGTGCGCGCCTGGTCGGCGATCGCCCGCGTGACGGCCTGCCGGATCCACCAGGTCGCGTACGTCGAGAACTTGTAGCCGCGCTGGTACTCGAACTTGTCCACCGCCCGCATCAGCCCGATGTTCCCCTCCTGGATCAGGTCGAGGAATTGCAGGCCGCGGTTGGTGTACTTCTTGGCGATCGAGACGACCAGGCGCAGGTTCGCCTCGACGACCTTCATCTTGGCGTCATGCGCCTCGCGCTCGCCGACGTCGATCTCCCCAATCGTCACTTTAAGCTCTTCGTAGCTGTTCCCCGCTTCCTTCTCCATGCGCTTGATCGTCTTCTGCGAGTTGCGCACGATCTTGTCCATCTTGATGAATTCATCCAAGTTGAAGCCGCGCTTCTTGACCAGCGCCCTGGCCTCGGGCGAGTTACGCTTGGTGCGCTTGACGATCCGACGCAACTCCTCCAAGGGCAGCATCGTACGCTCGATGACCTGTCGAATATCGTGATTGGCTTCGTCGATGCGGGTGAAAACGGCGCGGATTTTCGCCGCGACCTGCTCGATGATGCTGTAGTTCAGATCGATTTCCAAAAGCCGATCAAAAATCTTCTGGCGGTTCGTCTCGATCCGCTCCTCGATCGCCGCGGGGTCCTCTTCGCTCACGGCGACCTCATCCAGCGCCTCCAGGTCCTGATCGACCTTCTCGTACAAGGCGAGGGCCTTGCCCAGCCGCTCCAGGGTCCGCTGAACGACCTTCTCGCGCTCCTCGGGGTCGGCCTCGTCCACGTTGGCCCGCAGCAGGTCATTAAGGTTATAGAGGTTGCTCTCCAGCCGCTGACGGATGTAACGGATCTCATCGGCCGTGACCGACGCCCGCGAGATCGCCTTGGTGATCATGTGGCGCCCATGCTCGATCTGCTTGGCCAGCGCCACCTCCTCGTCACGGGTCAGCAGGGGCACCTTGCCCATTTCCATCAGGTAGAGCCGGACGGGATCGTCGATCTTGACCGCTTCCATGTCGGCGGCGGCCTGCCCTTCCTGGAAATCATCGGAGCGCTCGATGGCTTCCTGTCGCGTGGCCGGCGCGGGGGCCGGCTGCTCCGGGGCGTCCGGTTCCTCCTCGAGCACGGGAATCTGGAGCTGATCCAATTCCTCGAGCAGCAGCTCCATGTCCGCGGTCGAGACGTTATCGGGCAAGAGTTCATTGATCTTGTCATAGGTCAATTGACCCTTTTGCTTGCCAAGCGCAATGATCTCCTCGAAGATATTTTTATCGTGAACAGCCATCGTTTTCGTTGCTTGCTCGGTCATTCAGCCGTCCTCTCGTTCTCGTCTGCGGTCGCCAGCCCCGCCTCACATCGGGAAAGAACATCACCAACCCGCTAATGTATCACACGGCGGGGGATTTGGCAACCACTAAAATGCCATTTTCCTTCGGCATGACAAATCCCCGCGTTCCAGGGTTCACCCTACACAAACCCCTCAGACTAATCAGAATGCCCCGGAGGGAAAAAAGTTTGCTCGCCGCCGCTGGGCGCCTGACCGTCCAAAAACAGGGCATGCTCGTGCACGCTTTGGCGTGAGAGGTCGTCGATCGCCGCCAATTGGCCTCCGCCGAGAGGTGTTTCGGCCAGAATCATGTGTAGGTCCTGGCCCAGCTCGCGCTTGCGGCGTTGGACCCACTGCCGCTTCAATTTGTGGACTTGCAGCTCAATACTACCGGTTACTTGTTGGCCGAAATCCGCTACTTCACCGGCCAATCGCCGCTCGGGGAGTAACAAAACGCGGCTCAACCAATCCCGTTGGTTCTCGTTCTCGCATATCTGGAATAAGTCGTCGGGGTGATCGGCCCCTTCCAATAGGTGCTGATGGATCGCGTAAACCCTTTCAAATATTGCCCTTACAACGTCGTGCTGGAACCATTCGGGCTCGATCGCGGGCAAACCAGCTAATTGGTCCCGCATTCTCACAACTAGATAAAGCAAGTTTTGTTCCGTCTTCGACGGCTCATGGCCCCCTGCGACCGCCGAAGGCCCTTCCCCTTCCGCCCCGGCCTCGCGCAGTCGCCGAGGCGATCGCCGCCGGATCGCCGCCTCCAGCGTCTCCAGCCGCAGCCCGAAGCGCAGGGCCGCCTGTTCCATGTAGCCTTCGCGCAGGGCTGGGTCCTTGATGGCCAGCAGCAGCGGGGCCAGCCGCCCCACGGCCTCGGCCTTGCCCTCGGGGCGCGCCAGGGGCGAGGTCCGGGCGATCTCCTCGGTGAAGTAGCCCAGGGCCGGCGGTGCGAGGTCGAGAAGATCACGCATCGCCTGGACCCCCTCCGCCCCCAGGAAGCTATCGGGATCATGTTCGGGGGGTAGGGGAGCCGCCCTGGTCTCCAGACCCTGGCGCAGCAGCAGCTCGGTGGCCCGAAACATCGCCTTGCGCCCCGCCGTGTCGCCGTCGTAGAGCAAGATGACCCGGTCGCA
Organism: Candidatus Sumerlaeia bacterium; assembly: GCA_963580245.1. Lineage (GTDB taxonomy): Bacteria > Sumerlaeota > Sumerlaeia > MVZB01 > MVZB01 > CAUZJO01. The sequence continues at coordinate 3,638 of CAUZJO010000171.1, read as the reverse complement.
GACCCGCCGCAGCAGGCGCGCCTGGTCCTCGCTCAGTGCCGTGCCCATGCCGGCCAACGGGTTCCCGATCCCCTGGCGATGTAGGGCCAGCCAATCCATGTAGCCTTCGAGCAGAACGACCGTGCGTGTCTGGCTGATCGCCTCGCGGGCGGCCGCCATGCCGTAGAGCAGCTTGCTCTTGCTGAACAGGGGCGTCTCGGCCGAGTTGATGTACTTGGGCGCATCGGGCCGATCGGCCAACAGCCGGCCGGCAAAGGCCACGATCTGCCCATGACGGTCGGCGATCGGGAAGATGATGCGGTCGCTGAACCTGTCGATGAACCCACCCTGATCGCGGCGGCTGACCAGGCCCGCCTCGGCTAGGGTCTCGGGCCGCCACCCGCGGTGCTGGGCCTCGCTCAGCAGGGCGTCGAAGCCCGGCGGGGCGAATCCCAGCCGGTAGGCCTTGATCTGGTCGTCGGTGAGGTCCCGCCCCTGGAGGTATTGGCGGGCCGCCGCGCCTCGGGGATGGCGGCTGAGCTGCTCGATGAAGAACCCCTCGGCCCAGGTGCAGAGCTCACGCAGCCGCGCAAGGCGTTCCTCGTGCTCGGCGCCGCTCGGACCGCCCGAGCGCCGGAAACTGGGCATCGTCAACCCGGCGCGGCGGGCGAGCAGCTCCAGCGCCAGCATGAAGTCGATCTTCTCGATCTCCTGGACGAACTTGATCGCGTCGCCGCGCGCCTGGCAGCCGAAGCAGTAATAGAAACCCATCTCGGCGTGGACGTGGAAGGAGGGGGTCTTCTCTTTGTGGAACGGGCACAGGCCCTTGAGCCTGGAGCCGGCGCGCTTGAGGCTGGGCACGTAATCGGCCACGACCTGATCGATCGCGACGCGCTCCTTGAGCCGGGCGGCGAATTCGGCGGGGGTGATCGCGACGCTCTCGCTCACGGCCGTTTCATCTCGCGGATGCTGGACTTCGGTTTTATCGCAAACGGCCCCCGAGAGAGGCTCGGAAGGGGCCTGGGAAATCACTCGACCTATTCATACATCATCCAGCAGGCGGGGTCGATAGCGTTTTCTTCACCCCCGTCGCCCGGACCGGCGTCGGCCGGCGGCCCGAGAATCGTAAACGGCGCGTCGCTGTCGTCGAACATCTCCGGTGCCCAGGCGCTGATGACGCGCACACGGTAATCGGGACCGGTGGGCCCGGCCGGGACGTTCACCCGACTGACCGATTCCCCGTCGGGATCCCAATCGTTGCCGAGGGCCTCGATCCGACCCTCCTCATCCCAAAGCTCAATTCCGAGTCGATTGGAGATGATTATTCTTGAACGATCGCCTGATCGGAGGGAGAATCCTAGCTATGTCAGACGAATCGTGCTGTTCTGAACAGCCAAATGGGAAGTCTCGGTTAAATGGCGTGGAGACTTTTGACGGAAAAATTGTAAAATCCGAGCAAATGGACAAATCTTTTCACCTCACTGCGTAGATTAGGGTAGAGTAACAAAATGAAACGAAGAGAATTCGTGAAGAATATGAGCGCCGCTCTTACGGTCGCCGCCATGATGAATGCAGGCAAAACCGGGATGACTCAGGATGCGAGCGGTCGCCCGAACATCTTCATGATCTTCACCGACGACACCCCGCAGCGGGACCACGGCTGTTACGGGAACAAGTTCGTTAAGACGCCGAACATCGACCGGTTCGCCCGCGAGGGGATGACGTTTGAGAACATGATTACACCATCCCCCATGTGCGGGCCGAGCCGGGCCGCGCTCTATACGGGACTGAACCCGATTCGCAATGGGGCGCATCCCAATCACAGTTCCTGCAAGCCCGGCACGAAGAGCATGCCCCATTATATGGCGGCTCTCGGCTACCGGGTGATTCTATTGGGCAAGCAACACGTCAAGCCGAAGGAAAGTTTTCCGTTTGAGTATCGTGACGAGATACTGGGTCACAAAAAACACGGAAAAGAGATAGAGGGTATCCTGGCCAATCCCGGGGATAAACCGCTTTGTATCATCATGTGTCATTTCGAGACGCACTGGAGTTTCGACCTTGGCCGAGACACATACAAGTATGATCCCAATGAAGTCGAAATCCCACCCTACCTGGTTGACACGCCGGAGACACGCGAACAAAGAGCGCGATATTATTCCGAGATCGAATTCATGGACAACGCGGTCGGGGATGTCTTCAAACTGCTCAAGAAGACAGGCATGGATGAGAACACCCTGACCATTTACGCCTCGGATCACGGGACCCATTGGCCCCATGAGAAGTGGAACCTTTACGATGCGGGAATCAAAATTCCGTTTGTTGCCAGGTGGCCGGGCAAAATCAAACCCGGCACGCGGACGGATGCACTGGCCAGTCTTGTCGATGTCGTGCCGACTTTCATCGAAATGGCGGGCGGGAACGTACCCGAGGTTGTCGCGAAATGCGGCGGCGAACCGCTGGATGGAAAGAGTTTTCTCCCCGTGTTCATGGGTGAATCCGACGAAATCCAGCGGGAGATCTATGCCGTCATGACCTACGGCGTCACCACCGTCTATCCGATGCGGGCGATTCGCACAAAAACCCATAAATACATCTGGAATATCGATTCTCATTTCGAATTTCCCGATTACTGGGCGACCAACCTGCCGCGCAGGGAGCAGCAGGAATGGGTCGTCTGGAAGTCATGGCTCAGGAAGGCGCAGACCGACCCGGTTGTGGCGAAGTTGATCGAAGCAGATCTCCACCGTCCTCCGGTCGAGCTTTATGACCTGCAGGCAGATCCGCATGAACTCAACAATCTTGCAGGGGACCCTGCAAACAGGGCACTCCTGTCGGACCTGCGGAAAAAACTCGACGCGTGGATGGTCCGGCAAGGCGACGACGGTTCATCGTCATATCACCTGGAGGAGGGCATCGAGCCCAAACATATCGACAGGGTATGGTCTCGCCAGGAGGTCGTGAATATTGACCTGACCGCCTTCGGGCCGGGCATTGCCTTCACGGATCGAACGAACGTGAGTTTAAGCAGCCCTGTCTGGAGGGCGAACATCCATTATACACTGGATGGTTCGGACCCAACCCGGGCTTCAACACTGTTCTCCAAACCCTTCATTGTCGATCCTCCCGTGATCATCAAGGCCAGGGGGTTCTGGGATGATAAAGAGACACCGATCAAGACGATTGACTTTCGGGAACACGGCTTTCGAGTTCATTATAAAGTCCACTACGAACCGCTTCATGATGAATGAGCGCAGGACAACGACGGCATGTTGCTGTTCTGCGCCGCTGAATCCTCATGTCCGGTCAAATGACACGCGTGAGGCCTGCGGCGAGGGGGGGGGCGATGGCGGCTTGAATCATAATCCTGTTCGGTTCCGGCTTGTCCGCGTTAGGGGAAGAAATGATAGAAAAAGTTGCACTCATGGCGGCGCTCATATTGCCTCTTTGGAATGTGCCCCTCATACTCAAGATTGTAACAGTGCGCCTCCCCCCAATCTTAGACCACGAACCGGCGAATTTAAGGTGGAACCTGTGGTTGCCTGTTGCGTGTTTTGAGCGGTCAACAAGCCGCCCCTGCTGATGCCGTTGCGTGGCGCGGCCCGTCCCCGAAGCGAAGCGACGGCATCTCGCTCGATCATGTCCGACCCCCTCCACCG
>CAUZJO010000170.1:0-8531 GCA_963580245.1 Candidatus Sumerlaeia bacterium | reverse complement strand
ATAAAGGAAACCACCCTGACAAAGAGGCGATGGACTACGTTCGAGACGTGGTTGAGCAAATCCGCGCCAGGGTCGTAGCGGGAGATATTGTGTAGCCCGATGAGGGGCAACCGACGTTTCCCCGTTCCCCATCGCGGCTCGACCCGACCGTTAGGCGAGGAACCGCTCGCTACGCCAGCCACCGAGGTCTCTCCGACACCCTTAGCCTAGCGGCATATCTCGAATCGGAAGGTAATGCCGTGCAGCGGTAGTCGACCGTCCGGCGGCACCGTAGTCGGCATGGACTTGCTATCGCGGGCCTCGGCCTATGTCCGGCTGCATGAGAAACTGCTCGGGAGCTACACCATGGAGGCGCTCATCCGGCGGGGGAAGGCCTCGACCGTGCGGAAAACAAGGCTCAGGCCTTTATCGAGGCGATCACGCGCTGTCGAGAGTCAAAATATCAACCGGTTGGCCTGGGAACGGACTACAGGTATCAGAACGGCGCGGTCTGTGGCTCTGCCCTCGTTCACGAGGGGACGTTGATCCATGCCGCGTTTTTTTGAGAAATATGGGAAACAATTCCGGGCATCCCGACAAGGAATTAACCAACAGCCTCATGGCCCTGGGGGTGGTTTACTTCCAATCACTTGAGGAACCAGGTTTGCGTCTAGGCTTTCCATAATCTTTTGGGCTACGTAGTCGCCGAGCGTCGTTTTATATTTCTGCAACAGGATTGCAGATACATCATCGTCGTATCCGATGAAAACAAATGCACTGACAAATGCTATTGCGCTGACCTCCAACCAACTGATCTCGGTCCAAGTCCGACTCATGTCCGCGTGCCTGACATTCAGATAGATGGGCAACTGAAGCGTGTCGATGACCTTAGAATCAGAGGCGTCCATGAGGCTTATTTCAATGTCATAATAAACCTTGTACACGTAGCCGTGCCAAGCTGGGGTCCAAATTAGGAAACCGGGCCACTCGATCAGAAAATTCCATCCCGATCCTTTGTACTTTGGCTTGACAAGGATTTGAGCAATCACGTCAACAGAACGAGCGCTCCGACGCGAATAGGGAAGCAAAACTTCTGGAAGGTAATTTCCAAGTTCGATCCCGATCTGCTTTATCAGAAGTTCGCTATGCACATCGGTCGTTGTCGGGATAATCCCCATTCTAGTATTGGCCTGTGGAGGGGCAATGGTCACGCTTTGATAGTTGACTATATTCCTTACCTCCAGATCGTGAGCACAGCCCGTCAAAACAACAGCGATGAGTGATACGATGCTATACCTTCCGAGTGTGAAGCACCTTTTCATGGAAACTCTCCTTTGAAGGGATTCTCCCATCCGTGTCATTAACATCTGTTTTTGTAGAGTACTTTACAGATGCGCTCATGCGTAGTCAAGCGAATACTGTTCCGGACTAACGCCATCGCCGTATCAGGGGTCGGGATGGCCGCCGCCACGCTTGAGTCTCCGACAGCCGCCTCCAGTCTCGCGACGAATCGTGGCCTCAAAGCGCCGCTGGGGCCGCGAGAATCGGTTTATTTCGACGAGACGTATCAGAACATGGGTCGAGCTGACAAAACGACGTGAACGCGATTTATGAGCATTTGAGAACAAGGTTGGCGTCAAGCATCAAGCGTCCAACGCCAAGTAAAAAACGCGATTCTTGGCCCGTCACGGCATTCTATTATTCTCGCCCCACACACACGGAGTACGCGTCGATCTACGGGTTTGTCTGCTGGGGGTTGAAGGTCGTGGGGGGCCGCCGGAGGATGGATGGGTGGGGCCGGGGTGCCTTCTTAGCCGTATGGTTCATCGCTGAATCGCTCGGATACGGGCCGCCCGCTTCTCCAGTGTTTTGGCTTCTTCGTCGCGTTCCGTAGCTCGATACAGCACCGCCAGGTTTTCCAGGCTCGTGGCCACAGAGGGATGGTCCGGCCCCAGCGCCTTCTCTTTAATCGCAGCCGTCGGCGAGCGTAACCCGCGCATTCCCCCAGTCACACTGGTCCCCCTGTTTTCCGTCGCCGCCGTCGTTGACTTCAAGTACAAATCCTGTTGCGCCGCCCAAATTCACTTGGACGGATTGTTCCGGTGTCTCCAATCGGACGACCTCGGATCGAAATCTTTCTTCCTCCGACACAGACACAGCAAATACTGCGCTCCCGACCCCGCTTTTTGTTTCTTCATTGTTGTCAAGGCCGATGGTCGCGAAGAATTTGTGACCTGGAGACGGCAGAGAAACTCGCAGTCGACCCGGTTCGGGAAAATGAATACCTCGGTCATACTGTGTCTGGCCGATAATCATGGGATAGTCGAAGTACCGTGTATTCTTTATGACCGTTCCTCTTTCAACGATCATGTAGGGTGAATTTTGTCGGGTGTCGGTGATTCCCTGAAACTTCGCGGCGACCCATCGTCTGGCATTCTTATGCTCTTGATCAGAGACTGATATAGCTCCTGCTTCCCAAAATGGGATGAGAAGAAAAACAATGAAAATCAATCTATATTTGCTTCGCATACGACGATAAGCGTTCCACAGAAGAAATTCTAACTCTGGCTCATCTTTTCACCAGCGAGACATAACGGGCGATACATAACGCACTTTTGATTTCATCGGCGCCGTAGTCTCCTTGTAGTGGTCCCGCAGGTAAATTGGATATCCGGTAGGGTTGTCGTCCCGAGGAGAAATATCAATCAGTGTGTTGCCTTTGAAGTGGCATGTGTAGGTCTTGTCAAATTGATGGGTGTATTGTGCTGTCTCCTCGACCATAGGAAAGCGCACAATTACGACGTCATTGGCGCCCAACCCCCCCACAAACAAGTAATTGCCTACAAACGTTGTCTGTCTTGAATCGTAGTTTACCTTAACCTCTAACAGATCCTTGTCGACCCATCGTGGAATTCGGACAAACATCCTCTCAGCCTTCTTATTCAAAATCTCGACCTTTCCCTCGTACGGAAGCCAGCTGTTGACATCCAGCCAAGGAGAGGCCCGGTTAAGAAGGAGATTCACTCTTGCCACTCCATCATTGAATCTTACAATACTCTCCCAGGAATAGTAGAGGGCCTGGGTGCAATTGCCGGCGCAGCATCCACATACTACGGGATAAGGGAGCGTCGTCGGTAAACTGAATCCCGCGAACAGCCCCAGGCTTCTATCGATCACATTGTCAGTGATCAACGGCTGTGGGGCGGTGGCGTCCATGTGATGCTTCCACATGGCGGGATGCCAGGGAGTCCCCATGGGTTCCTGTGGATAATCTTTGTATGCCTCGGGATGTTCAATTGAGGCTCTTGAAACGTTCTTTAGCAAATCCGCGTCCAGAAGCTGTTGTTCCACCAGGTTATTCCGAACAAATTGGTCCACATCGTCCCAGTAATCGCCAACGCCGTAGTCGCTCAGCTTAATTGCCAACGCGACCATGTCCGCCGTGCTGCATCCTTCGTTATAAGCGCCCCAAACGCCACATCCGAAGATTCCCAGACGGGCAATCCCCCAGCACCGCGCTCGCTCGTATCCATCTCGAACAAACATTTTGAGCCGTTGACTGTTTGTGATATGCGCATATTCCAGAATGCCGCGCATGGCGATATTGTGTCCATGAAAGTGGCCGGAAAAGTACCCGTGCTCATTGCCCTCGATCCATTTCGATTGTGCGTCCAATGTTCCCCAGAATTGAGGTTGAGTGACAAAGTTCGTGATTTTTCCGGCCAACTCCAGGGCGAGCTCGTTGCCGGTCATTATATGCCACCGGCACAACGCGCGTATTTGGGCTCCCTGGTATCCCATGACAGTTCCCTCTGCCCCTTCATGTTCACTCTTGGGCTCTTCGGCGTAGGTCCATCCCGATTCCTTCAGGTAGGCAAATTCCATTCCCACTTTCCCCTCAGGATAGAAGGCATAGTCGTCCCGGTGTATGGCAATTTTATTCAATCCTCGAACCATCGCATTAATTCGATCCTTCCATGCGGGATCTCTGTCTCGTTCGTACCAAGCCAGCATGGCCAGCATCATCCGCGCGTCACCGAACACGGATGACATGTCTTCATAAGCGATCGGATAGTTTCCGCGAACTCTCCATGGAGTTTTTTCGCGATCCACCCTGGGGACCCAATAGAGGCCGTCCTCCCCCAAAAGGTCCACCAAATCCGACATGAAAGTGGCCTCAATATTCAGGTTCTGGTCGCTTCCACTCATGACTCGCATCATGGGGAGGGATTCCGCGTACTTTGGAGTGCATCCAGTGTCGCCTATGCAAAAATGCATCATGAAAGGAGGATCGGCAGTGTATCGAACCAGGAAGTACTGTTCGTGGTTATGTTCTCGGTCGAGGGTCTCGGTCAAACCATTGATGGCGATCCGCGCCCGGTCGGCCAGGTCCAGGGTGTCGGGAACCCTGACCTCGTATCGTTCCCCATCCACATTGGGCATGCGAACTATTCTACCGGTGTCCGCAAAGCAGACCGCCGCATTCAAAAAGACCAACAGCAGGAACAGCCGAACAGCCGAATTATACATGACTTCTCCTCTAAAACGGGCATTTCCCATTAAGAACCACTGGGTACTTACCGTTGACGTGTGATGGTTGCATTGTAGTCCTTCCAAGTGTGGATATCAAGTGTTCTGTCGTCTAATTTCAGCCCCGAGAAGCTGTTCCCTTTTTCACAGGTGCCTATTTTGCCATTCTTACTGGTCAACCCGTTCATTTGCAAGGACCTGAGGCGCAGTTCTAGCTTTGAAGTTTTCTCGCCATTGTACTTGAAAGCCAACTCTTGTCTTATCCAGGTCCGGCTTGAAGCCTCAAGCGCTGAATACGAGAGAGGATCGACGCGAATAGATCCCGGAGCACGGCCACTTCGGCCAACTGGAATCCGATGTATCGCGAACCACTGACAACCTTTGTCCCGATCTTGATTAGTTTCTCCTGCAGCGTAGTGAGGGACCAGTGTTTGATTGAACGGGGCAACGCTAGCCGACGCAGAAACTTGGCTAAATTGTAAGCCAGGGCAAACAGTTTGAGGCGAACTTCATTGTCCCGGAAGTCGTGGCACGAAAGCCGTGTCCAACATAGTCCAAACCTTCGCCGGGCTGGGCATGTGGTCAAGAGGTTTTCCGCCCCGGCGGGAAGAAGGCGCGTTCCATCTCGCGGGCGAGGGAGGGGTAGGCGAGATGGGAATTGCCCTCCGGTTCGCCTCTGAGCCTGTCACAACCCCGCCCAGGATCGCGAGAACCCTGCATCAGAACGCCGCCTGAGCCGCGAGAATCGATTATCTTCCTGGACCCTACCCCATAGTATCGGTTTGGCCGAGAAACGGATTCTGGAGCGTCCGCCGCGGTCTGCTCGCCGTATCCGCTCAAACCCTGGGCCTTGGTTGCAGCCGTCAAGCGGTCCCGGCCCCGTCACGGCCTGACCGCCCGCTAGGATATCGAACGTCGGCCCCGGCTTCCGATTGCCCGTGGCGGCCCTCTATGGCGATCCTTGGCCAACTTCGCGCCATTAAAGAAACCCCGACCAGTGCAGGACCAGCCGGGGTTAGGCATGTTGCCAGGATGTTGCCAGAACGTAGGCGGAATCAAGCCGGAATGAACGGGAATGAAGGGGTAGAATCAGGGCTTGTGAACTTGCGCAATACTCACAACACCATTGATTCTATTGGGTTTTATGATGGCGCGCCCGGCAGGGCTCGAACCTGCAACCCCCGGCTTAGAAGGCCGGTGCTCTATCCGGTTGAGCTACGGGCGCACGTGGCGTAAAGCCAATAAACATAGTGCTTCACCGGGCGCTCGCGGTCAAGGCTACTGTAAGCATACCCCCTTCATTCCCGTTCATTCCGGCTTGATTCCGCCTACGTTCTGGCAACATCCTGGCAACATGCCAGCAATCGTTCAGGCGTGAACATTCTCCCCCGGTCCGGGCCGACCCTGGCCGGGGGTTTCTTTGTTGCGTGAAGTCGGCCAAGGATCGCCATAGATGGCCGCCACGGGCAATCGGAGGCCGGGGCCGACTTTCGATACCCTAGCGGGCGGTCAGGCCGTGACGGGGCCGGGACCGCTTGACGGCTGCAACCCCGGCCCAGGGTTCGAGTGGGCACCCGGCACGGGGGGCGATAAACGGACTAGAATCCGATTTCTCCCGATGATCCGATTAAAAGTCGATGAGGGTCCAGGGAAGAAAATCGAGCCTCGTGGCTCCAGCGGCGTTTTGTGCCACGGTTCGTCGCGGGCCTGGAGGCCACTGTCAGAGACTCAAGCGTGAAGGGAATATGCTTGACGAGTGAACCAGTTCATCGCCACCCGCGAGGATATGCCATGAATAACAATACCCCCACCCATCAACCGAATCAAAAGCGCACATCGCGCGGGAGACCTCACCCTCGATACGTCATCCCGGAGGACGGGTCGGAGCCTCTACGCCACCCCCCCTGGGAGAGATTCGCCCATGACGCGGTTCATATGGATCAGGCCGAGGCGTATCGAAGGAGCTACCCCGGATCGCGAAAGTGGAATCTTCAGCATGTCGCTGTCAAGGCAAGTATGTTGACAACGAAGATTGCGAGAAGAATCGATTATCTGCGTCGTCAGAACGCGCGGAATCTCGATGCCACCCGGTCTCGCGTTTTGCAACGTTACGCCCACATCGCATTCACGGATCTCCCCGGCATCGTCAGGTGGCGAGGAACCAACGGTCGTAGCAAAGAGCCGGTCTACGGCTTGGAGATCGAGGACTTCGAGAAATTGACGCCGGCGCAAAGAGCGGCGATCAAACGGCTGAAGGTTTCCCCTCCCGACAATGAGGGGCACCAGGCCACCGAGATCGAGTTGCACGACCCGCTCAAGGCGCTCGACGCCTTGTCGAAGCACTTGGGTCTCTTCAAGGACGAGGTTGCCCAGGCGGGTACGATGAATGTCCAGATCAACTTCGGCGATGGAAGAGGAATCGACCTTTGTTCGGATCGCCCTCCTCCTCTTGAAAAGCCACCCGAACGCACCCTCATTGCCGACGCTACCCGAACGGTTACTGACTCGAAATAGTATCGTTTATATGATTGACCCCTCTCAAGGGCGTGATATAGTATCGCAATCTTGAGTTTGCGCTACTATTCCTGCAAAAGGGGTGAAATCATGGCCGAATCCGAGAAACGACTCACCTACCCTCCTGAGGTCTACACGGAGGGTGAAATCGACCGGCTTATAAGGGCCACCTCCCTGCGCGCACCGACAGGGATCCGTAATCGAGCCCTGCTAGTCGTCGGTTGGCGGGCGGGGCTTCGCTGCGCAGAAGCCTTGGCGCTTTATCCGAAGGATGTCGATCTAGCCGAGGGCTCGATCCGGGTTCTGTGCGGCAAGGGAAGAAAATCACGCACCGTGGGCCTCGACCCCTCCGCCTGCGCTATCGTCCATCGCTGGCTCCAGAAACGGGCCGCGCTGGGGTTGAAGAGTCGTCGGCCCCTGTTCTGCACGTTAGACGGTCAGCCCCTCCAGAAGGCGTATGTACGGGCGATGATGAAGCGCTTGGGCTCCCGAGCGGGTGTCGAGAAGCGTGTTCATTTCCACGGCCTGAGACACACCTACGCCAGCGAACTGAGTCGAGAAGGGGTTCCCGTGGCCGAAATCAAGGACAACCTCGGGCACAGCAGTTTTGCGATCACGGGAGCCTATCTGGCCCACATTGCGCCTCACGAGAGGATTCAGACGGCCCGCCGGCGCGAGTGGCACGCAGCGGGCCTCTGATCGGTCCAATGCAACGGAGCCGTCGACTTGACCGCACGTTCACGGGGCAGGCAAACGCAAATTGGCGCGCCGAGGCAACGATTGCCCACCAAGCTGCGGGTCCAACTCAATGCGTCCGTTCTCTTGTGCTCTCCCTCCCCGCATGGAAGTCAGCGGCGACGGGTCCGGTCCGTTCAAGGCACGCGTGGCCACCAGTGCGGCGGGAGCCTCGGAGCGGGCGATCATGAACCAGACCGGACACAAGAGTCTCACCGTCCTGCGTGGATACATCCGCGATGGGCGTCTGTTCGCCGAGAACGCGGCGGCGATGTTGGGATTGTGAGCCGCTTTCCATTGCCGAGGCTGTCATCGCCTCAATCCCTGAGAAGGTTCTCGAATCATCCTTGCCCTGGCTCATCACCAACTGGCCGGGGCCTTTCTTCGTCCACCAGCGTTGGTGTGCGCCGGCGTCCGACCTCGCAAGCGTTCCGAAATGCGTTTCAATCCCCAGACCCCCCTCCCCCCTCCGCGCGAAAAGGCAGGGGGGCAGGTGCGTCGGAGTCCCGGTTCGCGGAATTTGTTCTATCCTGTCGGTTGGCATCGGAACACGTTGCCCAACCGTCTCTGCGGCCCGAGAATCGCCGAGCGCGGGCCACGGTGGATCTTGGCCCATATTTCCCATTTGAGAAATAGAAAGTTAGGTTATAATTTTTCGAATGGCCGATGAATAAAGGCTGAAGTCGATGTTCGAGCAGCAAAAGTGGAGAGATCTGATGGGTGAGAGCAAAAAAGAGGCCTTGCGGGTCCAGTTTGACCCCAGTGTGAAGATG
>CAUZJO010000169.1:0-8627 GCA_963580245.1 Candidatus Sumerlaeia bacterium | reverse complement strand
TTAACCCGCTCGATCTGCACACCCCGCAGCAGGTAGGGGTAGAACTTGTGTCCGGGGGCGGGCTTGCTCGTATGCGGTCCCGGCGTGATGGCCAACAGCCCCATCTTGCGCATCAGTCGCTCAACCCACCAGCGTTTTGATCCCATTGTTGTTGGGCAAGGGGTCTTTTTCAGGATCGACTAAGATAGGCTTCTTCCGCCAAGTCGAACTGTTGATGTCTCGCGTATTCTTTCCCTTCTTCAATATAATGATAAACGTTTTTCGCCGGGATGCCAATCAGCCCACAATCGCAAGTCGTCACGAGCAGAAGGATGGCTGGATAGTATAGTTGCTTCTTTTTCATCGGTATGGGCCTTCCGTCCCAGTCCAATTCATTCTTCTCGCGGACGCAGCCGGCGCAGGGCCTAACCGAATTATTTCCACGCCATTGTCATCGTCTTGGGCATCAAAGACGCCCGAAAATGGCGGAGTATAGCATTGGGCCAGCTCGCGCGGTACAAGCAGATTCGGTAGCCTGTTTCCGTGGCGAACCCGGCCTTGATTTCCGACAAAGTTCGGGGACATTCCCTTATGCGCCGAGATACTATATTTTGTATCCACATTAGTCAATGAGATACCCTCCTTCGCGGAATTCACGTTTTGGACGTGTCGCGCGCTGGCGACCCACGGCGGCCGGCGCGGCCGTTTTGATCTGAGACGCCGATTCGGTCCCCCTGCGCCGCCCGGCCGTTAAAACGGGGAACGCAAGGCCCGCGCGAATCAGAACGACCTGGATAGATGCCTGGCCGAGATGATAGAAGTGGTGGGGAATCAGAAAGACTACGGATCGCGGGGCCGCGCATCGTCCAATGAACCGATTAGTTCAGTATATCGGCGAGCATCTCGCCATCGGCCCGGAACGCCGTGGGGAGGTTCTGGCCACCGTCTTGATCCTGTTGGTCATCGGGATGGTGCGCTGGCTGGTGTTGCGCATCGCGTTTCGGCGCATCGAGGACGTGCGGGTCCGTTACCATTGGCGCAAGACTTCGCTTTACACGGCGGTCGGCGTTGGCCTGGTCGTCGTTTGCTATATTTAGGTCGAGCGGCTCCAGGAGCTTTCCACGGTCCTGGGACTGGTCGGCGCGGGGGTGGTGATCGTTTTGCAGAAGCCGATCGTCAACCTGGTGGGGTGGGTGTTTATCCTGTCGCGGCGGCCGTTCCAGGTGGGCGACCGGATCGAGATCGGCGGGGTGGGGGGCGACGTCATCGACCTACGCATCTTCCAGTTCACGTTGATGGAGATCGGCAACTGGGTCGAGGCCGACCAGAGCACTGGCCGCATCGTCCATATCCCCAATGGCAAGGTTTTCGAGGAGCACCTGGCCAATTACGGCCGGGGGTTTCAGTACATCTGGAACGAGAGCCCGGTCCAGATCACGTTCGAGAGCGACTGGCGCAAGGCCAAGGAGCTGCTACAGGGGATCGTGGAGCAGCACGCCGGTTGGTTTGCCGAGGAAGCGGAGCGCAGCGTGCGCCAGGCCTCGCAGACCTATATGATCTTCTATTCCAAACTGACGCCGACGGTCTACACCACCGTGCGCGACAACGGCGTGCGCCTGACGATTCGCTACGTCTGCCCACCGCGCCGCCGCCGGGGCGTCGAGCAGTCGATTTGGGAAAACGTGCTCGCGGTGTTCGGCCCGCACGCCGACATTGAATTCGCCTATCCCACGCAGCGTTTCTATCAGCGTCCGATCGAAGGAAAAGTGGAATCCAATCAACCTCCGCGAGAAATCAAAATATAAATCACGATTCTTTATGTGAAGCTTTTAGTTTCATATTTTGAATTCTCTTCACGCCTCTGTTCCACAATAACGCTCGCCCCCGCAAGCTCCCGGCCGTGGGTCAGGGAGACGTGGGCGTGGGTGATGCCCAGTTCTTCGGCCCGTTGGCGGGCGCGGCCGTGGAAGTGGAGGGTGGGGCGTTCGCGGGGGCGGCGGCGCACTTCGATGTCGCGCCACAGAATCCCTCGCGCGATCCCCGTCCCCAGGGCCTTTGCCCCGGCTTCTTTGGCGGCGTAACGGGCGGCCAGGCGCGGGACGGGGTCTTTTGGGGCGAACGCGAAGGCGAGTTCCTCCTTCGAGTAGCAGCGCTTGAGAAACCGATCGCCGAACCGCTCCAGCGCCCGCGCGATCCGACTGAGTTCGATCTGGTCCAAGCCGATCCCGATCACGCTCATATCACCAGTTCCTTGGGGCCCCCGGCGTGCTCCTCGGTCCCTTCGGAGCACCGCGGTTCGAGATGGACCGGCAGGAAGACGCGGAACAGGGCGCCTTCGCCCGGCCGGCTGTAGGCCTCGATCCTTCCGTTGTGGCTGATCAGGATGCCGTAACTGATCGACAGCCCCAGTCCCGTGCCGCTGCCCTGGAGTTTGGTGGTGAAGAAGGGCTCGAAGAGCTTGGAGCGCGTCTCCTCATCCATGCCGATGCCGTTGTCCCGCACTTCGAGGCACAGTTCGTTTTCGTCCGACCGACTCACTCGCATGATCAGCTCTTTACGGTACGGTTTGTTCTCATCGCCATTGGCTGCGCGCAGGGCTTCGGCCTTTTCCTCCATCGAGTCGCGGGCGTTGGAGAGCAAGTTGAGGATGACCTGTTCGATTTGCAGCGGTTCGCCGAGGACCAGCGGCATGTCCTCGGGGATGTCCTTGGTGATCTCGATGGCGTGGATGCGCAACTGCTCGCCCAGCAGGCTCAGCGCCCCATCGATCGACTGAGTCAATTGAAAGGGAGCGAACCGCAGTTGGTCCTGGCGCTCGAAGATTCGCATGTGATGGATGATGTGGGTCATCCGGTCGACCAGTTGGATGATCTCTTTCTGGCTCGACTCGACCCGTGGGGTATCCAGCGGATTTCGCTTCAGGAGCTTTTCGACCAACTGCGCGCACGTTCGGATGCCCGAGAGCGGTTGGTTCATTTCGTGGGCGATCCCGGCGGCCATCTCGCCCAGCGTGGCCAGCTTGCTCGACTGAAAAAGCTGGCTCTGCATCTCCTTGTCGCGGGTGATGTCGTTCAGGACGCTCTTCTCGCCGATGATGTTCAGTTTGTCGTCGGTGAGCGGCTCGGAGTTGACCGAGGCGACGATCCGGCTGCCGTCGCGCTTGATCAGGCGCAGTTCGTAGCTTTGGGGCAACCCATTCTCGATGAGCTGGCGGTGATGGGTCTCGAACAGCTCGCGGTCTTCGGGAACGATGAATTGCTGGATCGATTTCGTGATGAGCTCGGAAATCCCGTAGCCCAGGGCGTCGGCGGCCGTCTTGTTGATCGCGAAGATCACGCCGCCCTTGAGCAGGCTGATGAAGAACGCGGGCGCGTTTTCCCACAACTCGCGGTAGCGGTTCTCGGCCTCCTGCAGGTTGGCATAGTGGAAACAGTTGGTCATGCCCATCTCGATCGTCTGGCTCAAGCCCTCGAGGCGTTCCTCCTGATCCGGTCCCGCGGATTCCGAGGGCAGCAACATGAGCAGGATGGTGGTCGGCAGCGTGGGGTTGCCCGGGCCCAACGTCACGCAGAGGAGCGCGCCCGGCCCGATGCGCCGATGCCACTGGGCAATGATCGGATGCAGGTCGCTCGCCTGCCCGGGTTCGATCACGTGGATGCCGGCCTGGATGGCCAACCGCCCAATCAGGTCGCGGCCGATGACGGACGGGGGCGTGTGCTCGAACGTCATCGGGGAAGTTAATCGCCGAGATCAACTCCAGGTCTTCGCCCTTGCCCTTCATGAGCAGGATCGTCCCTCGGGTCCGGCAGCTGCGATGGACCAACTCCAGAGAGCTGGCGACCACCTCGTCGAGGTTCAGGGATGAGACCGTGATGCGGGCGATGTCGTCCAGCGTGCGATACTTGTCCTCGCTCTGGCGCAGTTGACTCTCCATTTCCTTGCTGGGCGAGAGGTCCCTGATGACGCCCTGGAACTGCGCCAGCCGGCCAGGCGTGCTTTGCCAGCGGATCAGATGCGTCAACCCATGGACCTTCTTGCCCGATGGGGGCTGGTATTCGATTTCAAAATCTTCGATCTTGTCGTCGTCGGAGAGCACCCGTTCGAGCAGCTTGTCGAATTCCTCCCGGCTCATGCCGAAGGTCTCGAAAATCGGCCGCATCAGCAGCTTTTGCTTGGATTGCCCGAAAAGCTGCTCGACCGAGGCGTTCACGTCGAGCAGGTAGCCCGAGCGGTCGCAGAAGAAGATGAGATCGGGCAACTCATCGAACACGTTGCAATAATGGGCCAGCGAACTGTGAAACGCGTGCTGGAAGTGGTCGAGTTCCCATTTCTGCTTATGGGCGTCGATCGCCTTGAAAATCCGATAATTGAGCAGCTGCGGTACATCCGCGCCGCTGGTGACGATTTCCCAGTTGATCGGTATATCTGGGATCAGGGCGTGGAGGGCTTTTCCCTGGTCGGGGTGAACGATGAGGACCACCGGCATTGGCGTGGCGTGGCCCGCCAGGGCATGCAGGACCCCCTCGTGATCGGGAAGCAAGGGGTCGAGCGTGAGGATCACCAGGTCGTAGACCGACTCATCGAGGGCCTGCCGGGTCTGCTCGACGTCCTGAACGGCGACGGACTGACTTAGGGGAAACAAGTCTGTCACCACGGCCTCGAGTCCCGGGCCCGCGTGGTCGGGCGACTCCAGGATCAGGCAATTGAACAGAATGCGTTTGGAAAGCTTTTGCACGGGCCGACCTTTGGCAGCGATGGACTAGCCGGATGCAATCCGACGGACCGGATGATGATAGAGCGCGGCGAATCGGGCCCCGCGAGGATGCTTTGGTTGTCTATCGAGGACCATGGTCATCCATCAAGGAGAAGACATTGGTATCTCTTTTCGTCCACTCGGCCCCCCGATATGAGGCGCAACGACCGTGGATTGCCATTTTGGGGCGAAAATTCGGGTCTCATCAATCAAAATCCTCCCGCCCGCGATGATGCTGATAACGACCTCAGTAGTCTCGGCCCGGTCCAGTGGAAGGCTTTTTTTCGCCAGGGCTTGAAAAAAGGGGGTTGACAGGGCGCGCCGCAACTTGAAGAATACTCTTAAATGCAGAGTATTCTGCAATCAATCAATAAGGAGGTCCCAGACCATGAACATCTCACGCGACGAGGCGCGGCAAGCCCTCCAGAGCATAGGCGATGGACCACACCCGGCGGGCCGTCGCCAACAGCGGCGCCGGGCCTATCCTGATCATATGGGGCGCGGTTTGGCTCGTCGGTTACCTGGCCACCCATTTCCTCAAGGACATCGAGCACAAATGGATGATCTACTGGGTCTGGTGGCCGCTGGTTGCGACAGGAATGTACGGGTCGTGGCGGATCGGCTCGCGCATCCCCTTTCGTAGCCTCTTCGGCAAGCGGATCGGCATTTTCTGGTTTGCCCTGTTCATCTATAGCGACGTCTGGCTGGTGCTGCTTTACCCTTGGAATTGGGTCCAGATGAATGCGTTCGTGGCCACGCTCGTGATGTTCGCCTACGTCGTTCTCGGTCTGTTGTTCGGCATTTATCTGCTGTGGCTGGGGATCGGGGTCATTCTGCTCATTTTGCTGGGCTACTTCCTGCTCCAACCGTGGTTCTTCATCTGGATGGCTGTCATGGCCGGCGGCACCTTGATGGGGACCGGGATTTATATCGAGCGCAAGTGGAAGGGTTTGGAGGCCGGCGATGGCGGAGATCAATAAACTGATCCACCAGCCCGCGCGCCTGCGGATCATGGCCGCGCTGATGGTGCTAGGGCAAGCCGAGGAGGCCGATTTCAGCTACCTGCGCGACCTGATCGGCCTGACCGACGGCAACCTGGGCGCGCACCTGGTGAAACTCGAGGAGGCCGGCTACGTTGCGGTGCGCAAGACGTTCGTCGGGCGCAAGCCGCGCACCTATCTGACGGCGACCAACAAGGGCCGCGCCGCGTTCGACGAGCACGTCGCCGCCTTGCGCGAAATCCTCGGCGTGGGGCAACCCTGACGGACAGGCCTTATGCCTAGAATCCAGTTGACTCCGACGAACAGAGGCGTTAGCGTTAAACTGTTCAATAGAGCAATGGAAGGGAGCGGGCCAATGCCTTCGCTCTACTTCATTCCTTTCCGCCGCGGGGAAGTGGTGAGCGGTCATGGAAACCGACTTGTGTATCGAGGATTACTTTGCCTGGGTCGAGGTTCCCAACACGATCCCGGTCGAACTGAGTTCGTTTGTGGTGGGTTTACGGGCAGGTTGGGTGAGAGAATACGTCCGAGGTGACGTGGAGGAGTCTCGGGAAGTCAACAGACGGGGCGAGAACGGGCCGCCCCGCCCTGGCATGGAAGTGGTTTATCCGGCGAGTGGAACTTTTTGCCGGAAATTCACGACTGAAACGCAAGAAGCCGGGAGGCGTATCTTGATGGGCGAGGCCCAACATTCAAAAATCGTGGGGGGGATTTACCCTGATCGAACTGCTGATCGTCGTGGCGATCATCGCGGTTCTCGCGGCCGTCGCCGTACCGAATTTCCTGGAAGCGCAGACGCGCGCCAAGGTCACTCGGACCTACAGCGACATGCGAACGATTGTCATCGGCATCCGGGCCTACGAAACCGACGCCAACACCTACCCGCATTACGACCTGGGACGCAAGGGGATGTTCGGATGTTTCATACTCGATGAGTTGCAGGCGGCTTCCAGGGGTCCCGCTCACCCCACCGCAGGTGTCGGCGTCGGTCGGGGGCGTGATCGAATTGGCTTGCATAACGGCGCGGGGACACTCGATAATGTGTCAAGTTAAGATTTCCTAAGACGGTACTCCGATTCCGGTTTCTGACCGAAAAGGGCGCGATGCGCTCAGGTGAGAATCCAGGGCTAACGTTCTTCACTAATCCATGCACGCATGGCCGCTGGGGAACTTCAGTACTCACGCTGACCAGGAACGAACGACGTGGCCTCGGTGGGACCGGGCCTTACCGCCGTAGAAAGGAGGCTATTTGACGGATTGGAGGGATTTCCGCTGGCAATCATTCAAGCGAAGGAAGGAGGACCCCAAGGGAAGCTGAGGGTTCAGCTCCAAACTCAAGACGGACAATGTTTCGCGTAACATTTCAAGGAGATTGATCGATCATGAAGAGAACAATTGTCGGACTGTTGGCGCTTGCCGTTCTACTCGGCGGCGTTGCAAATCAAGGTGTCGTTTTTGCTCAGTGTGTTGCTCCTCCGGCGGGTGTGGTCAGCTGGTGGCCTGGGAATGGAAATACGGATGATATTATTGGCGGGAATCCCGGCTCATTGTTTGCTGGTGCCACGTACGCAACTGGTTATATAGGAGAGGCCTTTAGCTTGGATGGCGTGGATGATTTTGTAGAAATTCATGACGCGGCTAATCTCGATCTTTTGGATTCGTTGACGGTTGAGGCTTGGATATACCAGACGGCCGCCCAGGAGCCAGGTGAGACGATTGTGGGTCATTGGGGTCTTTCGGATAGCTTCCTCTTTCGAATGGAAGACAACGGCCAACGCCTGGAGATGCGGGTCGATGAAGATGGCGAGGAAGGCGGGAGCATAAATGTTTTTTCCACTACGGAGATCCCCATAAATACATGGACTCACGTCGCGGGAGTCGTCGATGGGCAGAATGACGAAATCAGCGTGTTCATTAATGGCGTTCGTGACAACAGTGCCCCGTTCGTCGGCCCCCTATTCAATAGCACATCTCCTATTCAGATCGGCATGACGAATCCGCCTCCGGGGTGGGGATGGTTCCCTGGCCTGATCGATGAAGCGGCAATTTATGATCGCGTCTTGTCCGATGCAGAAATCCAAGCCATCTACAACGCCGGCAGCGCAGGCAAGTGCACTGGGCCTACCCCCACGCCCACGCCCACCGCGACCCCCACGTCGACCCCCACACCGACACCGGAGCCCACCCCCGCTCCCAGGGGACCAAATGGGTTCCGCGACGACTTCAATGATGTGGCTCATAGCTTCGGCACCTGGACGATCGTCACTGCTGACGGCTTTTCGGTCGACATCGGCAGTGGGCAGGCGGTATTCGACGCCGATGATATGTCCGACCCCGCCGACAGCTCGTTCGCGGACTGGAACTTCGACAACCAGTGGGACAAGAGCTACCTGGTCAGCCAGGTGTTCTGTCCACGGGAGCTCTTCGGGTTTCCGACCGAACTCGAGTTCGGCGTCAGTTCTTACCGGTCGACCGCCTGGTATATCGGATTCACGCCCGTGGGAACGGACGCCTTCATTGACCCGCAGATGAAGTTCGGCGGCTCGGTGCATTACTTCTGGCTTGGGGCAGACAATCCTTTCCACACGTTTTGGGGTGGGCCAACGTGGACCAATCCCGGGCCGGGCAGCACCGTGGGCAGCAGCGCAACGGCGGACGCGGGTTCATCGGCGGCTGCGGACGGGGACCCCGACATAGGGCGTTTTCGCATTACGCTGGATCCTACTGCAGGCAATGGACCCCTGTGGGAAAGGCACAACGGAACCGACTGGGAAACGTGGGTGGACAGCCGCGGCATGACGGATGGTACCAATCCGTTCAGCTCGGCGACCGATTTCCAGGTGCTGATCAACTACGACGGCGGCAACGACGCGTTGTCGCTCGATTATGTCCAG
>CAUZJO010000168.1:0-8654 GCA_963580245.1 Candidatus Sumerlaeia bacterium | reverse complement strand
CAAACCATTACCGATTATATCGACGCTCATAACAAGGGCCCCCGATCCATTACTTGGACCGCCAAGGCCGAGACGATTCTCGAAAAAGTCCGCCGCGCCCGCGCCACACTGGATAATCTGCAATCAGTGTGAGACACTACACCAGAGGTCTTTTTCGTTGAGATTCTTGACTTTTCTCGATTTCGCGGCCACCCAAACCGGTCCCTCCCCTGAGACCTTCGATCGCCTTTTGGCCCCCAAGCCGGCTTTCTTTCGGAAGAGGCCCGGACGGGCGGTCTTCACGGTCGGCCCAGTCATCCTTGCCGCCTGTGTTTTGGCCGTCTCAAGCGGGTGCGGCCAAGGCCCCGTTGTCGAAGGCCGAGGCCTGGAGGACTGGATCGACCGACTCGGCGCGGGCGAACCTGACCGACGGCTGAAGGCGGCTCGGATCCTGGCCGCCGAGGCCCGACGTCCCATTGATTCCAAAATTGCCGTCGCGCCGACGGTCCTCGAGGCCTTGACGAGCGCGCTGGCCGACGAGGACGCCGCCGTGCGCGCAACCGCCGCCGTCGCGCTGGCATGGAACGGCGTCGAGCCTGAAGAGACGCTGAGCGTCCTGCGTGGAAGCCTGGTGGATCGGGGCGCCATGGCATTCCGGTGCCAAGCCCTGTCTTACCTGACCGACGCATCACTGGACACGGTGGAGGCCGACAAGTCGCTGCTGAGGGATTTGAAGAAAGTCGAGGAGTTGGCTGCTGCGAGCGGGGATTCCCTGCCGGATGAAGACGCACCCGCGACCGCCTCCTTGAGCATCAGCGGCTTGATCAATCGGCTGAGTCAATCGCCACCCGAGGATCAATGGACGGCCGCGCTGGAGCTGGGTCTGCGATCGAGCCAGGCGCAGGCCACTGTCCGCCCTCTGGAAACCGCTTTGGAGCACTCCGACCCGGCCGTGCGGATGGCGGCGGCCTGGGCCCTGGGACGGATCGGCGGCCAAGCAGTCGTGGTTGGCTCCAAGCTGGCCAACTTGATGCGCCGGGATGGGGAGCCCTCGGTTCGGCTGGCGGCCGCTTGGGCCTTGCATCGCGTCGATCCCCTCTCACGCCAAACACTGAGCACCTACGGGCGGGCCCGTGAGACAAGCGACCGGGGACTCAAGCTCGCTGCCCTTGTCGCGCTGGGATCACTGGACCTGACCACCGCCGACGGTCAAACGATTGGGATTCCCAGCCTGATCGCGTCCTGCGACGACAAGATTTGGGAGATGCGCCAGACCGCGCTCGTGGCGCTGGGACGTTCCGGCCGGGCTGGTCCCGAAGTCCAGGACCTCATGTTAATGGCTTTCTCGGATTCGAAAGGGTTCGTTGTGGAAGCGGCCGCCTGGGCGGTTTCCGAGTTGAATCTGGCCACGCCCCGGGTCTGCTCCAAACTGGTGGATACGATGGGGCACGAACTTGTCGCCCCGCGCAGGGGGGCCGTCATGGCCCTGGGCCGCCTGGTCAGCCAGATCCAAGGTCCCATGCCCGAACTGACGGCGGCCCTTGAGGGGGACCGGATCGCGGGGCTGGATGCATCTTCGGAATCACCGCGGCCTGCGAGGACCCTCAGTTCAGAGTTGGGCCGCCACTTGGCGCCGCGGATGGCAAACCTGCTGCGCGATCCCGCCAGGCAGGTCAGGGGCGCCGCGGCCCGCGCGCTGGGCGCCTTGGATTGGCGCTCACCCGAAACCATCGCGGCCCTCACCCAGGCGATGGCAGATCCTACGGCCCATGTCCGCCTGGAGGCCGCTCTCAGCGTGGGACGGCTCGCGGTGGGTGATGAGAATGCAATGAAAAAGCTTCGCACGGTGCTCGACGATCCGGATCAAGGGGTCGCCGGAGCCGCGGCTGCCGGCTTGGCATGGCTGGACGCGTCTGACACCCGCACTATCTCCGTCTTGTTGAAGACGTGCATCGATACCGCCGTCCCCGAGCAAGCCCCCGTCCTGAAACTCGTCCCTGATCAGGCCACCACGGAGTCGCTGCACGAGATGCTTCGCGAAGGTCTGGATGCCTGGGTAGAATTCAAGGAGCCGTCCGAACAGCAGTTGCTCAAGGAAACCATCTTGGCGGTGGCGTGGCTGGGTGAGAAGGGCAGGCCCGCGGGTCCGGCGCTGATGCGGGTGCTGGATGACGAGCGGCAGCCCGAATCCAACCGGTCGCTCGCCGCGCTGGCGCTGGCCAATCTGTATCCAAAGGCGGCCGGCAACCACCCGGTGCCGCGCGCGACCACGAGCCGGCGTCGATACGACGCGATCCAGACCGCATCGGCCCTGGCGCTGGGATGGCTGGGCCAAGCGGCCCAACCCACCCTTCCCGATCTGTTGCGCATGATCGAGGATTCGGAGTATTCGGGGCCCGTGCGGATCGCGGCCGCCGCGACGGTTGCCGGACTGGAGAACGGGCGAACCGAGCAGAGTGTTTCGCCGCTCGTGGCGATGCTGAACGACGCAGACGTCCCCATGCGGGAGGCGGCGGCGAGGGCACTGGGCGGGTTGGGCCGCATCGCGAGCGTGGCCGCGCCCGCCCTCCAAACGGCCATGGAAGCCAAGAAGGACAGAGCGTTGCGTGGAGCCGCCGCGCGGGCGTTGGGCGCGGTCTCGGACGATCCGGCGACGCATGTGCCGCTGCTCACCGCCATGTTGCAAGACGCCGATCACCGGGTCCGCGTCGCCGCGGCGGGCGGACTGGGCGCCTTCGGTCCGGCGGCGCGCGACGCGTTCCCGACCCTCCTTGCGGCCCGACAGGACCGGCATCCGTTGGTGCGCCAAGCGATTGTAGACGCCATCACAAAGATTCGTGGGGAAGAAGTCCCCCAACAATGATCGGCGCGGGGGCCGGACGCGAACGGGGGCGGCGCCGGGACCGTGTGCCCATCACCCGCTTGCAGAATCATCCGCGCCTACCCACGATGGCATGCTGGCCGCCGGTCGAGACCTGTGCGCGATCCGATCATTGATGAACACAAACCCGACCCGCAATCCGCTCAGAATCTGTATTGTCACCCATATCTATCCCGCCCACGGGGGCGACTACAAAGGCATTTTCGTCCAAAACGTTGCAACGCGGCTGGCCATGCGCGGCCATGAAGTGCACGTTGTGACGCCAAGACGGCCCGGCGCCGAGGCGCGCGAAGTCGCCGAGGGCGTCCACGTCCATCGCTTCTGGTTTTGGGGATGGCGGCGGGGGCGTCAGTTGGGCGAACTGACGGGCTATCCGCCGCTCACGCTCGGGACGCTGATGCTGTGGGGGATCGGCTCGGCGTGGCGAACGGTGCGGCGCGAGCGTCTGGACCTGATCCACGCCTACTGGGTCGTGCCCGGCGGGCTGATGGGTCGCTTGGCGGGCATCCTGAGCGGGCGTCCGGTCGTGGCGACGGCCGCGGGGTCCGACCTGAACGTCTATGCGCATTGCCGCCTGTTGAAGCCGCTGGCCGCCTGGACGTTGCGCGGTCTCGATCAGCTTCTCGCCGCCGGCTCCGAGATGCGGCGAATCGGCGTCGAACTGGGTTGCCCGCCGGAACGGGCGCAAGTCGTGCCGTGGATGCTCAAGTTCGAAGAGCCTCCGAGCGGCGATCCGCCTCCGGAATCGCGATGTCCCGGCCCACCCGGCGGGCGTTTAGTCTACGTCGGCAATTTCACCCCGCCCAAACGGGTCGACACGATCCTGCGGGCCTTCGCCCGGATCGGGACAGATCATCCCGAGGCGCGGCTGACGCTGGTGGGCGACGGCGAACAGCGTGGAGAACTGGAACGATTGGCGGGGGAGCTGGGGATCGCCGATGCGGTCCATTTCTGGGGCGCGCGGCCACCCGAGCAGATCATCGACATCGTGCGCGGGGCGGACTGCCTGGTCCATTGCAGCGATCATGAGGGCCTGCCGGTCGCGATTTCCGAGGCATTGTTGTTGGGCGTGCCGGTGGTCGCGGCGGGAGTGGGCGGCATTCCCGATATCGTCCAGGACGGCGTGAGCGGCTTCACGGTCAACCCCGACGACGACGCCGCGTTCGCCGAGCGAGTGGGCCGCCTGGTGGCCGACGCCGACCTGCGCCGCCGCCTGGGCGACAACGCCCGCCGCTACGCCCGCCGCTACCTCGATCCTGAAGGGGTCATCGCGCGGATCGAAGCGATCTATCGCGAGCTCATATGAACGATCGCAGCGTGGGCAGGGGTTTTGGCAAATGGCAAGGGTTTCGCCCGGGGCCGGCGGCGCGTCGGGAAAGTCGTAAACGTTGTCATCGTTGTCATCGCGCATCGTCCAGCCTTGCAGGTTGATGACATCGGCCCCGACATTGATGATCTCAACGTACTCGAAGTTCTCGTCCGAACCGAGTTCGCTGCTCGGGTTGTAGCATGATCTCGTTGATCACCGCCTGGGCCCCAGCCCAGGCAGTGGCGATCAAGAGGAGGGGAACCAAGATGAGGGGAACCAAGATGAGGGTGGAGATCGGGCGTGAACGACCGCCCGAGTCGAGATTGCTCATACAGCGTTTGACCCTGGTCGCGATGGGCAACGGCCGCAAGGGGGTTCAAGCACGTCGCTTTGATCTTGGCTGGCGCTTGGCACGGAAGGTGCTTTAGACCCATTCCGATTGCATATGGGACGATAGTATATGTCCTGTCCGGCCTCTTGAATAGGCTATATTTTTTCGGCCGAGCCGAGGGCGCGCTTTCCGTTTGTTGTTTTCGCTGCCCCTCATGCATGCCTGGCCGGGGTCGGACTTTCGATCTAGGCATAAATTCAGATCATTGAAATAATTTAGGTTACGGTCAGAACCGGGTCTTTCCGGGTATCGAATCACGAGGGGCCGTCTCGAATTCGATTGAGCCTCAGGTAGGGACGAAAAGTTTTGATCAGGGTTTCTTGGTAACTGGAGGTCACCCGGAAGCGGCATCCGAAGACCACCCGCCGGAGCGCGGAGTGAAGCCGATTTCACCTTGGGAAAACCCATTGACACGCCGTCGCCCCATCGATTAGGGTAGGCGATTGACCACCGGAAGGGTAGAAGGAATCGTTGGCGGAGCGCCGCATTTGTCATGAACGTAGCCATGTCAGCTTCCTGGGGCGGATTGAGCGCATTCTTGGCCTTGGGCCGCATCCAGAATGGCGACTCCGTAACCCAGGGCGGAGGGCAAGCACCGGGACGCAACGGCCACGGCTCTGACGTCATCGATGTAGAGGCCGTTCCGGTTCGCGAGCAACACGAGCCCCCCGCTCGCTGACGCTCCCGGGCAAGCCCGAGCTTCTAGCCGCCCCCGCCGTCCCGCGCGTCGAACGCTATGTCCCCTCCCGCCGCTCCGGCCACGCTCCAAGTTTGATCCACTTCAAGAAAACTCCCGGCCAGCTGATCGACCTGTCTGTCTAAGTCTAAGTCCGCGACAACGCCCCATCCGGGGCTTATCCCCTCCACGGAACCAACCACGCTTTGGTTGTGGTCAAGACTCTATAGGGAACCTCTAAGAATCCGGTTTGAAGTCGTCCCTACGGGACTCCAATTCGTTATCGGTTTGATTTCCCTCCTTCGCCGAGGCTACGGCGGGCTGAAAGCAATCGTCCCTACCGGGACTGAATTTTTGGTGGCGGCTTATAGACGAGAATCGCGACAGGCATTGTTAGTCGTTAAATCGAAAACGCGAGAGCATGACTGGACCTATGCTCAAAACCGGTCCCACACCACCACCTCCTCCATCCCCAACTGCCCCCCGCGCGGCCAGGCGGGTTTGGTTTCTTTGCCGATGGCGAGCATCATCGTAATGACGTGATCGGTGGGGAGGTGGATAAGGCGGGCGACGGCTTCGGGGTCGAAGCCGATCATGGGACTGGAATCGTAGCCCATCGCCTTGGCCGCGAGCATCAGCGTTTGGGCCGCGATGCCGCACGAACGCATCGCCTCGTCGCGCTGGAGTTGCTCGCGGCCGCGATAGAAATCGCCGATCATCGGCGCCAGCCGCTCGCGAGCCTCTTGCGGGGCGTTGCGCCAATAGCGGGCGGGGTTTCCCTCCCAGGATTTGAGGTCCGCGCACAGGACCAACACGATCGACGCATCGGTAACTTGGGCCTGGTCCCAGGCCGCCTCGCGCAGGGACTTGCGCAGCTCCGGATCGCGCGCGACGACGAAACGCCAGCTCTGGATATTAAACGAAGTCGGCGAGAGCATCGCCAGCGATAACAGGCGACTGATCTCCTCGTCGGTCATGCGGTGCTCGGGGTCGTAGTGTTTAACCGAGCGGCGGGTTTCGATGGCGGTAAGTGTATCCACGAATCGACTCCATTCATTGTTCAATATTCTGATCCCATTGACTAACGTACGACCGCCCTGGCGTCAACCATTCGTCTTCCCACCCGGAGAAAACGCCAATAGCGACAAGAGGGTTTATATAACGGTCTTCGTAATGGCCGAGTTCTGCCTGTACAGTTTGAATAACTCGCCTCTTGGCGATTTCTCGAGATCTTGCATGTGAGGTCCCATAACGAAACCGGAGCCGCGAGGATCAGTCGCTTGATAGCCCATCGCGAATCTTGATAATAGTCCGTATAAGCACGATCCACACAGTCCAAACGCGGCGGGTGAGCGGATTGGCGCCATTTATATCCCGCTATCATCGGGTGAGGAGGCTTTATCGATGAAGTTGAGCGTTTGCGCGGAGACGGTTTTTACGGACCGGGTGCTTCCGGGGCGGCTTGAGGGGATCAAGCGTCACGGGATTTCGGCCTACGAGCTTTGGATTCTGGAATCGCACGATCTGGGGGCGGTGCAGCACAACGTTCAGGCCGACGGGTTTGATCTGCTCCTGTATTGCGGCAACCGCAACCATGCGTTGATCAACCCGGCCCATCGCGAGGGGGTGCTCGGGGAGTTCCGCCAGAGCGTCGAGCGCGCCCAGAAACTCAATTGCCGGTTCCTGGCGGCGCTGAGCGACGTGGTCGACGAGAAGGGGATTCCGATCCCGCCCGATCCGCCCCTGAGCGAGACGCAACGGATCACGAGCATGTATGAAGGACTGTCCCAGTTGCTCGAAATGATCGAGGGGACCGACATCACGTTGCTGATCGAACCGCTCAACACAAAGGTCGACCACCCGGGCTACACGGTCCGATATTCTGATTTCGGGTTCGAGATGATTCGGGCGCTGGGCAGCCCGCGGATCAAGATGCTTTATGACATCTATCACTTGCAGGTGATGGAGGGGAACATCATCGATACGATTGAGTCGAACCTGGGCGACATCGGTCACATTCACGTCGCCGACGTGCCGGGCCGCCACGAGTCGGGGACGGGGGAACTCAATTACGCGAACATCGCCCGTATGCTTCAGGCTAATAACTATGACGGCTACGTCGGACTGGAGTGTTTCCCCGCCGGCGATTCGGACGCGGCACTCAAGGCGTTCACGGACATTTTCGGCTGAGGGACCAAATCATCTGAGGGGAGCAACATGGAATACGTTTATCTGGGACATTCGGGGCTGGAAGTTTCGCGGTTGGGGCTGGGGGCGATCCCGTTCGGCACGGGTCTGGACGAGGCGACGTGCCAACGCATCACCGACATCTATCACGACGCCGGGGGCAACTTCATCGATACCGCGAACTTCTACGGCGGCGGCTCGTATGGGACCAACCTCGAGATGGCCGGCACATCGGAGCGGACCGTGGGCAAGGTCATCAAGGGGCGGCGCGACCGGTTCGTCGTCGCGACCAAGGGCTTCTGGCTGATGGAGAACGAGGTCTGGCCCAATCGCGTGGGGCTCTCGCGCACCTACCTGGCCAAGAACATCGAGCAAAGCCTGCGGCACCTGGGGACCGACTATATCGACCTCTACCAATGTCACACGCTCGATCTATATACGCCGGTGGAGGAGACGATACGCGTGCTCGATGATTTCGTGCGCGCCGGAAAGATTCGCTACGTCGGGGTGAGCAACTGGGACGGCTGGCACGTCGTGAAGGCCAACATGCACGCCAAGGCCGGCGGCCTGACGCCGATCCTCTCCAATCAGATCTGGTATAACCTGGCCGACCGCTGCGCCGAGCATTCGCTCATCCCCGCCTGCCGCGACCAACAAGTCTCGATCATCGCCTGGGGGATCATGGCCGAGGGCTTCCTGGCGGGCAAATACAAGCGCGGCGACAAGGAACCGGCGTCGGGCGCCAAGATGTGGGCGGCCAAGCCGGGCGAGATGTTCTCGTGGGAACGGCTGGCCATCGATCGCAACTGGGACGTGATCGACGCGCTGAAGCGGATCGGCGAGAAACATAACCGGTCGATAGCCAATATTGCAATCCGCTGGCTGTTGGATTCGGGCGCGTGCGACGTTGCGCTGGTGGGCGCTTCGCGCATCGAACAGTTGGAGAACAACATGGGGGATGGCTGATTTCAAGCTGAGCGAAGAGGGGGTGCGCGAGCTGCGCGAGATCAGCGAGCCGCCCCATCCCTACCCGATCAACTTTTACGACCTGTTCTACCGCAAGGAGAGCCCGGATTACGGCGGCCTGCGCTAGGGCCTGTTAATACAAACGGAGCATGTCGACGGCAAGGGCGAAACAGATAAAACCGACAAACATAACATCCAACTTCTCAAAACGGGAAAAGATCCGACGAAAGCCTTTCAAACGACGGAAAAGCCGTTCCACTTCATT
>CAUZJO010000167.1:0-8780 GCA_963580245.1 Candidatus Sumerlaeia bacterium | reverse complement strand
GCCTAGGTCTTCACGAGAAAGGCCGCAGAGCGAAGATTGCCAACAATGTTAACAAGGCATTCAGAACCGCCTCCTCGCTGGCTCCCGAATCAGGGGGAAGGAAAATGTTAATTTAAATTGACATCTTGCGCGCGCCGCGCGCATGGTGAAGTAGATATTCGGCAACAATCCCGGTCCATAGACTGTCAGAAAATCATCACGCGAAATCGAGCATGATCATTCATGGCCGTCAGTAGCCTGGCTTTTTCGTGCTTTGAATCAGATCGTCGGTGGAAATCTTCATGATGGTGCCCGCAGGCTGCTTATATTTGAACAAGTCATCCTGGAGTTTCGACTCCGGATTGATGAGATGTTCGCTGAATGACGTGGTTGATGATTGTTTGCCTAAAATCTGGACTTCTTTCAGGAGCCCATCTTTCCCGCCGAACGTGATGCGTATCTGATCGACGCCGGGAAGTGGACGATAATACTTTGCGGAGAACACCCACGCGTCTTCGGTCTCTTGCTCCAATTTGATGCTGGCGTGGTCATATCTCGCAAAAGGGTTGATCAGTTGTCCCTTGTTCCACACCTGTTCGGGTTCGATGTCTGCTTGCCGAATGACGGCTAGATTATATCTGTAGGCCTTTGGGGTGAGATGCTCCAGGATCTTCTTTTGCAGGTCCTGTTCCGAAATCTTACCTCGGAACATCTCGATCAAGTCCTGTTCCGACCCCGCGGCGGGCTGGATATGTTCGATGCGGGTCTTTCCATCATCGTAATTCCATCTCCTCTGGCCGACCACGCTTTTGACCGCGTGCTCGGTCTGGGTTTCCACGCTGCAGTGAAGATCAGGGCGCCGAAAAGCGATCTGTTCGGTTGAGGACAGATTCCCCATCGGATTCTTGGATACGATTTTCATGGTGCAGACGTATTCGTTGACTTCGGCGAGTTTCGCGGCGATCTGGTTGATGACCTCCAATGTCTTGGGATCATTGATCTTGGCGGCGTCGACGATCGGCGAGATTGGGGTTGGTTGCTCCGATTGCGAGGTGACGGGGCCGTGAAGGCACGCGTGTAGAATCAGAACATATCCGAAGGATCGGATCGGAGTGAATCGGTTGCGCATCGTAGGCCTCCATTGATATGGGACGCACTCACATGAAAATGGTTGCATGACTATTCTTGTTGGTTCTAACACTTCTATGGCAAGAGCAATGTGAGGACTGGCTCGATTCAGCCGAAATCCAATCAGGGCTGACTCACGCCTTGGACCGCCCGCCGACGCGTTCGATCCAGGCAAACATGGCGTCGCGTTCTTGGTGGTGCGAGGCGACGCGGCCGGGTTTCGCGGGCGGCCTTTTGCCTTGGCGTTTGTCGTGATCGCGCGATTTGGACGCCCAGCGGCTCAGGTGCAGCCAGGCCCGATAGAGCGGTTCAAAGCACTCGAAGTGGTCGCGCCAACGGGGTGGGAGCCTCGAAAAATAGGCCTCCTTGAAGCGGCGTTCTTCCTCGTCGCCCGCGCAGAAGTAGTAAAGCGCGGCGGCGATATCCGCGCCCGGCGTCCCGAATCGCAGCATCGCCAGGTCCAGCAATTTGGCCTCGTCTTGCGGCATGAAGATGACGTTGCCGGGGTTGATTTTATCGTGGGTCAGCGCGTACGGCGGCCCGCCGTCCCAGGACCTGCGGAAGCCTCGGACGAAATCGAGGATTTGCCGCTTCCACTCCTTCTCGAAAGCCCCGTCGCGTTTCATGATGCCGTGGAGCCGGTTCTTGAACTTGGCTTCGACGTGGGCGCGGAAGAACTCGCCGTTCTCCGGGTCGCCGGGCGGGCCCCAGCGTTCGCTCTCGACCGCATGCAGCCGGGCCAGGCTCTGGCCCAGGGCGTCAAGCCGGCCCGCCGTCAACTGGCCCGGTTCGAGGTGCTCGCCGGCGATCAGTTCCTCGACCACGACCGAGAAACCGTGGCGGCGGACGTGGGGGCGCGAGCATTCCGAGTAGAGGACCCGGGGCGTGGGCAACTGGAGGGATTGCGCGTAACGGGTCAGGTCGCCCAGCCGCGCCGCCTGCGCGGGCCGCTGGAACCAGCGCAGCACGAACGGGGGTGATGCGCCGGGATGGACCAGCAGCAGGTTGGACTTGATGCCCCGGGTGGGCCAGACAACGCGCTCAATTTCATCCGAGATCCCCAGCGCGGGGCACAGGGTGGAGCGCAGGTATTGGGTCATCCGCCGCGTCGCCTGGGCAACATGTGTGGTCCGGCCCATCTCACCAAATCCCTCCGACCATTCTCCGGTCGTCGTATCCTGATTAAACCTTTGCGACCTCTGGAACCGTCAAGGCTTTTCGCTGGCCGCCGTAAGAACTCCAGCGCCGAATCTAATGTGGGGGACCGCGCCTGGGGTCGCCTCGTCGGGGACCCGGACCGCCCCCTCAATGGTTGGCGGTCAAGTCGTTTAGTTGGCACACCGCTCCGAGGTTGTTAGAATCCGCGCCATCAACGCCCGAAAGAGAGTTCATTGTTCTTGTCCGTCACTCACCGTCTCCGGCAGAGCATCGCCCACCTCCTCTGGCCCCGCACCTCGTCCGAAGGTCTGGGGCCGCTGGTGGAGAGGTATCTCCGCGAGCAGGCCCCTTCTCGGCTGGGACTGGGCGCCGGGGACCTGGGGAGGGCCGAGTCGGTCGCCCAGGGGCGCAATACGCTGGTCCGTCGTCTTGAGAGTGAACAGTTGGGCGTGCTCTTCGTGCGCGCGTGGCGTTATGACCTGCGAGACCGCCCGGCGCGCGACCACCGGCAGGCCGGTGATCTACTGGCAGGGGCGGAGCTTACGGTGCCCGAGATTCTCTTGCGCGACGATTCCTGGTCGGCCCTGCGGCGCTACCGGTTGGAATTGATTATCGAGCGCGCGGCCCAGGGCCGATCGCTCGGCAGCCTGCGGCGCGATCGCGGCGGGCGAGCGGAGGACGACTGGTGGCGCGCCGTGGCGCGGGCGACCGCGACCCTCCACGCGCGGACCGGCCCGGCGTGGGGCAAACCGTGGCGGGCGGAGAACGAGATGGCCGATCCGCGGGCCTATTGGCTGGGTCGGTTCGAGAAGCTGCTTGCCCGGATTCCCCCGCATCTGATCGAGTTGGACGCGGACCGCGTCCGCCGCGAGATCGATCGACTGGCCCGATGCCTCCCTGATTACGCCTCGCGAAGTCCCGCGCTGGTCCACGGCGATCTCACGCCGGCCCACCTGTTCATCGACGACAGCGGCCGGTTGACCTGGATCGATTTTGAAACGGTCCATTTCGGGCATCCGGCCGAGGATCTGGCCACCTTGCGCCGGTGGATCGATCCAGGCGACCCATTCGACCGGTTCCTCGAGGTCTATCTTGAGTCCGGTTCCACGGCGACGGGGGGACTGAGCGGCGAGATCGAGTATTTTGAGCGCGTGCGGCTATTGGAGAAACTCAGCTCACGGATCGTCAAGCGCACCCACCGGCCCGAGCGCATGTCACCCCCGCGCGCCGAGCAACTGAGCGCCGAACAACGCCAAGCTGAACAAATGCTGGCCCTGAAACTTGATAACAGCTCACCCGATGGCGCGTCCGCGAGCTGAGATGATCGCCCCTTGACATCGATTGATGGGCTCGATTAGGTTCTCAGGGGCTTATCGCCCACGGTGAATAGGTCGTGATCAGCGCGGAAGACACGAGTCCGGGCCCACATGGCGCAACATAAAACCATCTTGACCGGCGACCGCCCGACCGGGCCGCTCCACCTGGGCCATCACGTGGGCAGTTTGGCCAATCGCGTGCGTTTGCAGCACGAATACCGGACTTTTATCCTCATCGCCGACATCCAGGCGTTGACCGACCATTTTGATCGGCCCGAAATCCTCAAAGAGAACGTCATGGAGGTCATGCTCGACTATTTGGGGGTCGGGCTGGATCCCGATCTCGTGACGTTCGTGCTCCAATCGATGACGCCCGAGATTCATGAGCTGTCCATCCATTATCTGAACATGGTCACCGTGGCCCGCGCCCTGCGCAACCCCACGGTCAAGAGCGAGATCCAGGAAAAGCGCGAGCGCGAGGGGGCGGGCGGCATGTTCGGCGAGCAATTCGACTTCCCCCTGGGATTCCTCATCTACCCGATCCACCAGGCCGCCGACATCACGGCCTTCGACGCCGACCTGGTCCCCGTGGGCCAGGACCAGTTGCCGATGATCGAGCAGACGCGTGAGATTGTGCGCAAGATCAATCAGTATTACGGTGAAGGAACGCTCGTGGAGCCCGAAGCGTTGATCGGCTCGGAGGGGCGACTTCCCGGTATCGATGGAAAGGCCAAAATGAGCAAGTCGCTGGGCAATGCGATCTACTTGAAGGACGACCCCAAGGAGGTCGAGAAGAAGGTGCGGATGATGTTTACCGATCCCAACCGCATCCGCGCCGACATCCCCGGGCGGGTCGAGGGCAATCCTGTATTTGTCTATCATGACGCGTTCAATCCCAACCGCGAAGAGGTCGAGGATTTCAAGGCGCGCTATCGCGAGGGCCGGGTCGGCGACGTCGAGGTCAAGCAGAGCCTGGCGCGGGCCATCAATGAGTTCCTGGAGCCGGTGCGCGAGCGACGCGCCAAGTGGGAGTCGCAACCCGACACGGTCGAGCAAATGCTCCGCGAGCACACGGCGCGCGGCCGGCGAACGGCCCAGGCCGTGCTCGACCGGCTGCGCGGCCGGATGGGACTGCGGTCCCTGCGCGATTGATCCGTGGAAAGAGGCGTGAGGTAGGAATCCGAAGGTGGCGAATCCCGATCGATCAGAGCCGGCCCACGGGCCCGAACTGGCTCCAGCCAACTGGGGACACGCCCTGATTAATTGGCTCGTACCTGGGTTGGGGTTTGTGGCAATTGGCCATGTGGCGCGGGGGGTGACCGTATTCCTGATCGTCATGGTCACCTTCGGACTGGGCCTGGTTTTGCATGGGGGAGTCGCCTGGCCGAGTTGGACGCCCGCCGCCGAGGATTTCAACCTGATCAATAATTTCACCTTCATCATTCAGACCGGGGCCGGTCTACCGGCATTGGCCTCGCTGGGAGCCAACTTGGTCCATTGGGAGCCGTTGGGGGGGACGCCGCAGCACCCATATTTCGATCTGGGGGCGTATTACATCGTCGTGGCCGGGGCGATCAATTACTTCGCCGTCTGCAACCTGTACGACCGGCACATCAGACCGCGCGCCGCGGGTGGCGGGGCCGAGCGCGGCGGAGGCCAGGAGAAGCACGCGTGACCGAGATGGGCGTCATCCACCTGTTGTCGGCGCTCTACCTATCGGGCGTGATATGCTTGGCGGTCAGCGTCAACGAGAACCATGAGCCCAGGCGGATCGCGCGCGAGACGTTGCGCCGCTGGGCCAAGTTTTTGGGGGTTGCCCTGGTAATTGGGGCTGTGGTCCTGATTGCGGGCTAGAAAAACGATATTAAGTAAAATAAGCATTTAAAGCAATGCGACATGTGATGAGCAAAAAAAATCCGAAAAAATCCTAGAATTAGGTCTTGACAGGCCCGGGGGGTATCTAATATACTAAAGTGGCATATCAGCAGGATCAATATGCACGTTGTCAGCACGCATGCATGGCAAAAATATGTAAAAGGAGGGTGTAGGTATGTTTAAGCGCTTGAAGGGTTTCACCCTGATTGAGTTGCTTATTGTGGTGGCCATCATCGCGATCTTGGCTGCCATTGCGGTCCCGAACTTTCTGGAGGCGCAGGTGCGTTCAAAGGTGTCGCGTGTGAGATCGGATCTCCGTTCGCTAACGGTCGGCATCGAGTCCTACTACGTCGATAATAATATCTATCCGGCGCAGGCGTCTTCGAATTCCGCTAACGGCAACTTCGGGGCCAATGAATTTGACACTGCGAGTGAACGTTTGAAGGCCATGCCGACATTCAGGTTGAAGTCGGCACACGGCTCCGCGGGCGGCAACATGATGACGATCACGACCCCGATCGCCTACATCACGAGTTACTTCACCGATCCCTTTGCCGACAGCAAGGGCGGCACGTTCGCCTATTCAAAGAACATCGGCGTTTTTGTCGGCGGCTGGGTCACCTGGTCCTACGGTCCGGATGGCGATGAAAAGATCGAGTCGCCCGGCGAATACACTGATGGCGGCGGTGACATTGGGCTATCGCTGTTCAACGGCGAGCCTTTCATCGAGACCGCGTACTACAATATCAACGAGCGAGTGCCGTCGGTAACACTCATTAACGCGAGCTATGATCCGACCAATGGAACGACCTCGAATGGGGATGTTTGGCGTAACAAGCAGTAAGCCCTTCGGGTGAACTGCAAGGTGCGTCGACACGCGAGAAAGTTCAAGAAATTGAGCCGGTTAACAGCTGGCTCTTTTTTTTGTACGCCACACATGGCATGGAGCTAGGAGGTGAAAGTCCTCTGCGGGCCGTCTGAGCGGAACCGCTAGCCGGAGGCAAGGGGGTGTCGTCGCGAGGCGGGGTCTGAAGGAAGCCCGAGGCAAAGGCCGGACCCGACGAACAGAAACCCGATACAAGGCCAGCGCGGGGGGGGTAATCGAGCTATGGATCGAGACGCCCAATACTCAGTGACGCGCGCGAGGGTGAATCGGGCGGGGACCGGTCGAAAGCGTCACGTCTTATCGTGGGAGATCTGTCACTCTGCCTTGAGTGGCTAGCGTCGTCGGCGCCGAGCAAGGGTCGAGCCTTGGCGCAAGACCTAATAGAAAAAGTTGTCGCGCGCGACAACCTGAACTGGGCCTTCAAACGGGTGGTGGCCAACAAGGGCGCGCCGGGGGTGGACGGGATGACCGTCCAAGCCCTGCGCGATTGGGCGCGAACCCACAAGGAGGCATTGATCGCTTCGTTGCTGGACGGCACTTACCGGTCGCAACCGGTGCGGGGGGTCGAGAAAGCCCGGTGGCGGGGTGCGGCAATTGGGCATCCCGACGGTGGTGGACCGGCTGGTGCAGCAGGCGATCGGGCAAGTGCTGGAGCCATTGCTGGACCCGACGTTTTCGGCGTCCAGCTTCGGCTTCCGGCCCGGTCGCGGGGCACACGACGCCCTGCGACAAGCCCGCCAGTACGTCGAGCAAGGACGAACCATCGTGGTGGGCGTGGACCTGGAGAAGTTCTTCGACCGCGTCAATCACGACGTCTTGATGGGACGACTGGCGCGGCGCGTGGGCGACAAACGCCTTCAGGGAGCCGGAGAACTGACTTGTGCTCCCAGCCCGTGGGTGTATCTCACTGATTGAACAAATGCACCCGAACGCCCGGACCGGCCGGGATTGAGGTTGACCCCGCAAGGCCGGCAGTCGAAGATTGCCGGCATGGGCGATGCGAACAAAACAGAGGCGGGCGCGTTTCCCCAACGCCGACTGCGACGCTTGCGGATGAACCCGCGGCTGCGCGACATGGTGCGCGAGACGTATCTGGCACTGGACGACCTGGTGTACCCCCTGTTTGTCTGTCCCGGCCGGACCGTGCGGCGGGAGATTGAGGCGATGCCGGGCGTCTATAACCTCTCGGTTGACCGGCTCGTCGAGGAATGCCGGGAGGTGGCGGACCTGGGGATGCCCGCCGTGATCCTGTTCGGCATCCCCGAAAGCAAGGACGACCAGGCCACCGGCGCATGGAGCGAGGACGGGATCGTGCAGCGCGGCCTGCGCGCGGTCCGCGAGGCGCTCGGCGACCGGCTCGTGCTGATCGCCGACACCTGCCTGTGCGAGTTCACCAGCCACGGCCACTGCGGCCACGTGACGCCCGAGGGCGAGATCGCCAACGACCCGACGCTGGAATTGCTCGCGCGGACGGCGGTCTCGCAGGCCCGCGCGGGGGCCAACGTCGTCGCCCCTTCCGATATGATGGACGGCCGGGTCGCGGCGATCCGCAAGGCATTGGACGAGGCCGCCATGCTCAACACGCCGATCCTCTCCTACGCGGTCAAGTATGCCTCGGCCTGCTACGGCCCGTTCCGCGAGGCGGCCCAGAGCGTCCCGGCCTTCGGCGACCGCAAGACCCACCAGATGGACCCCGCCAACGCCCGCGAGGCACTCGCCGAAGCCCGGCTGGACGCGGCCGAGGGTGCCGATATGCTCATGGTCAAGCCCGCCGGGCCCAACCTGGACGTGCTTGCGGCGTTGCGCGCCGAGTTCGACCTGCCGCTGGCCGCCTACCAGGTCTCGGGCGAGTATGCGATGATCAAGGCAGCCGGCCGCAACGGCTGGATCGACGAGCAGGCCGTCGCCTGGGAGCTGACGCTGGCCATCAAACGCGCCGGCGCCGACCTGATCCTGACCTACTTCGCCAAGGACCTCGCGCGGCGGCTGGGCCGCTGATTGGCTCAGTCGTCGGTGTTTGTCTGCTGTTTCAGCCGGCTTTTGTTTCTCGCTAAGTTCATGTTGGGGTTTGAATGATGAAAGATCATTCCGGCTTTTGGATCATCATGGGGATCGGCGCAGTCTTCGGTACAGTCTTGGAGATCGTTTGCAGGAAACGCCTCCAGAAATATTGGGTGCGCTCATGCACCAGGCCTGAATGGAAGAAGCGTTTCCCAGACAGTTCCAAGGAGCAAATCCGAGCCTTTCTGGCGGTTTTTGTCGACGAGTTTGGCTTCAGTAGGCGCAAACGCTTGAAGTTCAGTCCAAACGACAAAGTGATGGACGTATATCTGAGGGTGCACGACATAGATGTAGGGTTGCGCTGATTCCTCTTTTTTTCGCCTCCGTGAATGTAGTATATAATACTATACTTTCATTGGGAGGTATCGATGGACACC
>CAUZJO010000166.1:0-9469 GCA_963580245.1 Candidatus Sumerlaeia bacterium | reverse complement strand
CAAGTCGAACGTGAACTTAAGGTAATGCAACGCCACCATCAGCCGCGTGCTGCGGCCCGGCGCGCCGTTGTCGTCGCAGTAGAGCGCGCCGAAAGTCTCCTCCAATCGCGCCCAATCCACGCGCCGGGCCAGTTTAACCATCGCGTGATTCTCATCCACGATGGCTTGCAGTTCAAACTTGAACAGATTGCCTTGCAGGTCTTCGCACGGGGAGGGCTTGGGTTTCATGGCGCCAACTTTGTCAAGGTTTCGGCGGCGACTGACCGCTTTTCTTGCAAAACTATACACCACCCACCAGCGTTTTGATCCCATTGTTGTTGGGCAAGGGGTCTTTTTCAGGATCGACTAAGTACTGAACCCATGGGCGGCCGGAAGTGGAATATGAATAAGGCCTTTACCCTGATCGAGCTGCTGATCGTCGTGGCGATCATCGCGGTTCTTGCCGCCATCGCCGTGCCGAATTTTATGGAAGCGCAGACGCGCGCCAAGGTCACTCGGACCTACAGCGACATGCGAACGATTGTCATCGGCATCCGGGCCTACGAAACCGACGCCAGCACCTACCCGCATTACGACCTGGGACGCAAGGGGATGTTCGGCTGGTTCCTGAAGCGCAACAGGTGCGTGGCCGGCTACCCCACGATGGGCCGACTTCTGACCACCCCCATCGCCTATCTGACCGACATCCCCTGGGACCAGTTCAACTCCCAAGCCGCGACCATCAATAAAGAACAGGGATCGGGCGTCACTTGGGTCAGCGTCATGTTCCACTGCGTCCCCAGAGATCGATTCGGCGGGTGGGGCATTGAACCACACGTGGGCGAACGGTTCAGGTGGATCTTGGAGAGCTGGGGCCTGACTTGCGACGCTGGCACGGCACCGACTACACCGCCGGTCGCGTCGACGTCTACGATGCCACCAACGGCACCGTCAGTTTCGGCGACATCTGGTACCTTGACCGGGTGGGCTTCACGGGTGGCGAACGCTGAATGAGTCCGACCAAACGAACCGTATCGGAGACCATTGTCCTTGACAAAAAACTTCATCGAATGGAGTATTATAACCATGTAGGAGGAAACGTGTGTTTCTGCACAGTCAAATTGGAGATCTCGGGTATATGCAGCGCCAGTTAATTATTCTACATTGAGACAGCCATCAACTGCAGTTTCTACAACTGGTGCAGATACAACGATAATGGCTTTGCCGGATAGCATTAAATCTTTCCCTGGTGACGAACGCTCCCGCAAAAACAAAAAGACAGGTGTAATGAATGGAATACTTGCAGCTCTCATAGCAGCACTTACGGTATCTGCTCCTTTAGTTGGCAGTGCACAAGAAGTAAAACCTTTAGCTACGCCATCAATAGTGACGAGGACGGCAAAAAAAGATATAGATAAGATAGCAGAAGAGTTAAGTCTAAAACTTAGTAGTAATAATCTGTTTGCCCGTAAGTTTCTTGTTGAAGCTCTCGAAGCTCTCGAAGCTCTCGGCGCAAACGGCTCTGCAGCCGTCCCCGCTCTTATAAAAGCATTAGATGATGAAGATAGGGATGGCCGCAGGGTTGCAGCCCGTGTTCTCGGCGAAATCGGCCCTGCGGCAAAAGATGCCCTTCCAGCATTACAAAAATTACTTCATGAGAGTGAGGATTTAAAAGTTCAAAGATCAGCCAAAGAAGCTATTGAGAGAATTCAACAAGATTAAGATCTTTTGAATACTTTGCATTAAGATGATATTCGAAAATCCTTTTGCAATTAGAGGACCGGTCGATGCGTTTGTTTTCGGTCCGATATCCGCAGCGGAAAAACGTTCAGAGAACATGGTTTCGGCAGTTGAAATAATATCCCGCCATCGAGATTTTTCACGATAACACGATCCGAAACCAGCTCAATGATCAAAATCCGGGCTGGGGAAGGAATGGGGAACGCTCTTTTTCACGGCTTCTTCGGAGGTTCGTCGGGGGGGGGTCTTGCTCCGGTGGTTTTAGGAGGAGTGACCAGCGATCGGCAAGGTCACGCCGCTCCGCCGCCGTCGCTGCCTCGATCCCCATGTCCAGTGCCTCACGGTCCCGGCCCCCGCCACGGACGTGTCTTTCCACTTCATCCAGAAGCAAATCGCTCCGGTCTTGCCATTTGGCCTGGTGCGCGCGCGCCAGGTAGAGCCGCGGGTCGATCGGATTGACCCGCTGGAACCGCTCGATCACCCGCTCGAGCACGTCCTCCACCTTGAAATCAACACAGATGCGCAGCAGGTCGTCAAGGGTCTGGTTGTCGCCCGGCGAGAGCCGCCAGAGACGTTCCATGGAGTCGGCCAGGGCCTGGTGATCCTTCAAGGCGGCGCCCGCGTATCGGTAATTCTCCAACATGTCGCGGTCGTCGGGATAACGGTGGCTCGCCTCGCGGTAGACTTCCAGGCCCTTCTCATGAAGGCCCATCTGCATATACTGCTGGCCGCGCAGCCGGGCCATTTCCGGCTTGATTGACATCTCGCTCATGCGGTCCAGATGTTCCAGGGCGCGCTCCTTATACTCATTGATCATCCGGTCGTCGGGGGAGCGGGCGTCCTTGGGTGCCCAGGCGGTTTTACCCTCCTTGATTCGCTGCAGCAGGCCGGCATACTCATGGTAAACGATCCCCAGGTTGTAATGGACTTCGGCGTAATCCGGAGCGAATTCGCGAAGCTTCTCGTAGCTCGATTTGGCCAAAGCCAGATACCGATCGGCCCGACGCGAGCCGGCGCCGGCCCCTTGGGAGCTGGACGATCCCTCAGGCAGATCGCGCTGCAAAAGAGATAGCGTCGAGTAGATCGAACCGAGCTTGTAATAGGCCGAGATATTGCCCGGTCGCACCCTCGCGGCGTTCTCGAAATGGTCGCTCGCCATGGTGAGGTAATCGTTGAGCTTCTGGGCGCTGATCGTGCCCGCGTTCATCATCTGGTAAGCCGGATCCATCAGCCGCATCCCGTTGGCGTAGTGCTTCGCCGACTCGAAATACCGTTTGCCTTCATAGATGGAGATCAACCAAACGACGGCGCAGATCGAGGCCAGCGTGGCCGCCGTCCATTTTGGCCAGCGAGCAGCGGACCGCCTTCTTAACGGACCGGCGGCGGCGGCGGACTCAGCCGCGCCCGAGTTGCCCTTGCCCACGGTCGAAGCGAAGCACGCCAACCCGGCGGTCAGCCCCATCATGGTCCAGAGCGAAGAAGCGCCGATGACCCAGCGCCCATTAGGGCTGCTCAGGTTGCTGCCGAACATGCCAAAAACTCCCACCAGGGCGGCCGCCAGCAGCACGCGGGTGCGTTCGGCTGGATGTTTGAACGCCCAGCGCATCCCGCCCAGCCACAACGCGCCGAGAAAGACGCAAAACGTCCCGAGTCCCAGCAAGCCGGTCTCGGCCAGCAGGTCCAGGAAGTAGTTGTGGGCATAAAGCGTCACGTTGGAGATTTCGTGTTGGAAATAGTCGTCGCTGCGATACTGGGGGAAGTAGATTCGGAAATTACCCGGCCCGGCGCCCAGCAGGGGGTAATCCTTGAAAATCTCCACGGCGCCGTCCCAGATGATGCTTCGTGATTTGATGGAATACGCCAACGATTTGAGCCGACCCAGCAAAATCGGGGACTTCATCCAACCCAGGCAGATCAGCAATAGCCCGACGCCGATCATCCATGCCCAGAGGTGGCGGGGGCGCAGGCCGGGCGTCTCGCCCAACTTGTAGAACAATGCCCCGAACACGACGACGCAAACCGTCCCGAAAATCCATTCCCCCTTGCTCATGCAGAAGAAGATGCAAATGATGCTGAACAAAGCAGTCGTCAGGCCCAACGCCCGCCAAACCGTCGGGCGCCGGCTCGGCCCGGGGTCAAGGGCGAACAGCATCGCCAACGGCAGATAGAGCACGCAAAACGCCGCGTAGAAATCGCGATTGAGGATCGTGGATTGCATCGTGCCGTCGGCCGAGTAGAGCGTATAGAGCAGACTTTGCAGATGCGACCCCGTGATTGTCGGTGGCCGATCCGAGTAGAGCAGCCGGTAGAGGTATGCCAACCCGGATTTGTGGGCGGGATCGCCGGTCAGGTCGAAGAAGAAAAGCCCAACAAAATTGGTCAGCAGGAGCAGCAGAAGCAGCAAGCGGGCGAACCACTCGGCCGAGCGTCGATTCGAACCCAACACGAAGGCCGACAAGAAGTAGCCCATCGCCGAGAAAAAGACGAGCAACTGGAACCAACCCTCCCAGCGGAACTCGGCATGCAGCGTCGACAGAAAAAGCAACGCGGCAAAAGCCAACAGCCCGCCCCCCACCCATCGCGAGGGGTAGGGGAATTTGCCCTGGTGCATCCCGATCAGCGCGTAGAGCATCAGACCGGGACCGGTGCAAAAAAATAGGAGGATCTTGATATCGTCAAGATTATGGGTGAGGGGTGTCATGCCGAGCACCACGGCCAGCAAACAGATCGCGTGGGCCAGCAGCAAACCCGCGCGCAGTGGGGGGACGCCATCGTCCAGGGTGGTTTCGTGGCCGGTCTGCGTAGACGGTGGCGGAACCTGCGCAGACTCCACCCGTGTCTTCTTGGGACCCCGCCTTGCCGTTTTGGGATGCTTGCTCACGTCTTGCCGTTCTTGGACTTGCCGGAATGAGGCCCGGGGATCGGAACCTAAACCGCACCGGCCCTTGCGTCATGCGGGATGCGCTTCGAGGCGAAAATGCTCCGGTAACTAATTTACAGCCTGGAGGAATGGATTTCACGCACGAAGATCGATCGACGCCTCATTCGAATTCCCGCCCGATTTCCTGGATGGGCCAGTCCCGTCGCGTCGCGTCGATCAGACGGGAAAACTCCTCCTCGAAATCCGGCATGATCCAGCACTCGATGATTCCCCGGCTCTCATCCAGCGTGCGCACCAGGCCCGCGCCATCCGACGCCTCGGCCAACGCCGTCAGGTACTGAATCGCCGGCGGGGGGAGTTGGTAGACGCGGATCACCGGCTCGCGCCCGTCATGCTTTGGCAGCGATCCGAAGCGGCGGCGGTTCTCGGGGGGTGGATCCGAAGTCATGGGGGGGGCGCCCTGATGCGCTAACGTCCGGACTCCGCGTCAAACTTGGCGTTAAGCACCCGTTGGGTCGCGGGTGGGACGAAGCGGCTGACATCCCCACCCAGCAAGACGGCTTCCTTGATCAGGCTGCTACTCACGTAGAGGTGTTCGGCCGCCGGGAACAGAAGGATCGTCTCGATCCGGGGATTCAGCATCCTATTCATCAGGGTCATCTGCAGCTCATACTCGAAGTCCGAGATGACGCGGATGCCGCGGATGACGTAACGGGCCCCGATTCGCTCGGCGTAATCGACCGTCAGGCCGTCAAACGACTCGACCCGGACATTTTCCAAGTCGGCGGTCTCCTCCTTGAGGATTGCCAGTCTCTCGGCGACCGACAGGAGCGGGTCCTTGCCCTCATTGCGCGCGACGGCCACGATCAGCTCATCGAACAGCGCCGCGCCGCGCCGGATGATATCCAGATGGCCGAAGGAGAGACCGTCGAAGGAGCCGGGATAGAGGGCCTTGCGTTGTTCAGTCGCTGTCATGACCGAAGGGGAGTCTCACCCTTTCTCGTGCTTGTTGATCGCCTCGCGCAGGGCCTTGACGTTGCCCCGGACATCGCCATCCTTAAACACGGCATGACCCGCCACCAGCACGTCGGCCCCGGCCGCCACGGCCATGTGGGCCGTTTGCTCGTTGATCCCGCCATCGACCTCGAGCCGGAATGGGAACCCCTCCCTGGCGCGCATCAGGTCCAGTTCGCGCACTTTATTCAGCGTGCGGGGGATAATCTGCTGGCCGCCGAACCCCGGCTCGACGGTCATCACCAACACCAGGTCGACTTCATCGAGGACCGGGGCGATTGCCTTGACCGGCGTGCGCGGCTTGATCGTCACGCCCACCTTGACGCCCAGCCGCCGGATGGCGCGCAGGTCGCGCCGGGGACGTTCGGTCGTCTCGATATGAATCGTGATCAGGCCCGAGCCGGCCTCGGCGAACTGCTCGGCATACTTCATCGGC
Source organism: Candidatus Sumerlaeia bacterium (assembly GCA_963580245.1). GTDB lineage: Bacteria > Sumerlaeota > Sumerlaeia > MVZB01 > MVZB01 > CAUZJO01. The sequence goes on along the minus strand of CAUZJO010000166.1, from coordinate 3,419 downwards.
TCGGCGATCATCAAGTGGGTGTCGTAGAACAGGTCGGGCGCCGCGGCGGTCCAGGTCTTGAGCACCGGTGGGCCGACCGTGATATTGGGGACAAAGTGTCCGTCCATGACGTCCACGTGAACCCATGGGGTCCGCGCCCGGCGGCATTTGCCCAGCTCGCGCGCCCCATGGGCAAAATCACTGCTGAGCAGCGACGGGGCGATGACCACCGCGGGCCGCTTCTTGGCCTTGGCGTCGAACGGGACGTAAATGGAGCCTGTCTTGGCTGAGGGATTCTGCCTGCCCATGCCTGCCGCCCGCGAGGGAGTCGATTAGCTGTTTTGCAACGAAGGACAACGTCCAAACCCCGAGACTAGCGGCCGGCGAGCACGAATTCAAGGGTTCTCGCTACGTCAAGAATTCCGAGAATATCCACTGAACGAGCGTGAAGAACAAGACGATGCCCGAGACGTCGACGAAGGTGGCGATGAAGGGCCCGGAGCAGACAGCCGGGTCCAGCCGGATGGATTTGAAGAAGAACGGCAGCATCGACCCCATCAGCGTGCCGAACGTCACGATCCCGGTGATGCTGATCAGGACCAGTAGAGGCAGGCGTAACTGCCGGTAGGGCCGGACCGCCTCCTCCGAAGAGATCGCCGGGCCCGCCTCCGCTTGGAGTTGGCCCGCCTTCGAGGCTTGACGGTCACTGACCGCCGACTCTCGGGTGAGCGTCATGCTGTAGGCGGATGCCAGAATCCCCAGGAACAGGCCCAGCATCAGGCCCATCGCCAACTCGCGCAGGAAGATGCGGCGCCACTGGGGCAGTTCGATCTCACGGACGGCGAGCCCGCGAATGATCAGCGCGGCCGACTGCGACCCTGAGTTTCCACCCGACGAGATGACCATCGGAATGAAAACGGTGAGCAGCGGCAGGATCACCGTCAGGTTGGAGTAGGCCTCCATCGCATTGACCGTCAAGAAACTGCCGATCAGCAGCAGGGCCAGCCATCCGCCCCGCTTGCGGCACAGCGCGAGGGCCGGCGTGGCGAAGTAGGAATCCTCCAGCGGGGCCTGGCCGCCGAACTTATGGACGTCCTCGGTCCCTTCCTCCTCGGCCACGTCCAGCACGTCGTCGACCGTCACGATCCCGACCATCACCCCCTTGGTGTCGGTCACCGGCAGGGCGACGCGGTCGTATTTCTTGAATATTTCGACCGCCTCCTCTTGGTCATCGGTGGCCAGGAGCGAGACGAACTGGTCATCGACGATCTCGGAGACGCGGCTCGGCGGATCGGCCAACAACAGTTCGCCCAGGCGCAGGTCGTCGATCAGCCGGCCCCGCTCATCGAGCACGTAGATCACGTTGATCGTCTCCACCCGCGGCGCCTCGCGCCGGATGTGATCGAGGGTTTGGGTCACGGTCCAGTCCGGCTTGACGGCGACGTATTCAGGCGTCATCAGACGCCCGATGCTCTCCTCGGGGTAGCCCAGCAGCGCACGGGCGACGCGCAATTCCTCGGGGTTCAGCGAGCGCAGGAGCCGATTGGAGACCTCGCCGGGCAGTTCCTCGAGCAGGTGGGTCCGGTCGTCGGGCGACATCTCGTTGAGAATCCGGGTTACCTGATCCTTGGACAGGCTGAGGATCAGTTTCTCCTGTCCCTCGATCTCGAGCAGTTCGAAGACTTCGGAGGCGCGTTGAGTAGGCAGCAGGCGAAACACCACCGCCTGTTGCCGATCTTCCAGCTCATCGAGAATCTCGGCGACATCGGCGGGGGCCAATTCGTCCATGGTTTGGCGAAGCTTGTCATACTGACTCGCCTCGATCATCGCTTCGATATCGGGTTGAATGGCTCGGCCAAGCATGGCCCCTCTCCCTTCGCTATCCTTAATCCTGGTTCCACAAGCCAAAGGCCCCCGATGCTATCACACAGGCCCGGCGGCGAATCAAGCTAGACGAGGGGGTGTGGCTCAGAAATGGGAGCGCGAGAGATGATGGGGTTGGGGTGGAGGCCAGTTCGACGCGTCCCAAAACGCTTCAAACGCCACCAAGCCTGCTCGATGGAGTTGATACGCCCCGCGCCTTGCGGCGGGTCGGCTCTCGGCTCCCGTCCCTCGTCCTTGTAATCGTATTCGGCCTCATCATCACGTTCCTACTCGATTGTGGCCCAAGAAAAAGACCGATTACGAGGACGAGGGACGGGAGCCGAGAGCCGATAAACAACCAGAGCGGGGAGCCTAGATCGAGGCGGCGTTGACTCCCCGGACCGAATCAGACCCGGACGAGGTTGTGTTGGGATATTCCCTTGCCGATCAGAGAAGGGGTATGATCCAATGGCGTGGGTTGACGCGGTCGGGTCATCACCTGAAAGGTGGGCCCTCGTCGATCGCGGGCCGAAGCAGCGGCGGGGGTTGCAACGCGTCGTGGATGGTTGGGATTGCCTGAGTTGTGAACGATTCCAATAATCATCGCAATGGCTGTCCGTTGCGGATCCAGGCCAGTGGGCTGACCGATGTCGGGCTCAAGCGGCAACACAACGAGGACAGCATCGAAGTCAACAAGCCCCTGCGCTTGTTCGTCGTCGCCGACGGGATGGGGGGACACGCCGCCGGCGAGGTGGCCAGCAAGGCGGCGATCGAGTCGGTCCTGGGCTTCATCGGCCACGCCCCGGCCGGCCGCGACTTTTCCTGGCCATTCGGCACCCCTAACGCTTTCAGTCTGAAGGAGAACATTCTTCACACGGCGGTCCATTTGGCCAACCTCCACCTGTGCCAGCTTTCCAACATCAATAGTCGCTACGATGGGATGGGCACGACGATGGTGGCCGTCTATGCCCCGTTCGACCGTCTTCATATCGCCCACGTGGGCGATTCGCGGGTCTATCGCCTCCGCATGGGCCGACTCGATCAGCTCACCTCGGACCATTCCTGGGTCAACGAACAACTCAAACGCAACGTCATCACCAAGGAGGAGGCCCGCAGCCACCGCTGGCGCAACATCATCACCCGCGCCCTGGGTAGCCAGCGGGCGAACCTGGAGGTCGATCTGTGCAGCATCGAACTGCAGGTGGACGACATGTTGCTGCTATGCTCGGACGGCCTGACCGGGATGGTGGATGACACCACGATCACCCAAATCCTGAACCAGGACGCCGGCAATCTGGACGCGGCCTGCGAGGCGCTGATCGCAACGGCCAATGAAGCGGGCGGCCAGGACAATATCTCGGTCGTGGTGTTGCGCGTCGACCCCGCCGTCCCCTCCGGATCCGCCTAGCCCCCCTCATTCATGGTTGGCCACCATTGGCATGTGGCGATATAATTCGTTCCCGTCCTAAAACCATCTAACCTTAATAATTTCAACATCATACGGCGAATTGTGCGCTTGACTTCTTCCGGCGGGGGGATATCATAAGTCTTGTGATTGCAGTCATTCACGCTCCCAT
>CAUZJO010000165.1:0-9578 GCA_963580245.1 Candidatus Sumerlaeia bacterium | reverse complement strand
AATAAAAAACCCGGCCCAGTCGGCCCCGGCAAATCCGCTTCTCTCTACTCATCACCTGTAACCTCGCATTTTTCGGGGGGGGCGATACCTGAGCGACGACAGGATGACGGTATCATTCGACACGTAGATTATCATTTGAACAATCTTGGGCTTTATAGTATTATTCATTTTAAGTGATTAGATCAGGAAGCTCGAAAGCGGCGAATTCGAGGGCCTTACATGATGTCTACCGGGATTGATCGCTTGGAACGATTCCTGTATGATTCGGCGGATAGGCGGGTGACTGATCCCCTTGGCCGGTTCTCAGCGGATGGGTGGAGGACGAGGGCCGGTCGATAGACTGGGAACTGGTTCATACAGACTGGTTAAACCGGAACGCCTTGAAGAAAGGAGAGCCATCGACTTCTGATATGACGTGCGCTGGACGAATGAACAAGAAGACACGGAAACTTCTTTATACAGAAGTAAACAGCCTGTGTTTGCCGTTTGACGCAGACTGTATATTCCTTCGAGGAACTGGATCGCCTGCCCGGAATCGGTCCGGCCAAGGCCGCCGCCATTATCGAGACGCGCCGGTGCTTGGGGCGGTTCACGTCGGTCGATCAGCTCGACCAAGTCCACGGGATCGGCCCCAAAACGCTGGAACGTCTGCGGCCGTTCGTTCATGCCGATCCGACGGCCGGCCCGACGCCCGTTGCGGACTTCGCGACCCCGCCAGGCGACTCCGATCAGGCGACAACCGCATCCCTCGGCCCGACGCATCCGAACGCAACCGCGCCGGTCCCGAGTCCGACGCCCAGTTTGGTCAACATCAATGCGGCCACCTACGAACAGCTTCAGGGGATCAAAGGGGTGGGGCCGGCCATCGCCCACCGTCAACGATTCGGCCCTTTCCGCAGCACCGAGGACTTGCTGAAGGTCAAGGGTATCGGGCCCAAGAACATCAGGGGCATCCTGCCGCAAATTATCATCCGGGAGCCCCGCTGATGGCGTCTCCATGAGCAAGCGTAAGCCACAGACCGAGTTCCCGCGGCCGGGAGATTGGGTCGAGGTCCGGTCGGTGCGAGGCGGCCGTGGCCAGGTCGTCCAGGTCGACCGCCGCCGCAAACGCGGCCGCGTGCGGATCAACCATCAGGAATGGGACCTTCCGCTGAGCGACATGGTCCCCGCGGAGGCCCCGGAGCCCACGCCCGCCCCCACCGGTTCGGTTTCGCAACAGATCTCCGGTCCCACGGTCCACGAGATCGACCTGCATGGCCTGCGCGTCGAAGAGGCCATCCCGCTGGCCCAGAAGGGGCTGGATCAGGCGCTGGTCGCCGGTTTGGGGTGCTTCAAAATCATCCATGGCCACGGTTCGGGCCGACTGCGCGCGAGCATCCGCGACATGCTCGCCAGCCACCCCAACGTCCAGAATTTCCACTTCGGCGACCCGATTGAAGGCGGCCTGGCCTGCACCGTCGCGGTGCTGCACTACTCGCGCGCGCCTAAGCGTTGATGTTTCGTGTTTTTGATATTAACTTGAACCATGTCCCGGCGATCATGACGGGTAAACCGGGGTCAGTTCCACGATGGTATATGAACGCGACGGTGGAGTAAACCATGGAAATGCCCGAAGACGCCCCAGCGGCCGAAAAAAGCTTCAAGTGGCTGATCGTGGGGCTCGTTTGCATCTTGATCGATGTCCCCAGCGATATCCTCCTCCTCGGCGTCTATCTGACGCCCGATTTTCTGGGCTATATTTTCATCGCGATCGGACTGGGCGGCTTGCTGGGATTCGGCACGAGGGTGGTGCATGCACGCTGGGCCGGTTTCGTATTGATCGTGCTCTTCTGGGGGCTCGTTGCCATCTTGACCGATATCCCCATCGATATCCCGCTCCTCGGCGTCTATCTGCCGCCCGATTTTCTGGGCTATATTTTCATCGCGATCGGGCTTGGCGGCCTGTTGGGGTTCGGCCCGAGGGTTGAGCACGCGCGGTGGGCCGGTTTCGTATTGATCGTGCTCTCGCTGCTCGAACTGCCCGCGGCCAAGCATGTGAATTACAGTGTTTATTCGGCCGGCGGGACCCTGGTGGGCGCCCCGAAGTTTTACCCCTGGACCCTGATCAACGAGCTGCTCCTGATCTTCATCATCTGGCAGATCACCACCGTTCTCTACGAACGAGCCATGGAACGGGCCGACGAGCAATTCGCCGCCACCACGATCGAACGGCGCAACCTCTATTTGGGCTTCGTCTTCGTCAAACTGATGGGCTTATGCCTCACGTTGCTTTTTCCGTCCGCGTGGTACTTGTTCGTCGGGATCGTCTTCATCTTCGGTCTCGTGGTCCTGTGGATGCTCATCCAACTCCTAAACCAATCGCCCAAACTCGCCGTCGAGCAGACCCAGAACGATTAGTTTGCGATACTGGCATTGTTAGTCGAGTGAATTTGAGCAGCCCATGATGAATTTGAGGGGTTTTTATCGCTTGCGCTGTTTGTTGCGTATACCGTTATCGGTACACTGCCAAGCTCGGCGCAAACCGATGTTCCCTTCCTGTTAATGGATATCCGCGCCAACGGCGGTTCGGATCCGATGGATTTCGTCGAACTGGGTGACGAGGTTTATTTCACCGCTTTGAGTGACACGACGGGTCGGGAGTTGTGGCGAACTCGCGGAACATCAGAGTCGACAACGGTCATTGACATCCGGCCCGGTCCGGAGTCATCGAATCCTGAGCAATTGGTGGTGGCCGATGGCAAACTATTTTTTGCGGCCGATGACGGGAACCACGGACAAGAACTGTGGGTTACTGATGGTGAAACTACAGAGATGGTGATGGATATCAACCCCGGTTCGTACGAATCCTCGATCGGGCGAATCAGGAGTACACAAACTACGGCGATGGTGAGTCTTGGAGACGCCGTTTTTCTTTATGCGGAAGATGGCGTTCATGGTCAGGAAGTCTGGCGGAGTGATGGGACAACGCCGGGAACGTTTTTAGTGGGGGATTTCACCGAGGGACCCAATCCCTCAACAACTAGGCACTTTACTGTCATTGAAGATGAACTGTTCTTCGTGGTCATCCAATTTGGGATTCGTGTTCGAGAGGTATGGAAGACCGATGATACCGGACTGAATCCGATCAAGATTCGAGGGAGTAATGATTTTCGGATCATATATGATAGGTTCTTCCGGGATTTTAGTGAAATCCCCCCTCCCGTCCCCCCAGGGGGAGGCGACAGCCTTGCAAGCGCAGGGCGATGATTTTGAACTGGAGCCCGTGAGCAGACGCGCGAGAGGATAGAAATGGCCCGGGAGCCGGACTGCTACCCGGGTGTAAGCGTAGGGCGAGGGGCGTGGTCCCAGGCGCATGCCCCTCGTTGCTCCCACCTCAACCAAAGGAAGCCTCGTTATGCGCGACACCGGACTCTACCAGCAGATCCTCGGCCTGAGCGAGCCGTGGAAAGTCACCGCGGTGACCATGGATGAGACCGAACAGGTCATCACGGTCGAAGTGGAGCCGGCGCCGGGAGTCCGGCTGGCCTGCCCCGCATGCGGCCGGGCCGACTGTTCGATCAAGGACCGGCGCGGACGCAACTAGCGCCATCTGGACACCTGCCAGTTCAAGACGTTGATCCGCGCCCCGCTGCCGCGCGTGCATTGCTCCGGCTGTGGGGTCAAGACCATCGAGCCGCCCTGGGCGCAAAAGCATTCGCGCTAAATCGCCCGTCTTCCCGTCGCGATTTCCTTGAGCCGCCACGCCTCGTCCATGCGGTGCAGCTCGACGCCGTGGGGGACCAGGCGGTCGAAGGCGCGGTCGTGGCCTTCGTTGTCGCAGACGACGAACAACAGGACGCGGTAGCCCAGCTCGCGGACGGTCAGCAGCGTCTCGATAAGCGTGTCGCGCACGCGGCCGGTGATCATGATGATCGCCTGGTTGCGTTCGATGTAGGGCAATTCGCCGATGAGGTGCTCCTCGATCGGCAGGCCGTTGGTCAGGGCGACGCGGCCGAGGTTTTCGTGAATGAGCGGGAATTGAGCGGGGCCGGCGGCGGCACGGATGGCGATCGGTTCGAGCCGGTCGTCGCGCAGTCGGTCGTGCGCGGCGATCAGGGTCTCGCTCAACGTATCGGCCGCGCGCGCCTGCGAGACCGTCATCCCCGGCAGCCCCAGCGGGTCGCGCCCATTGGAGAACAGGCCGACCTTCCAGCCCCCGTCGGCGAGGTAACGGCACGTCGTACAGGCGGCCTGGACGGCGATTCCCTCGGCGGGCAGCTCGGCCCGGCGCGGAACGAACAGGTCGCGCCACGTCTCGCGGTGGAAATCGAGGACGACCGTCGCCCCCGGCTCGACGACCGGTTCGAAGACCTTGCTGCACAGCCGACCGGTGCGCGCCGTCGATTTCCAATGGATGATCTTCATGGGGTCGCCGCGCCGGTATTCGCGCACACCCTGGATGCGGGTGGGGTCCTCGAAGATGCTGCGCCGCGCGCCCAGCTCGCCCAGCCGCCGCCGCTGGCCGACCTGGAAGTCCTCAATGACCTCGTAGTCGGGCACGGCCGTCACCCAGGCCCGCCGCCGATCGATCCGGCAGCGCTTGAACAGGCCGAAAACGTCGCCCGTCTCCATGACGAGCGGCCCCAACGGATGGCACCCGCGCCGCGTGACCGTGAGCTGGTAGCTCATGTAAAAACTGCGCCGCGGCGGGATGAACAACAGTCGCCGCCAAACGCCCTTCTTGGGCATGTCGCGCGGCAACGTATCCTCGGCGTAGAGCCACAGGATTGGCCAGGGGGCGCGGTTGTGGATTTTGATCGTCGAGACGACCGGCTCGCCGATCCGCACGACCTCCCGGCTGAGCTCGCGCTCGACCTTGAGCGGCTTGATCCACACCTGAGTCATCAGCGCCCCCAGCGTCAGCAGCCCGATCAGGGCGTACAGGCACACGGCGACCAACCCAACCTGGAAATAAAAAATCGCCGCCAACGCCCCCGCCGACAGCGCGATCCAGAAGACGAATCGTTTGGTGAGCTTGCGAAACATGACCATTCCGAGCGGGAGGTCTTCTTGCCGCCGGCTTCAAATTGAAAAAAATCAAAAAATTTACCGTTACCCGTGGCCAGCCGACACGCCTATGATATATATGGGGATGGATGTCTGCAACGCTCGGTCCATGGGGGAAATCGATGGGGGACGCCCGGCTTCGGATGCTTACCCCGTCGCTACCGATACCAGCGGGAGAACATCTGGGGATTGAATCCCGTGTGCGGTCGGCCTCAGACGGAGGATTCTCCCGCTCCCCCTGGATCAGTGATACCCTCACAAGGTCCCCAAGGAGGCGCCATCATGCGTATCTTTCATCCCACGGTTTTGTCCGTGGTTCTGATTCTGTTGGTCTGGAACGTCCGATCCGGTCGGGCGCAGCTCGAAGGGAATGGGGCGGCCGAAGCTCCGATACCTCCGGAGCAAATCGGCGATTCTCCACTCGGCTTGGTCGCGCCCGGAGAACTCATCTCGTTTTACGTCACGCACGGAGGAGCCACGAACGCCCTCGTTATCCCTCAGGATGAAACTTTCAAGGGTAATCTTTGGGTTTGCCCGTTTATGACTCCACCCGAAGGCGTGGAGTTCAACAAGATGGGGCGCCTATTTCGGCGGTAGCGGACACACGGTGTCCTTTGGGATCTATGATCGACGCGGAAACGCGGTTGTGTTGTCGGGTCCGATACCTCTCTCGCCAGATCCCGTTCATGGAATCAGGGAGGTCAACATTTCGGGATCACTGGACCCGTCCACTTTGTATTTCACGGGCTGAGGTTGGTCAACGAGTAGCGCGACCGGATCGATCCACGTAAGGGCGACCGGTTCTGCGAACCTGAATATTTGCGGTCGAGTGGAGAACGCGTTTGCGAGTAGCGATGGGATCATCCCGAACTCATTTGACCCAACGGATATTGTGAAAACCTCCGCAAAAGACTATCCCCTTGCGATCACGCTCAGCCTGGTCGCGACGCCGACAACCACCCCAAGCCCGACACCCACCCCAACCCTCACGCCCGGCCCCGGTGGGGGGATCGGCATGGATTCGTCGCCGTGGGTCTTCAACATGGAGGTGCTCTCGTGGCTTAAGGTTGAGGGGATGGGAAGTAATCTGGGGCAGGGGGCGGCTCTGGCGATGGAAGGGGACAAACTCTATCTGGGAATGAATGTCTTCGATTCATCGACTGGGAAATCGAACTACATTTTATCGGTGATCGACATCAGCGACCCCACGATGCCGAGCATCCTGGGGGAACATCGGGGAACCGGGTCGATACGAGATATAGATGTTGAGGATGGGTATGTTTACCTGACGAATGGGGAAACATTCATGGACATATTGGATGCAAGAAACCCTCAGGACTTCGACTTTGTCTCTCGGATTTCGATTGGGCGTCCGTGGAAGGTTCGTGTCAACAATCAGACGGCATACATAAGCGCTGATTCCGAAGTGATTCGGATCTATGATGTCACTAATCCCAGATCACCTGAAGAGATCAGCTTAATCCAGAACATCGAGGCGAGATTTGATGTTGATGAGAATCTACTTGTTGGACACAGGCGAGTTGGGGATGAAGGTGTTATCTACGATATAGCCGATCCCGCCCAGCCGACGCTCATCAGTACGGCGCCGGGGGCGTTTGACGGAAATAACGTGAATTTCGAACGGCCATTAGTCGTCTCCTCGGAAGGTGAGCACGGCATGGTGATCTACGATATCACCAATCCCCTATTCGTCGAATCGGTGGCTACCTGCAGACCTCCCGACAGGACTTCTGGAGACGTAACTCTCCTTGACGGGGATCGGCTGTTTGCCGGATCGGAATGGGGTTTGCAGGTGATCGATATCGCCGAGCCGGGCCATCCGGATTACGTCCTTGCCTCATTCTCAACGCCTTCAATAGTCGAAGGCATCGCGGTTGATGGAGACATCGTCTACGTCCTCGACAAGGACAATGGGCTGATCGTGCTTCGCATCCTGGACGGAGCGACACCCACGCCGACCCCGGAACCGCGGCCCGATGCCGTCCAGGTCCTCACCCCCAATGGCGGCGAAGTCTTGATGACGGGTGATTCCTTATCGATCGAGTGGCGGACCGATGTTCCCGAAGCGGGGACCGGGGTGCGGTTCGAGCTGCGCGACTCCCAGGGGCGGGTCGCCAAGCTCGGTTACGGCTGGAACCCGATGGGAGAGGATATCAATGAGGTTTATGTCCCGCTCGTGTCGACCGGAGACGACTATCGCGTGCGGGTCATCAGCACCTGGAACGAGGACCTGTTCGACGACAGTGACGAGCCGTTCATGATCTCGCAAGCCCCGGTCCTCGTCGTCGATCCGAACGGCGGCGAGGTATGGGAGGCCCTCTCGCGGCGGAGTATTCATTGGAAGAACAACCGGCTGATCGCGGGCACCGCGGTCTTCTTTGAGCTTGTGGACGACCACGGCAAGGTCGCGGACCTGGGGACCGCCTGGGACAACGACGCCGAGGACGTGACCGAGGTGATCGTCCCACTGGTCCCCAGGGGATCCGATTATAGGGTCCGCGTCGTCAGCGCTTGGGACTCGACGTTGAGCGACGAGAGCGACGCGCTGTTCAGGATCATCGGCGGTCCCGACGGTGGCGACCCCGGCGGGTCGGAAGCGGGCGAGGCAAGCGTTGATCCGGCCTTGTGGGAAGTCTATGAGTGAGGCCCAGGCCGACCGGCATGTCTAGTCGATCCTGAAAAAGCCCCCTTGCCCAACAATAATGGGATAAAAATACGGGTGGGGGGCGTATGGTTTTGCAAGAAAAGCAGTCGGTCGCCGCCGAAACCTTGCGAAAGTTGGCGCCATGAAACCCAAACCTTCCCCCTGCGAAGACCTGCAAGGCGATCTGTTCAAGTTTTAACTGCAAGCCATCGTGGATGAGAATCACGCGATGGTTAAACTGGCCCGGCGCGTGGATTGGGCGCGATTGGAGGAGACTTTCGGCGCGCTCTACTGCGACGGCAACGGCGCGCCGGGCCGTTGCACCCGGCTGATGGTGGCGCTGCATTACCTTAAGTTCACGTTCGACCTGAGCGACGAGGACGTGGTGGCCCGATGGGTCGAGAACCCCTATTGGCAGGTGCTGAGCGGCATGAAACACTTCGAGCACGACCGGCCATCGATCCCTCCAGCATGACCTATTTGGCGCAAGCGCGTGGGGGCGGCGGGCGCCGAGGCAATGCTCAAGGAGACGATCGCGGCCGGTTTGGCGCTCAAGGCGATCAAGCCCAGTCAGCTCTCTCGTGTCAACGTGGACACGACCGTGCAGGAAAAGCACGTGCGTTTTCCGACCGACGCGCGGCTTTACGATCGTGCGCGCGAGCGGCTGGCCAAGGCGGCCGAGCGGCGCGGCATCAAGTTGCGCCAGAACTACCGGCGCGTCGACAAACGCCTGCTGCTAGGGGTCAATCGCACCATGCGCGCGCGCCGGCCCAAGCGAGCCGAGCGCTGCCGTAAGAAACTGAGGACGATTCTGGGACGCGTGATTCGCGACATCGAGCGCAAGCACCCGCGACCCGACGCGAAGCTCTAAAATCTAATGGAAATTGCCAAAGGTGTTCACGCTCAAGAGCGCCGCGACAAGCATAAGATTTACAGCGTGCATGAGCCGCGCGTGGCTTGCATCGCCAAAGGCAAGGCGCGCAAGCGTTACGAGTTCGGCGCCAAAGTCAGTGTGACGGCGACCAGTCGCGGTGGTTGGTTCGTGGGCGCAATGGCGATGCAGGGAAATCCTTATGACGGCCACACGCTGGCGACGACGCTGGCGCAAGTCGAGCACCTGGCGCGCCCGCCCCAACATGCGTTTGTGGATCGCGGCTATCGCGGTCACGGCTACGAGGGCCCAGTCCAGGTGCACGTGGACCGCGGGCGGCGAGGCAAGCTGGCGGTGCGACTGTGGCGCTGGATGAAACGACGAGCCGCGATCGAACCGGGGATCGGGCATCTCAAACAAAAACACCGCATGGATCGCTGCCGGCTGTGGGGCCCCGACGGCGACGCGTTCAATGCAATCGCAAGCGCGGCGGGGATGAATTTCAGGAAACTGCTGGCCCACGCGGTGGTTTTCATTATCTTTTACTGCGCCTGGCGCAAATCACGAGTCGAAAACGGATGCCTCTGGTTCACCCGGGCTCATCTCTGATTGGCTGGGCGACTTGAGCGGGGCTTTTTCAGGATCGACTATGTAGAGGAATCGTTCGATCTTCCCTGTCTTTCGGCCGTCACCCAGTTTTGCTCCGAATATGAACCTCCTCTCGTTCGAAATCGACGGCTTCCCACTCCAGGTCCAGCAATTCGCCGGTTCGCATTCCCGTTAGCAGGAATGTCCAGAGAATTGGGCGAAACTTGCCATCCGCCGCCCCAATCAACATCTGAATCTGTTCTTCTGTCATAGGATGGTAATTTTTTCGTTTCTGGCCGTTGATTTTCCGGACCTCTTCAAAGGGATTGGAGGTGATATACCCACGTCGCTTGGCCAAGTTGAAGATCGTTTGTAAAAACGTAAGCTCGTTGTTCAACGTTCGGACTG
>CAUZJO010000164.1:0-9634 GCA_963580245.1 Candidatus Sumerlaeia bacterium | reverse complement strand
TGTTTTTACTGGAAAGGCTGGTACCACATTTTTTACCTCTACGGCCCGACGCGCGATTGGTCGGACTGGTTGCATTTGGGACACGCCCGCAGCCGGGACCTGGTAAACTGGAAAGAATTCCCCATCGCCCTGACCTCGGGACCGGAAGAGTTCGACCGGGTCATGGTCATGGCTGGCTGCATTGTTGCCGACGAGTCCGGCAAGGTACATATCTTTTATACCGCTCAACCGTCGGCGGGCAATTGTCATTCCGTCGCCCTTGACGATTCACTGATTCGCTGGGGAAAAGACCCCGACAATCCCGTCGTCCCGATCTTTAGTGATCCTCCCAAGGGTCTGCGCGCCTTTTGTCTCGATCCGGATATCTGGAAAGACGGTGACACCTGGTACATGCTCCTGGCATCCGCATTCAATGGAAGCGGAGCGGCGCCCATCATGACCAGTCCTGATTTATAAAATTGGACCTACTCTAATATCTTTTCCCAGGATGACCGGTATATTTATTTCGAGGTTCCCTTTTTCTTTCGTCTCGATGGCCGGGATGTCCTTGTTACGTCCGGCGGACGGGTGGGGACCGAGTGGCTTCCCCGTGAATGGGAAGGGAAACCGTTTGAAGGCAGGTATATTGACGGGAACCAGCCCGGCAGGGTTCTCACCTGGACGGGGCACTATCTCATCTCCGCTCACGTGGGCCGGGTGGTTGACCGTGTCTTTCAACCCGACAGAAGCCTGAAGTTTGAATCGGCGTTGAATATGGGTGGCAAGACCCTGCTCGATGATAAGAACCTCCGGATTTTCATTGGATGGGTGCTTGAGGACCGCTATGGAGGACCTTCTGAATCACAACCCAAGCTTGAAAAGCCTGCGGTGGGTCGGTTTGACGTCGCTGCCGCGTGTCCTGCGCGTACGCGAGGATAACTGGCTGACCCGTGAACCCATTGAGGAACTGAAAACACTGCGGACCACCGGGCGGTCCCCGCGATGGTGATTGGAGAGTTGGGGAATAATGAAGTTCTACCCCTCGAAGGCGTACAGGGAGACGCGCTGGAGATCATTGCCCGCTTTACACCAAAAAGAGCAACCCATTTCGGCCTGGCGGTTCGCATGAGTCCGGACCATAGCGAGATCACACGCATCGAAATCGACCGTGTCCATGGAAAACTGGTGATCGACAACATGCAGGGAACACTGAACGCCGATCCGGACATGCATCGACACCGGATCGAACTGGACTTCCCCGGCGCGACTGCTGATCAGGTCGATCTTCGGATCTTTCTCGATCGTTCGGTGATCGAAGTGTTTGGGAATCGGAACGAGGTGGCCCTGACCGGACGCACGTATCCAACGCGGGCAGACAGTCAGCAGATCGCGGTGTGGACTGCCGGGGGTCGTGTTCAATGCGATGGAATCGACGTTTGGAAAATGAAGGATATTACGGTAGCTAAACGTTAACCTAAGTAAAACGTCGTGCGACCGTTTACAGTGATTGCCCCGCTCCCGACGGGGCCAGCAGGAATTGAAGCGCCTGCTCGTCGGTGAAAAACTCCATCCCGCCGTGGACGCTTCCCGGCATGACTTTCAACTCGATATCGCCGCCCATCTCGCGATAACGCTTGACCGTGACGGTCGAATTGGGGTCCAGCGGCACTAGCTCGTCCGCGTCGCCGTGGATGTGGAAGATCGGAATGTTTTGTCGCGCGAGCGGCTTCAGGTTATCGATGGGGTTGAATTCCGCGATTCGCTTGGTCATCTCCTCGGGCGTCAAGCCGTACGAAAGCCCCTTGGGCGTGATTTCGCCGGGTCCGACGACTTTTTCGAACCCTGGCCAGGTGCGGAAATCGAGCGCCGGATAGACGGCGAAGATGCGCTCGACCCTCTCGGGATAGCGAAACGCATAGCCGTAGGTGATCAGGCCGCCGTTGGAAACCGCCACCATGCGCGCCTTCGGCGCCAGATCGTATGTCTTCACAACATGATCGTGGAACCGGGCGAACAAATCCGCCCCCTTCGGACTACCCAGCGACGTGCCGACATCGAAACCCACGACGTGAAATCCAGCGTCGAGCAGGCCTTCGGCGTAATAACGCGCAATATAATTGCCGTGAGCGGACGGGAGCGCAAGCCACGGCGGGACGATCCAGACCCAGCGCCGCTTGGGGTCGACATCTCCCGTCGGTTCGATAACGTAGCCGACCGTGCCGGCCAGATCGATGCGGTTCAGCTCACCGTTGGCGGTATCGATGTCCAGCATGTACTGCTGCTGTGGCATCCCCTCAATGTCGAACTCGTCGGCTGTCAGGTAATCGGGGACGGATGGTTGCGCGTCGGTCTCTTTCTCCGCGGCGGACGAAGCCGAACTGGCGTCGGCGATTTTAACCCCTTCGGTCTCACTGGCCGCTCCATCTCTTCCGTTCAAAAACTCGGCATAACATAACGGCGAGCACGGGCCAAAGGAACATAGGCTTATAAGAGAGCCAAGCAAAGCAACGGTGTATCTCATGTCTACTATCCTTCTTTCTCTAGAGGCCAACTTGCCTTCAAAATTATTGATACGCCCCCGAATTCGAAACCGTCATGGTTGCCATGGTGGGGCCACGCTGATCCTTAAACAAATTCCATGCTAATCGATAATCGATTGTAGTCTCCGCATCTCGAAGCTAACAAGACCAGGTACTCAGTTGAGCGGATTCCTCACCACGTTATCAGACTTGGAGCCGTGTAACGCGTGACCTTCGTCATGGAGGCGGCGCCTGCCTTCAACTCGTCGCGCAGAAAAAGCTCGAAACCTTTGCCTTTCTCGCGCGGCGCGATGTCCACCAGTGTATTGCCGCGGAAGATCATCGAGTAAATATTGGGCGGCCGCGGAGGTTGCCATGCGCGTCCTGGGTCGGTCGATTCCGGCCACATGTCTTCCACTTTCCACAGCAGCGTGTGCCGTTCCACCGATTCTTTGACGGGAAAGGTGAGCGTCAGGACGTCGCCCCCTTTCAAGCCGTAAAATGCCAGATAGCGCCCGGTAATCCTCGTTGGCGTTACGTCGCGGTCTGAAGTTCCGGCAACACTGGACCCCACGGCATCCAAGTCCACCCAGCGTGGCATGCGCACCACGACTTGCCTCGCTGTTTTGTTGCGAATGATCACCTTGCCCTCGTACGGCAGATAACTTTCGACGTCCACCCATTGCGAAGCTCGATTGAGCAGCAGGTTAACGGTGACGACCCCATTGTCGTGCGCGACGATCCCCCGCCATGCGGAATAGAGCGCCGGCGGACAATTGCCCGAACAACAAATTGTCCAACGCAAGGTCTGAGGCCGCACCAACGTCGGGTTGCTCGCGTCGGACAGCCACGTCCCCACATTGCGTTCGATGACGGTATCGGTCGTCATATTGTCCTTGGCGAAACGGTACGCGTAAACCTTATCCGTCGTCATTGCCGGCATCGTCTCGATGGTCGCCCGCAATCTTTCCGGCTCCGTCAATTGCTGTTCCACAAGCATATTTCGCGTATACTGATCGACGTCCTCCCAGTAATCGCCGATGCCCATTTCGCTTAACTTGACCCCAAGCCAAACCATGTCGGCCGTTGTGCACATCTCGCCGAACATGCCGATGCGCGCCAGACCGTACTTGCGCAGATACTCGTAGCCCGAACGCACGAACTCCATCAGCGTCGCGTCGCCGGTCGCTTCGGCGTACAGGATCAATCCCATCATGGCCGACGTATAGGAGTGATGGTGACCCGAAAACCAGGCGTGCTCGTGACCCACGATCGCCTTGGGCGCGGCCTCGACTTGCCAGTGCTTCTCCATCATGATCAGGTTCTTGAGCTTTTCCGCCAGGTCCAAGTATTTCCGTTCGCCGGTAAGCATGCTAACCCGAGCCAACGCGCGCAGGGACTTTCCGTGATAAAACATCTGTTGCCAATAACCCAGTACTCCGATGTGCGAATCTCCCTCTTCGGGCGCCACCTTGGTGTAGTAAGCGTAGTCCCCCTCGACCCTGGCCAGTTTGACCATGCCATCCGCCATGAATCGGATCAGTTCGAGGAGCCTGGGGTGGGGCTTAATTTGATAAAGGTCGATCATCGCCACGAGGACGTGTGCCGTGTTGACTGCAAGCTGGTCTTCGGTGGTGATTGATGGGACCCACGGCCCCCGGTTTAGATCGTTGTAGAACAATCCTTCTTCGTTCACGCGGTCGATCATCGCGTTGAACATGTCGGCCTGCTCGCGTAACTTTGCCTTACTCCCGCTCATCAGGCGGTTGGTCAGAATCCCCTTTGCGATTTTGCCCTGGTTACCGGCCTCCATGTTGTAGTGCGCCATGAAAGGGGGATTGATATTAAAGAATGCGATCTGGTATTGCTCGTAGTCCTGTCCGGGATCGAGAAAATTCATCAATCCCTCCACGGCCAGGGCCCCTCGTTCGGCCAGGTCGAGCGTGTCGGGAACCTCGGCGTCATCATAACTTCCCGCCGGAGCAAAGTATTCGGGCGTAAAGACCTCGCGCATATCCATCGGCCCCGGCCCCGGTCTGTGAGGCAACTCGACTTCCCGCCCCCTTAACCGATCCGTCTGATTGGCTTGACAGTAGACGCGCGGCGCCCCCGCGGCCAGCGTTACGAGTAATAATATGGTCAATCGTCGCATCGGTTTACTTCCTTTCGAATGAGAAACTAATGGACTCTTCTCGGGGGAGCGTCTTTCTTACTGATCGTTTTCACGAGTCGGAACACATCGTTCGACTTTCCTGTAAAGCACCTCTTCAATGATTATTACTCCTAAATAAGAGCTGCGGTTAGCTCACATGCCCGCTGCGAATTCGAGCCGGCTTTTGCACATTGCCCTTCAAAAGCCGCAACTTCTAAGACATGAGTTGCCACAGCGTCCAAACTGCGGAAGACGAGCCGGGACTGGTCACAAAGCGGGATAACTCGATCAGCGTGAATCCTCGCTTTTTCATCTCCACTTCACCACTTACACCCGTAATAGTTGTCAAACATAAGCCTCCTCCGGCATTATCCTGGGTGGAGCTTCAGCCCTCCGCGGTCGAAATAGATCGCATGGATGAGACGTTGGGTATCGCGAAAGCCGTCAGCATCACTTAAAAAATCCAATTCCCTTGCCTAAATAAATCAGATCACCCCCACTGATGGTTCCGTTGGACGGGTCATAGGCTGGGACGTAATCAAGCCTCAGGTCCGAAGCCACGCTGACGAGGAAAAAGCCGACGTTGTCATACAGATAATCACCATGCGCGGGAATCGGAGGTGGCGGGGGAGGGAACGGCTGAGAAATCTGGGGGCTGCCGACCCGGCTTCCATAGAGAAAACTGGCCGACAACACCGGCGCGCCCCAGGTTGATACCGCCTGTTCCACCAACAGGTCTTTCGTAAAAGGATCATCAGGAATGGAGGTCAGGTAAGCTATCGGCGAGGTCAGCCAGAATCCATTGCCTTGTCGGGTCAAACCGGAAGCATCCACCGGCTTCGCCCATTCAATACTCATCCACCACTGGCCTGGCACACCTTGCCAGGCTCGTGTTGAATAGTTCGTTGAGCGATCGGTCCAGCGGTCCGGAACCGGATAGGAATTGTTATCGACTATGTAGGCTTCGATAGCCAAACCGATTGTGCGCATGTCCGACTTGACCCGGCTGATTTTCGAGCGCACCATGGCTTCCATGAAATTGGGCACGGCGATCGCCGCCAGGATGGCGATAATGGCGACCACGATCAGCAGCTCGATCAGGGTAAAGGCCTTAGGTTTCATCCTGAATCACCTTCGAGCGGTTTGATAGATCGAAAAAAGAGATCAAGAAAGGCACCATGTGGAATTAGATCTCCTCTACCGCCTGGCACCCTTATGCAGAGTTCATCTAATCAATAATACTCCAGTAGTGTACTTGATTGACCCCCCGGCATCGGAATGAGCGCTTTCGGGTTGATCCAGGGGCCGGCGATCGCAACGCGATGCCGGCCGTCACTGTCCCCTGCGCTATGCCGCACCCGCAAGCCACCGACCCCGCTCAGGCCGAATCATGTACCCGGTCCCGGCCGGTGGTCCGTATCGTCGCAAATCACCCTAATCCACCCTCAACCTCAATAACTCGCGGTCGTCTTATTCAAAGAACGTCCACAGTTGCTGGTCCACCGGGTTGGGGACATCTACCGGCTCCAGACCCAGCGCCCAGGTGAACACCCGGTCAATCAACTCCACGCCCGCCGCCGTGTAGTTCTCCAAGTAAACGCCAGTGGAATGCGGGAACATGAAGGCCACGCGGGCCGTCGTCGCCACATCGTCCTCGAACTTGTCGCCGACCTCCATCACGACGATCGCCCCTTGGGTGTCGTCACCGTCGTTGGCCGCGGCCAGGATTGTCGCCTCACTCGTCCCGGGATTGAGCTGCACGAAAATCCCACCGTCCGAGGTCCTGACCTCGACAACCTCGTCCACGCTGAAATTCTCGGTGATGTAGTGGTTGTTATCCAGAATCTTGATGTTCTGAATGTCCGCGGTCGCGGCACCGGTCGCGTCGGGGCCGAACAGCCCGGTGGTCAGCGCGCCCAGCTCGTTCATGATGAACGGCACGTCGCTCTTGCGGTACTCTTCGATAAACGGCGCGGTATTGCCCGAGCCCCCGCTCTCGCTGACGAAAATCAAGTCGTGCGTCATCGCGTCAGCCACGTTCTGTTCCAGTTCATTGACGACGGTCACGCCATAGCCCAGCACGTTTTGCAGACGGTCGATGAGCAAACCCTCGGACTCGTGCGGCGCGGCGGCGGTGCCGGACGAGACGAAATAAATACTGGGACCCGCTGGGCCCGCCGTGTCCATCTCGACCACCACGTCGTCGATGTAGACTTGGCCGAACTCATTATGAAAATGCACGAAGACCGTCTGATTCCCCGAAACCACGTTCTGGCCATAAGCCCCGCTCGTGTTGGGATCGATCGGATAAATCCCAGGATCGCCCGCGGTCAGTCCCCGTGTATCGAGTGTTACAGCCTCCGTACTGTCCGGAACCGGGTAGATGGGATTCTCTCCCGAAGTGTCCACCTCGGTAAGGATCGTCAGCGGGTTCCAGGTGTTACCGCCGTCAGTTGAATACTCCGCGAAGGCCCCGGTCTGATCGCCCAAATAAACGCGCAGCATTACGGCCATGTCCCGGCTCTTGGCATTATCGAAGGCCTCGGTGAATCCGGGTCCGATCACGGCCCCGTCGTTGTTGAAGACGCCGTCGTCGCCTTCGCGCCAGATCAGTTTCGGGGGAACCATGTTCTGACCTGGACTTGCGATGTCGCGCAGAAACCCAGCCTCGACGTGGATCAGTGAGGGGTAGGGGCCCGATGCTCCACCATCGGGATAAATCTCTTCGCGAAACATCCATGGTCCATTGATCCCGCTGTAGACGATATCGTCAATACTCTCATTAAAAACGAATACCCCTCTCCAGATTGTTAGCGTGCAACGTAGGTTGCCTCCTCTGCTAAAGCCCATCACGCTGCGCATCGCTTCATCATAATGGCCGTCGGTCCCGCCCATCAGTATCGCGCGGTTGCCACTGCCCTCGGGCACCTCCACCAGCATATAATCAGGGGGAAGATCGTCCGGATCTGTCACATCGTCGTCTCCCGTATCGATTTCACCGTCGTCCCAGAAGACCCAATTATTCAATAAGACGTCCGTTGTATTAAAGTCATCGCTGAAAATAACCTCACCCAGCGACTGAGTCGCCGAACCGAAGTAAACCGAAACGGCGATCGTGATGACCGCGACCATAGTCTTAGATGCTTTCACCCATTCGTTCTTCATTTCGTTCTCCTCTAGAATGATCGTATGGTTGTTTCCACAATGAGGACGGTTTCAACTACCAGGAATGGTATCCCTGGTGGGATAAAACTTACTTGAACTGTCTGGCATCCCTCCTTTTCTCTAGATTCAACGCCCCGCAGGGTGCATCCCGCCCCGCATCGACACTTTGAACAAGATAGCCAGGTCGTGCTATGTTGTCCACACTTAATATATTCGGCTCAAAAAACGACCGGCAAAGCTTCCAACTGCCGCAACAAACTCGTCGGGCGCCAAAGCGGTTCCTCCGTTGCCAGGCGCATTTGGGGCAGGCGGCGCAGCAGCGCGGCGATGGCCAGCTCGCCCTCGATCCGCGCCAGCGTGGCCCCCAAGCAGAAATGGATGCCGACCCCGAAAGCGACGTGGGGGATTCGCTTGCGGCCGATCTCGAAACGGTGCGGATCTTCAAACACCTCGGGGTCGCGGTTGGCCGCGCACAGCATCAGCATCAGCGTCTCACCCTTTCGGATCGACCGTCCGCACAGGTCGAAGTCTTCCATGGCCGACCGCGTGATGTACTTGAATGGCCCGTCAAACCGCAGCGCCTCCTCCAACGCAACCGTCAGCAGCGATGGATCTCGCTTCAGTTTTTGCAGTTGGTCCGAGTGCGTCAGCAAGTCGACCATCGCGTTGGTTACCATCGTCGTCGTGGTTTCCCAGCCCCCATGCACGATGGTGATCATCGCCGCAATGATCCGTTCGTCGGGGATCGACGAATCGTTCTTTTGGACTCCGGCCAGTTTTGAAATCAGATCGTTGCGCGGCCGCGCCCGCCGCTCCTCTAGTATCCCCCGCAGATAGGCGGTCATCTCCTCGTAGGTTCGCATCGCCCTCCCGGCGAGCTCGAAATCGGTCTGATCGCTGCCCAGAAACTCGAACGCGTTGTCGATCCATGCGATGAACCGTTCGCGGTCCTCCTCGGGCAACCCGAGCATGTTCACGATGACCGAGGAGGACATGGGCAGCGCGAATTCGTGCAGCAGGTCTGCCTGGCCGGTCGGCGTCAGCTCATCCAGCAACCGGTTGACGATCGAATCGATCCGCGCGCGCATTCGCTGAACCGCCTGCGGTGTGAACTCGTCGCTCAACAGGCCGCGTTGAGCCGTGTGCTCGGGCGGGTTCATGAAAGACAAGAAGCGCGAATATACCTCGCACAGCGGCGCCAGTTCCGCCTGCTGTTGGGGCGTCATTTTCCGCAAGTAGCCGCGTGCACGGTCCCGCCCGCCGCCCAGGTGTGGATTGCGCCCGGCCGCCTTGACGTCCGCGTACCGCGTCAGCACCCACGCCTTTAGCCCTTCGCTCCAATAGATCGGCTCCTCGGCCCGGAGCTGGTCTAAGACCTGGTGGGGGTCGCGCGTGAATGCGTTCGTGTGCAACCGGTCTTCAAACGAGTTGATCAGCGTTCCTCCAAGCCCGACCTTTTTCTTCACCAGATCCTCTCGCTCCAACAGATTGGTGGCCTCGCGCACCGTGGCGCGACTGACACCAAACCGTTCGGCCAGTTCCCGGTCCGGCGGCAACCGGCTGCCTGGCTCGAATTCTCCCGAGAGGATAAAATCCTCGATCGCCTAGGCAACCTGTTCATGCAGCTTTTGTCGCCTCAGCATCGATACAACTCCCTTCGATTGGCCCATTCGGCTCATCTGTTCCTTCAGGTGGTTGGGCATTCTACAAGCGCCGGGGCTTTACAGGTCAAGACGTTGCGTAGGAATTCCTTGGTTACCTTTTTGGAATTGTGCGTCCATTCAAAGATGGCAATGTATTGCTGCAAATAGACTTTATT
>CAUZJO010000163.1:0-9743 GCA_963580245.1 Candidatus Sumerlaeia bacterium | reverse complement strand
CAAGTCCTATCCCTTGGTGAATCTCCTTTCACCAGTCGATCAGTTGCGGAGCGATGAAACGAGTCACTTTGACCGTCGGGGCTTTGTCGCGCTTGTATTGATCGCGTTGGTAGATGGCCATGTGACCTTCCGAGATCGGCGGTCGCGGGCTGACTCCCACCACTGTATTGCCTTTGAATTCGTAGGTGTAGACCGTCTCGTCGTTCATCACGCGCAAGCTTTCGATTCTCAAAGCCATCGGGAATTCGATCACCACGCGGTCGCCCTTCTTCATGTCGCGGATGGAGATATAATGGCCGACCCAAACAAACGGCGCGTCATGATCATCCATGCTAACCGAGAGGGCCGACCGGTCCACCCACGGTGGGATCCGGACCGAAATGCTCGTCGCGCCCTTGTTTTGAATGACCACCTTGCCCTCATAGGGCAGGTGGCTGTCGATATCCAGAAGGGCGTGCGCGCGGTTTAGCAGCAGATTGATGTTGGCGTGGGTTCCCTGGCTCCTCACGATCGCGTCCCACGCGTAGTAAAGTCCCTGGGAGCCATTATCCGTGCAACAACCAGCTACGGTGGCAAAAAGGTAGGTCGGATATCCGGTGCTGGTGAAATACCCCACGTCGGGCTTCATCGGATTGTCCGGGTTCATGATCTGTTGTTCCGCGAACTGGTTGCGCGTGTATTGGTCGACGTCTTCCCAGTAATCCCCCACGCCGGCATCGGTCAGCCGAATGGCCAGCGCGATCATGTCGGAGACCTCGCAGGTTTCGCATCGGTTGTTGTCGGTCCATTCGGGAATATAACCGATCTCGGCCGCCCCGAAACCCCTTGTGTACTCATAGCCGTCTCGGACGAATTGTTTCAATCCGGTGTCGTTTGCTTCGACGGCATAGTTGAGAATCGCCCGCAACAATGCCACATGAGCGTGGGTATGACCCAGGTAATGGCCTTGCGACGACCCGCGAATGGCGTTCGGTTCGCCCGGCATCGACCAATACTCGGGCTTCACCGTGAATGCGGCCAACTGGCTCAGAAAAGTCAGGCGGGAACGCTGGCCGACGGACCCCGGCACCGGGAGGCCACTGCGTCCCGCTTTGATCCAACTGAAAAGCCCTTCCATGATCGCGGAATAATACATCGGCACGCCGAACCGCGAATCGTACCACGCGCCGTCGTCATCCACGCCCTGGGCGGGATCGGCGCGAAAATTGGGATCGGATCGATAGGGCGGTTCGAGCTCGAAGGGTTTGGGCGGCTCCAGAGTCATGTATCTCCTATCCTGGACGGCCTGGAAGGGATCGCCTCCCTTGTATGATTCGCTCCTGGGATAAAACGCGTAACGCTCATGATAGATGGCGTTCTTTTCAAAAAAATCGAGCACCTCGGCGGCGGCCTTCGCGATCGGGGGGTCGCGCGAGATTTGATAATAGTAACTCAAGGCGCGAAGACTCCGGCCGGAGAGCATAAGCCCATGCGTTGTCGCCTTCGGCATGGAATCGAGCATGTAATCAAGCGCCTCGCGATCTCTCGCCAGGTTGAGTTCGCTGCCGGACATCAATCTCAACAAGGGCATGGCCTCCGACCATTTCGATCCTTTGTGCGTCAATTTCCCCCACGAGTATTGTCGGTTCGCGGTCATCACGCCGACCGCGGCCTTTGCCCTTTCCGCCAGATCCAACGTGTCAGGCGCCTCGGTTTCGTATCGTTCCCCATTGACAACATCGAGCAGTTGCTGCTCCTGGGCCCTGACGCATGAGGCGGTGATCAGAATCATCGTCGCAAGACACCGCGCCGCGAGTTTCAGCCCGGTATGTTGTTGAATCACGGATTCTCTCATCATCATGAATCGTTCCATATCGTTCGAGATTTCACAGTTGGTGGATCAAAACCATCTGATATGTCCAATCCGGTTAGAATTATACCGCCCTTGGGTGCCATGGGCAAGGATTTTGATCCCGGATTCCACCGGGGATCGATCCATGAAGCATCCATGGGTCGGGATTCTGACTATTTGCTCACTCATCAGCCCTTCCAAATCAATCATCCGCGCCGATCATCGGGATCCGCCGACCTGTTTTCCTTTCGCTCGCCGTTCATGGTTGGGCCGGTTCTTTACGATGAATATTAGAAGAGGCCGCGCCTCGGGAGGGGCGGATCATCATGGGTGAACATCCGTACATTGGACAAACGGTTGACGGTTATGTCATCGAGGACCTGCTCGGCCAAGGCGGGATGGCATCGGTATATCGGGGCCTGGACACCTCGCTGGGCCGGTCCGTCGCCATCAAGATTCTGCCGGCCGACGCTCTGGGCGACGAGGACCTGGTCAAGCGCTTCGAGCGCGAGGCCCACCTGATCGCCCAGGTCAATCACCCCAACATCGCCCAGGTCTATCGCATCGGCATGATCGGCAACTGCCCGTATTACGCGATGGAACACATCGACGGCTACTCGCTGGCCGATCTGTTGCTCGAACGTGATCGACTCACCCCGATGCAGGCGATCAATTACATGATACAAACGGCCAAGGGCCTCAAGGCCGCCGCCGAGCGCCAGATCATTCACCGCGACATCAAACCCGCCAACATCATGCTGACGCGCGACGGGACGATCAAAATCGTCGATTTCGGCATCGCCAAGGCCCACCGCGACGAAACCTACAAGACGATGGCCGGCCACATCCTCGGCACGCCGCGCTACATGTCGCCCGAGCAGGGCCGGGGCCTCCCGGTCGACTTTCGCTCCGACATGTATTCGCTCGGCGCGACGTTCTATCACATGCTGGCGGGCGTGCCGCCGTTCGATTCGGACAATCCCATCACGCTGGTATTGAAGCACGCCAAAGACCCGGTTCAGGCGATCGAACAGTTTAATGACCGCATCACCGAACGGACTCAGTGCCCGCCGGACTTCCCCGCAGTCGGCTTGATGGTGGCGCTGGCCGCCGTGGTAGGCCGCAAGGTAGGCATTCGCCCTAAGCACCAAGATGATTGGATGGTCGTTCCAAACTTATGGGGGGCCGTGATCGGACGACCCGGCATTTTGAAGACCCCAGTGCTTCAAGAATCGCTCGCGCCGCTCAAGCGCCTGGAGATCACGGCGAAGAAGGCGTTTGAAGATGAAACGAAGGAATCTGAGATCCAGCAGTTGGTAGCGAAACAACGCGCCAAGAATATCGACAAGCAGATTGAGAAAGCCCTCAAGAATGGGAACGAGGCTGAAGCCGAAAGACTAGCGCGGGAGCTTGCGGACAAACCTTGCCCCACACCGGTTCGGCTTAGGTTTTTGGTCAACGACTCGACGGTCGAAAAATTGGGCGTGTTGCTCAACGAAAACCCCTATGTCGCGAACCGTCCGGAGCCGGGTGCATCTCGCGGATCCGGGAGATGGTCTACTGATTGGAATTCAACGGTTTACGAAGTTCGAAAAAACTGTAATCGGCCCCACGGCGGGGTTCGTTTTGGTTCTCCCCGTGCTCAAAGTTCGTTCAGGCACTTAAGGTCAATAACTTCAACGATGTGGATCATAAGCGATCAATCTCATGATATTCGCTCAGATTGAGCCTACGACATTCAGATAGACTGTAATGATGCGCCGAATCTTGGTTCAGATTCGACACCATGGCTTACACTTGTTGCACTGTATGACATGTATAGTTTTTCGGGAAGGACAAGGTGCGCGGGAGTTGCGTCGGCATCAAGGAGCGTCGGCAACGCAGCGGAATCCGGCATTACCGCTGGAGCTGTCCGGCGTGTTCTTGGTGCGAGCGGCCACGCGGTAGCGGTTGCAGTAGGAATCGTGGCACAGGCACGATCCGCCGCGGATGACTTTCTCCGTCCCTGCGGGGGGACCCGTCGGGTCCTCGCGCGGACCATCCACGTGATACGCGTTGCTCCACCAATCCCAACACCACTCCCAGACGTTTCCGGCCATGTGAAACAGGCCGAAGCCGTTGGCCGGGAACGAACGGGCCGTCGCGACCCCCAGGTGGCCGTCCTCCAGCGTGTTATGCTTCGGGAATTCGCCTTGCCAGATATTGCAGTAGTGCCGCCCGTTGGGCTTGAACTCATCGCCCCAGGGATACCGTTTGCGCTCCAGTCCCCCGCGCGCGGCGTATTCATATTCGGCTTCGGTCGGCAGGCGCTTGCCGGCCCAGGCGCAATACGCCATCGCGTCGTTCCACGAGACGTGAATGACGGGGTAATCCATGCGCCGACGGATGTTCGAGGCGCGGCCCTCGGGACGACGCCAGTAAGCGCCCGGAGCTTTGCACCACCAGGGGGCCTCGCGCGGGTGCTGCTTGACCTTGCGCAGAAGCTCGGGCGCGAGCAATTGAAAGAAGACATACGACCAGCCGAACCGCTCCGCCTCGGTCTTGTGGCCGGTCTCCTTCACGAACCGCTCGAACCGCCGGTTCGTAACCGAAGTTCTATCAATATGGAACGGTGCCAGCCGTACCTCCCGGACCGGCCCCTCGCCGTCCGAGGGGTAGCCGACCCCGTCGTCGGCGCCCATGAAAAACGCCCCACCCTGTAGTCGCACCATCCCGCTGGTGCTGGTCTTGGAAGCCGGCGCGTGGGGCCGGGATGGGCTTTCCCGAGCCTCCCCCGATCCGGGACGACCCGGCGTGCAGCAACTTTGATCTGAGCTCATGGGACTTAGAAAGCTGGATTGAATTTACAATAAGTAATGCAGCGACACCATCCTTGGAATTGAACACCCCCCAATTCATGCACGTCTCAAACTCATTCAATTCTGCCTTTGGGTCAACCACTTTTTTTGATGCTAATCGAAAACGGGTGCATCTCCCGGGTCCGCGAGATGCACTCTCCATAGAGAATATCTTAAGAAACGGGCAAGGCAGGTAGATATTGACCCCCCTCGGGGCGGGCGTGGGGTGAGAGATTTAGATTACGCAAGTGTTCGTCCAGGTCAAGGGGATCCAGCAGCAGGACTTTGGGATCGAGGCCCTCCGCTTGCAGGATCTGGGCGGGGGTTTTGCCGCCCTTGGAATAGTTGGGTCGGGCAAAGTTGAACCAGCTTTGGATACGCTCGCACCTTGGCAAAGAACTGGTGTCGGCTTCCCATGCGCTCCAGATCGAACAATTCTTGCTCGATCAGCGCGTGACTGGATTCCACGTCGGCGTGGGCGTTGGGCGTGGCCGGCGGCAGGAAGCGGTGGCGAATCCCAAAGCACTGGACCTTGGCGTGGAAGCCGCGGGCGCGTTCGGTGCGCTCGCCGCCGCCGTATTCGCTGCCGTTGTCGGTGGAGAGCACCATGTCCTGCATGGGGACGCCGTGGTCTTTGAGATGGGCCAGGATGCGCTCGGTCGCCATCGTGGCGTAGGTGGTCGACAGTTCATCGGCGTAGTCGATGAACAATGCGCCGCTCTTGACGTCGCGCACGGTGTACTGCTGACGCGGCAGTTTGTGCGCCGTCATCTGCGGCCAGTAGGCCGGGATGTCGTAAAGCGGCTTGGTATCGTCCTGGAGGCGCTCGAAAGACCGGTATTGGGCCTTGATGGCGCGCAGGTCTTTTTTTCTGGCGTCGCTTGCGACGGCGGCGTGTGAGGCCGGCCTGGCGTAGGATGCGGGCGATGGCACCGTGACTGGGCTTGAGGCCGAATAGGTCCTTGAGGCGGCGCGGTCCGGAGCAGGGGAGCTGCTCGCGGGCGTCGAGGACTTTTTTCTCTTGGGCCGGCGAGTTTGGTGCGGACAACGCCGGGGCGCATGTGAACGCGCGCGCGGTCGACTTGATGCTATGGGCGCGGGCGTGCTTGATGATGCGCAGCCGTAAATCAAACTTGTGGTCTTTGGATTGGATCATGTCGCAATAGGTCGTCGAGGCCATGATTGATTCGCTCGGGGCTTGGGTTTGGTCGGGCGACCTCGATTCAAGCAGGAGCCGATCAGGGTCTCATTGTTTTTTCGCGCGCCGCCGTCTGGCGACGGCGGACGATCTGGAGAGGGACTTCGGCGGGGGGCCGTTGGTATTCTCGCTCAGAGAATCGACAAAGCCGTCCAAGCCAAAGCCAAAGCAAAAGCCGATCCGCCGGAAGGTAGTCGGAGTGCTATCCGAACAACCCTTCCCAACACGCTGGCGCATCCAACTCGAATGTGGGCACGTCGGGCTAAGCACGACGCGCACGATGCGCGATGCCCACGAGCAATCAACCTGCCGCTGCGAGCGCGAGCAATCTGAAAGAGGGGAGAACGCGGTGTCATGAAGCTCACCACTCAACAGCGGACCGGATGACCCCCGAAGCTGGCGGGCTTCTCGTTCCACCCCGGGGTCGGTCCTGCCCATGGACACTGCGCAACCGGGCTAATTACCGCCTCGACGCGCCCTATCCGGTCTGTGCGCCTGCGCGGGTTCGGCCTCGTGATCGGCGTGTGGAAGGCGACACCCGACATGGACCCCGACGACGACTTCTCGCGTGGTTTTATCAGGGTGGAGTCGGAGTACTACCCCGATCTAGCGAGATGGTATGAGGAATGCGAGGCCGAATTCTTCGAGCGATTGGCGAGGCTGAAGCGGGAACGCGAATAGCGAGGATTGCGCGAGTCTCTTGCTGGAAGCGGGGGAACGGGGTGCGGTGGTGAACTTGCGTGACGCCGTGTGATTGCCCGCTTCCGGCCGAGCAGAATGGGGGTCAAGCTGCTTATAAACTTGCTGGTCATGATTCCTTCCGAATAGTCGATGCCAGTAAAGACAACAAGATAAACGAACCCACCGTAAATATCATAATGGTGGCTGACGCCCAACCAGGAGACGTAACCCACTGCCACGACCAGTCCCCGATAGGGCCAAACCCGGTCAACTTGAAAATCAGGCAGAGTGGAAATATCTGGGTACCCGACCAATCGTTGTACAAAAGTTCGCCCTCCGTGGTAACGGTTTCGATTTCTGCGGTTAGCCCTACAGCATGTCATAGAGCCTCCGGTGTGGGCGAGTGTTTTGATCCAGGTTCGCCCGCAACGTTCAATGCATCGCGCACATCGCTGAGTTGTGCGGGAAGGGTCGGACTTTTCCGATAGCTCATAAGCTATCATTTTTTCTTGGCGGATAACCAACGATACCACCGCCTTCACCTCATTTCATGAAGACCTACCGAAAAGAGACAATCCTCAATATCGATGCGGATGCTGCAGCAACATTTCGGTGTCCAAGATGAAGCTCTCGAATTTCCGAGCTGATTCAGGATCAACAGAAAAAAGTCTACGTTGATATATTCTGGCAAGCTCTGGATTGTTCATCCATAAAGATACAAAGACTGCACGTTGCAACAGCCCAGGATCTTGCGGGTATTTTATAAGGCCTTTGATGATGATCTCTCCCGCTGCCTCATAGTTCTCTAGATGCTCATACAACCATGCTAGTCTATAATAAGCGCGAGAATCCGCACTGGGCATACTTAGGGCCTGGATATAGGAATTATACGCAGCCTTGTAATCCTTTGCACCCTCTGCGCTCCTTCCATAAAAAAGGTATGATTCGTATATTCTGATGTCAGGTTTTAAATCCGGATCATGTTGCTGCAATTTGCGAACAGTCTCCTCATTTTGTCTCAGATACTCATCTTCACATTCGTAAGATTTTCGAAAGGCGTTCATGGCCGGTCGATATTTTTCTTGCTCAAGATATACGAGACCGAGTTCAGTCCAGGCCGCTCCCAGGCCAGGGTCTGAAGTAACCGCATCGCGTAGCCGATCTCCGGCCTCAACAAGATATGCTCTTGATCCAATGGGATTGGACTCATTCTCATTTATAAACCTCTGGCGTAACAGTTCACCCAAAAGATATTGCCCATAACCTGAGTTACCGTCTAGTTCTACGTATTCTGTGAATGTATCTATTGCGTTCTCCAAAAGCCCATTCTCACGTAATGCAAGCCCATAGAGCAACAGAGCGAGCTTATTGTGTCGATATTTCTTGCTCATGCTTTTGAGCAAGGGTAGTAGCTCAGGTTGCCTTCCAAAGGAATACGACAACACAACATCTGACAATTCAGATATTTCATCGTCTTCAAGATTATCCAATAATGCATACCAGTTGGAGGTCACTTCAGAAAACTCTGAATCGTCTCTAAGGATTTCCCAATCAGACATCGAGAATTGCGATGCCCGAGGCGGAGCCTCACGAAGTTGCTTCAAATACTCGACGGGGATCGCCCAGTTCAGCAATTGACCCGATCTTTGAATGGCTACTACTATGCCTATCACTTTACCATCCAAAGTTAGCATAGGTGACCCACTAGAGCCCGGTGAGACCGGGGCTGTGAACTGTAATATTCTTTTATTGCTTTCCTTCTCCTTTCTGTTCGCCGAGATAATACCATCGGATATGGATTGCTCTAGACCTTCCGGGCTTCCAAGAACGACGACTTTTGTCCCCGGACTCACGGCTTCACTTTCGCCCAGTTCGAGATAAGACACATCTATGGCATCCACTTTAAGCAGAGCCAAGTCAGCATCTGGACTAGTCGAGATTACATTTGCGATGTCGAAGAAGCTCCCATTACTGGACCGAGCCTTTAGCTTCTTCGCGTCTTCGATCACATGATTGTTCGTGGCGATCACACCGTCGGGGCTTATAAAGAAACCCGATCCAAGTCCCACTCTCTGGCCTTGATTGTTAAGGCTAAAGATCGTGACGACAGCAGGTGAAATCTGTTTATGCAGTTCAATTAGAGGACCTTCCTCTAAGCCAGGGGTCAAACCCGTCTCAGGTGTTTTTGTGCCGCATCCTACGACGGCCAAAAAAAAGCAAATACGGATTCCCTCCAGATAATGTCTGATGGTGTTGAGGTGTGGGAAGGAATCTAATCTTAAGGTTAATCTGCGAGATGTTGCGGTGCACATGACTTTCGCCTCCGCCGTCCTGGGTAAAGTTGACGGTTTAGAGTAGGGCACCGTCCTGGGATTTGTCCAGGGGATACGCATGGCCCCTGAGACTTCTGCGGCAAAATCCTGCTGTAGGACGGCACCTCTGACCCGACTCACCGGCGGACGGTCCATTTCGGCTTCCCCCCACCCGCCTTGTAGACCGCCTACAGCGCCCAGGATCGTTCTTCTCGGCCTCGACCGTGCCCAACCCTCGCCTCGGCCCGCGTTCGGCGATCCTGGGGCCATAGACGCGATTTAGGCCGCGTCCTCCGAGGCCGACCGCCAGGATTGAAATACAGAAAATAAAAAAAATATGCGAGAATGGGGGTCCCGCAATGCCGCCCCCCCCTGCCTTTTCGTACGGAGGGGGGTGGGGGTGTCAACGTTCCACCACGTTCGACTTCTTTGCGAGGTCGGCGAAACTGACCGAAGGCTGCTCCTTCGCCTGGGAGGCCCCTTCAAGTGCCGCCAATCGAGCCTCCAGCGCCTCGATTTGCGTGTCCTTCACTAAAACCCAGACATCTGATCACGAGGTCAGGCCGGCCCCCTAATAACAGCCGTAATAAACCGGTTCGAAAAACTCATTGACTCAACCGCCCGCGAGGTTAATCACGCCTTCAACTTGAAGGAGACGCATCGGTTCCCCCCAGGCTTTGAGTGGACCCGGCCCTTCGGGTTGAGCGTTGGCGAACCCGTCTTCAGGGGCGGACAATGCTCGTGAAATTCTTACTAAACGGGAGACGAAGATGAATTACCACATCATCGGCTTAAACGGAAGCGGCAGACTCACGGTCGCGTTGATGGTTATGGCGCTCTGCCAGCTTCAGGCGCAAGACACTCGCGCCATTGAGAAAGGGGCC
>CAUZJO010000162.1:0-9826 GCA_963580245.1 Candidatus Sumerlaeia bacterium | reverse complement strand
GCAGTTCAAACTTGAACAGATCGCCTTGCAGGTCTTCGCACGGGGAGGGCTTGGGTTTCATGGCGCCAACTTCCGCAAGGTTTCGGCGGCGACTGACCGCTTTTCTTGCAAAACTATACACCATCCACCAGCGTTTTGATCCCATTGTTGTTGGGCAAGGGGTCTTTTTCAGGATCGACTAAGTACTTCATCGTTTAGGAGAACTCTTTGGATCATACTACACTATCCATTCGGTCCAATCGTCCGCTTCGTGGCGGCTGAGCTTGGCCGCTAGAAGGAAAGAGGATTTGCCATGGTTCGCAATCCACTCACTCTATCGATTCTCCTTGCGACTTGCATCTCTGGATGCGGCGAAGCGCGAGAGCAGAACGCCGAGGCCCTAACTCATGAGCAGTCCCCCGTCGATGTTGAATGACTGGCCGGTTACGCCGGCGGCCTGCTTGCCAATCAAGTAAACGGCGAACGCGGCGACCTCTTCGGGCATCAGGCGGCGACCCAGCGGGGTGATCGACGCTTCGATCTCCTCCAACGTCTTCTCGGTGCGCTCGGCTTCGAATTGGATGCGCTCATTGTTGGCCCGCGTGCGGGTCGGGCCGGGGCAGATGGCGTTGGCGGTGATGCCGCGGTTGGCCGTTTCGGCGGCGGTCGTGCGCGTCAGGCCCAGCAGGCCGTGCTTGCTGGCCGTGTAGGCCGCGCCATGGCTAAGTCCGAACTTGCTCGCTAGCGACGCGATATTGATGATCCGCCCCCATTGACGCTCCATCATGGGCGGCAGCAGGTGTTTGGTCAGCAGGTAGGGGACGGTGAGGTTGACCTGGAGGCTCAGCGCCCAGTAGTCATCGTCGAATGCGTGGACGGGCTTGAGGCATCCGCCCGTGCCGATCCCGGCGTTGTTGATGAGGACGTCGACGCGCAGGGAGTTGCCCTGGAGATGTTTGGTGATCGTGTCGACGGCATCCGGAAGCGACAGGTCGGCCACGATGTTCGAACACCGGACGCCCAGGGCCTCGGTTTCCGCCTTGAGCGAATCCAGATCCTCCACCGTGCGGGCCGTCACAACCAGGTCGATCCCCTCACGCGCGTAGGCCAACGCGATGGCCCGGCCAATCCCTCGGCTCGCGCCGGTTACAAGAGCGGTAAGATGCTTATGATTCACCCTGAAATCCTTCCTTGATGAACGTAAACGTAAATGTAAGCACCCTCATTCGATGCTGCCGCCCGAGGGCGCCAGCCGAATCCGGGGGTCGATCAGGGCGTAGAGGCAATCGACCACGAAGTTGATCCCCAAGAAGACCACGCCGGTCAGGATCAGGTAGGCTACCACGACGGGGCGGTCGACGTGAATCGACTGGATGAGCAGGTTGCCCAGGCCGGGCCATTGGAAAATCGATTCGGTGACGACCGAGAAGGCCAGCAGCCCCCCGAACTGGAGCCCCACGACGGTGACGATCGGGATCAGGGTATTGCGCAGGGCGTGGCGGCCGACGACCGACGCCTCCGAAAGCCCCCGCGCCCGGCACACCCGAACGAAGGGCCGACGCAACGTCTCGGCCATCTCCGAGCGCACCAGCCGCATCAGCATCGCCAGGTGATAGAGCGCCAGCGTCACGGCGGGCAAGAGCACGTGTTGCCAGCCGCTGAGCGTGAGCAGGCTCCATTCGGCTCCCAGGACCCGCACCGTCTCGCCCCGGCCGGTGGGTGGGAGCCAGCGCAGCCAGACACCGAAGATCATCATGAGGATCAAGCCCAGCCAAAACGTGGGGATCGAGATGCCGAGCAGCGAGCCGCCCATGACGAGTCGCGACAGCGGATGGCGCGGCCGCGCCCCGGCCACGATCCCCAGCGGGATGCCGGCGAGCATCGAGATCAGCATCGAGACGACGGCCAGCTCAAACGTGGCCGTGGCGCGTTCGGCCAGCATATCGCCGACCGGGCGGCCGGTGTAATAAGAAAGCCCCAAATCGCCGCGCAACAGGTTGCCGATGTACTTCAGGTACTGGACCGGGAGCGGCTGATCGAGCCCCAACGCCGCCCGCAGTTCCTCGCGCTGGCGTTTCGAGGCGTTGGGCGGCAGCAGCGTCGTTTCGGGGTTGCCGATGCCGTACATCATCACGAAAACCAGCAGCGAGATCACCACCAACACCCCCAGCGATTGGGCAAGACGTCGCAGGATATAGGTCAGCATCGAAACCGTTCGGGTCGAGGGTCTCCGTCACCAATATACACAATGACTGGGGTGAAGTCGCCGCTCTTCAACGTTGATAAATCGGCAGTAACTGGTACGGCACGGCCAGCGCGTTGACCACCAGCGCCGTGGTGTAGGGGTTGCCGAAAATGTGGTCCCCCATCGGCGGGCTCTCGGTCGCCCAGTGGCCCGCCGGCGTTTGATGCCTGAGCAGGACTTGCGCCAGCCCCGGGTAAAACCCCTCCCAGTAACGTCCCCCCATCTGGAACATCGCCAGGCTGCAATGGTAGACGCCGTAATGGTAGCGGTCATAGATGTTAAGGCTTTGGTTGTAACGGTCGAACGGATGGGCCAGCAGCCACTGAGCGCTCGATTGCGCGATGGTCGTCCGGTGCAGCCCGTCGAGCGCCAACGCCAGGATGCCCGTGCCAGCCATCGCCCGCGTCGGCGCTTGCGGGTGAAGGATCGTGTAGGTCAACACGCGCGCATCCGGTTTGTAGCAGCGTTTGATATACGCGACGGCCTGGTCGATCGGCTCGCTGGGGATTTCGAATCCGGCGTTGATCGCCGCTCTGAGGAACATCAGTTGCCAGCAGGTGATCGACAGGTCGGAGTCGGCCCTTTCCCTCGCCGCGGGATAGACGTAGCGCCAGCCGCCCTCGTCCGCGGGGAAGCGTTTGGGTTTGGCGTGCTCGGCCATCGTGAAGTTGAGCCCGCGCCCGATGGCCGAGCGGATGCGCTGGGCCTGGTCCTTGTGCGTCATGCCGTAAACCTCGCACAACAGGACGCCCGAGATCGCGTGGTTATAGGCGGCGGTGTGGCCGGCGGTCGCGATCGAAACGGTCACGTCATTGACCCGAGGGTTGACCCGCGCCAGCAGGCCACTGGCCTGTTGGCAGCCGAGGACGTAATCGACGGCCCGCTGTCCGGTTTCGAGCGTGGGAAACGACCCGTCGGGTTGCTGCCGGGATGCAAGCCACCTCAGCGCCCGCTCAATCGACTCGCCGACTTCCTCCCACTCGCGCGGGCCCAGCACGGTCATCGGATCGTCGCTCGGCTCGCGGTCGCTGGCGGGTTCGGGCTGGGCCGTTAATGGGGTGGCGATGAGCATCATGCTCAGCAAGGCGCTTAACAGCACCGGTCGTGACAGAGCGCGGTGGGCGGGGGCGGTTCGGATTCGTCTCATCTCTCGCATCATCCGAGAACGTTCACCATCATTCACGGCCAACAATAGCAGATGGGTGGCGTGGGGCATACCAGGTTGCCGTGGTCTATTCTTGTTGAGCCGGAAACGTTATCGCATGATTCAAATTTGCAATCCTATCGGTCGGTCTTGGACTCGGACTCGGACTCGAGATTCTCGATCCATTCTTTGGTGTGAGGATTTCAAACAATTTCGATTACGATTTACGAGCACGAGCACGAAAAACGACCTCCATCAAGGGCGGTTTTATTATCCTTCCACCACATTCCACTCGCGCCCCTGGTCGCCGTAGGCTTCGCAGCCATCTTCGGTGACGGCCACGGTGTCCTCGAGTTTGACGAATCCGACCTCCTTGTTTCTGATTTCGGTCTCGATCGAAATGACCATGCCGGCTTCCAGTGGGGTATTCTTGTGCAGCGCGGGGTAGGAGAAACCCACGTCGGTCAGGTGCGGGACTTCGTGGGTGATCAGGCCCATGCCGTGGGCGGTGAAATTCACTTCATTGCGATGGTCACAACGGTCGCGCTCGGCCAGGGCGCATTCGTAGATGCCGCCGCCGATCGCGCCGGCCTTGATCGGTCGGCGCGCGGCCGCCTGGATCGCATGGACCTCGGCCAGGCACTCTTGCATCAGGGCCGTCGGCTCGCCCATGACGGCCATGCGGCACAGGTCGCCGATGTAACCGTGCTTGTTGCCGCCCGAATCAAGCGACAGGATCTCGCCTTTCTCCCAGCGTACATCGCTCGATCCGGCGCGAATAAAACTGGTTCCGGCGGCGATCAGACAATACTCGAAATTCAACCCGTTCCGGTTCTCTTCGCGGCGCATCGACTCGACGATCTCGCGCGTCGAGGTTCCCGCCGGCGTGTTCCTCATCACGGCGAGCATTGATTCGACAATGGCCTCGGAGGCTTCCCTGAGCAGCGTCAGTTCCTCGGGCGATTTGACGGCGCGCAGTTCTTCCAAAACACGGATGGCCTCGACCCATTCGACGTCCGGCAGTTTTCCCTTGAGCACCTCCATCGCGTCGGTCGGCATCCACGCGCGCTCAATCGCGATCCGGCCGCGATCCAGCCCCAGACTCTTAATCCGATCGGCCGCTTGGCCGGCCGCCTCCAG
The DNA here is from genome assembly GCA_963580245.1 of Candidatus Sumerlaeia bacterium. Classification (GTDB taxonomy): domain Bacteria; phylum Sumerlaeota; class Sumerlaeia; order MVZB01; family MVZB01; genus CAUZJO01. The sequence goes on along the minus strand of CAUZJO010000162.1, from coordinate 5,318 downwards.
GCACGTCCACGACTCATTGGACGGCCCCTTGACCCAGAGCGGCTCATGGGCCTGTTGCCATTTCTCGATGGGATTGCCAACGTAGAATCCATCGCTCAAATGACCGCGCGGCAGGCCCAGCATGGGAAGATAACGACTCATGCCGAACGCGTCCATCCACTCGAAGAAGAAGAACCGGTAGCCGCCAAGCATGTATTGGATGTTGTGCTTCGACGTGGCGAGCAGCAGATCGATCCGGTTCTCTTCGAGCAAGGCGTCGAGTTTATCTGAGTCAAAAGGTAGGTTCATGAAAGCCACTTTCGCCAACGGACTTGGCCCGGGACGTTCCCGGCGTGGTGCGTTCGCGTCACTGCGCTCACGCGCATCCGAATTTTCGCGTTCACCTCATCCACGGTCAAGCATTTTCGGTCTTTGTACAAGAGACAGAGAATAAGCAGTTCCAGCCACGCCGGGCGCGCAAGCCTTCGGGATTCATGGAATGACACGAACGGAGAGCCACAAAGACCTCCTCCTCGCCATTTCACGCGGGAGGACATGCTACTTTTGCCGCAGCGGATTGTCAGGCCAATATCTCTTTGATCACGCGCGGTTTGTGGGTGAAGGTGAGGCGTTCCTTGAAGCCGCTACGTTCGAAGTAGAGGTCTTCGTGGTGCAGGCCGAGCTGGTTGAGGATCGTGGCGTGCCAGTCGGCGATGCTGACGCGGTCTTCGACGGCGCGCAGGCCGAACTCGTCGGTCGCGCCGTGGACCGTCCCGCCCTTGACCCCGCCGCCGGCCATCCACGTCGTGAAGCCATGGGGGTTATGGTCGCGGCCGGCCGCGGCGACGCCGGTCTGGAACTGGGCCATCGGCATGCGCCCGAATTCTCCGCCCCAGACGACCAACGTGCTGTCGAGCAGGCCGCGCTGTTTCAAGTCCTTGAGCAATGCGGCAATGGGTTTGTCGGTCTTGGCGCAGGCGGCGCGCATCTCGTTTTCAATGTGGGAGTGCATGTCCCAAAGCTGACTGTTGATGTAGATTTGAACAATGCGCACGCCCCGTTCGACCAGGCGGCGGGCCATGATGCAACGGCGCGCGTAGGAATCGGGACCCGAGATGGGGTGCAGACGTCCTTCGTAGGGCGAGGTGTCGCCGACGCCGTACATCGCGAGCGTTTCGGAGCTCTCCTGCGAGATGTCGAGCACGTCGGTGGCTTCCAGTTGCAACCGGGCCGCCAGCTCGTAGCTGGAGATGCGGGCGTCCAGGCGCGGCTGATGGGGCCGATCGCGTTGATGGATGCGATCGAGCCGCCCCAGCAAGTCACGGCCGATCTGTTCGAATTCCGAGGACTCTTCCTCTTCGGGTTGTAGATTGATGATCGGGCTCCCCTCGCAACGCAGGCGGGTGCCCTGATAGATCGGCGGCAAGTAGCCCGACTGCCAGGCACCGGCCCCGGTCACCGGCAGTCCGTCGGGGTCGTCGAGGACCACGTAGGCCGGCAGGTCCTGGTTCTCGGTGCCGAGCCCATAGACCACCCACGAGCCCATCGTGGCCAGGTTGGGCAGGGTTCGCCCACAGTGGATCTCGTTGACCGCCGTGGGGTGGCTGGGGCTGGTGGCCCACATCGAGCGGATCACGGCGATCTCGTCGACCACCTCGGCCAGGTGCGGCAGCACGTCGGACAGCCAGATGCCCGACTCGCCGTGCTGGGCGAACTTGAACGGGCTGCGCATCAGCGCCCCGGCCTGCTCGGGGTCCTGGATGTCCGTCACCGAGAGTTTGTCCAGGAACGCCTCGCCGTGGTGCTTGTCCAGTGCCGGTTTGGGGTCGAACATATCCATCTGGCTCGGCCCGCCGTTCATGAACAGTTGGATGACCGACCTGGCCTTGGGTTCGAAATGGGTCGCTTTGGACTTGAGATCAAAGAAGCGAGGGCCGGAGGGGGCGGCCAGCAGGTTGGACGCCCCGAAGAAATCCTGCAACAACACCCCGGCCAGGGCCGCCCCCGTCACGCCCTGGGTCATGCGGCTGAAAAAATCGCGGCGAGAAAGGGTTGGGTCGCATGAATGGCAGGGGTGCATGAATCGTCTCAGTCGATGTACAAGAATGCAGCTGAATTAATTAGCGTGTGGCAATACTTTACGAGCGGGCGGTCCTCGTCCTCCTGTTCGGGGGACTCGTCGGACTGTTCGCCCTCACCACCCTCGGATGTATTATCCGCCAATTCACTCAACGCCTCAAGTCCGATCTCGCGCTCCTCGTCGGTGGGCGCGCGGGCCAGCGCGATCAGATACGCCCGTTCGATTTGTTTGACGCGGTCCTCGCCGGCCTCCTCCCGCAGACGCTTGGCGAAATCCTCCGCCAGCCCACGGATCGTCGAGTCGTTCATCAAGTGCAGGGCCTGCGGGGCGACCGTGGATTCGGTGCGTTTCATGCAATTGGGCGACATCTGAGGAAAGTCAAAGCTCTCCAGGATCGTGGGTACCGTAGATCTCTCGGTCTCTTGCTTCACATAGACGCTGCGGCGCCAACCCTGGCCGGTCCCACTCGCCGTGGCCAGCCCGTCCGCGCGGACCGCAACGCCCACGGGGCCTCCGAACAACTTCCTGTCGAGCCGGCTCGCGACCGTAATGATCGAGTCACGCAACGCCTCGGCGTCCATGCGCTGCATGGTCATGCGCGAGAGTAGGGCGTTCTCGGGATCATACTCGGAGTGGGCGGGCAGAACGGTCGAGGCCTGCCGATAGGCGCTGGAGGTCATGATCAGCCGGTGCATGGCCTTGATGCTCCAGCCTTGTCGAACGAACTCCAATGCGAGCCAGTCGAGCAATTCGGGATGGGTGGGGCGCGCGCCCGTTTGGCCGAAGTTGCCGGGCGTGGCGACGATGGCCTCCCCGAAGTGCCCTTGCCAGATGCGATTGACCATCACGCGGGCCGTGAGCGGGTGCCCCGGCTCGGTCAGCCAGCGGGCCAGAGCCAGCCGCCGGCCGGTCTGCTTGGCGCCGGGCCAGGGAGGCTCAACCACGAACGGCGTCTTCCCATCCGTCAACACCGAAGGGACCCCCGGCCCCACCCTTCGCCCAAAGTTGACGGCATCGCCCCGTTTGAGGATGTACGTCGGCGAGGGGTTGCCCCGGTCCCACAACGCGCGGATGTACTGCGGACCGGGCGGTCCCAGGCGGCTCTTGAGTTGCCCTATTTTTCCCTCGATATCTTCGACGTATTTCTTGAATGCCTCGTCCAGTTGTTTCAGTTTCTCGCGATCAACGTTGAGCAAGTCCCCAAATTTCTCGGCCAGATAGCGCTGCAGTTCGGTCCGTTGGTCCTCGGGCGTGTCGAGCGCCGCCTTGACGTCTTCGCGTACCGTTTCGGGGATTTCGTTCCAGAGATCGGCGCGGCGGCTTTCTCTGACCTCCCCCTCGCGCGCCTTCAGTTCCGCTTCCAATGCCTCAATTTTGGCCCTGTGGCCGCGATCCGCCAGCTCTTTGCGCCGGCGCCGTTCGCTCAGCTTGAGCGGGTTGGTCAGCGGCTCCATATAGGGCAAGCGGCGCTGTCCCGGCATGAGCCACTTGCGGGCGGGATCGTCTCCCATCATCGGCGCCAACCAATTATGCTCGTCGAAGGCCCCCTTGAAGACCGCCGCCAGCCGGTAATAATCACGCTGGGGAATCGGGTCGAACTTGTGGCTGTGACAGCGCGCGCATTGCATGGAAAGACCCAGGACGGTGGTGCTGAAAATCGTGATCTGGTCGGCGATCACATCAAGCCGTTTGGGAACGAAGCTGTCCAGGCGGGTCTGCGTCGGATCGACCGCCATCCGCATGAATCCGGTGGCGATCAGGTTGTCGTTGATCTCCTGGGTAATGGCCGGCGCGTTTTCGTAGTCGATCAGCTCATCGCCCGCGATCTGCTCGTGAAGGAACAGGTCGTAGGGTTTGTCGGCATTCAACGACCGGATCACGTAATCGCGGTAACGCCAGGCGTCCTGCCAGTCGTGATAACCGACCGCGTCCAGCCAATGGCGTCCCCAGCGCTCGCCGTAATGGGGCGACTCGAGCAGGCGATCGATCAGTTTCTCGTAAGCGTCGGGCTCTTCATCGGCCAGGAAGGCCCGCGCCTCGTCCGGCTCGGGTGGCAAGCCGATCAGGTCCAGCGACGCCCGACGCAAGAGGGTCGACTTATCGGCATCGGGTGATAGCGTGAGGTGTTGCTCCTGGAGTTTGCGCAGGATGAATGCGTCGATCGGGTTGCGCGCGCGTTCCCGGTCGATGACGGCCGGCGGCTCGACGGCCTTGGGCGGCTGAAACGCCCAAAATTGCCGGTCTTCGTCACTGACCAACGGGTCGGGCTCGGCACCCGTCACGTCCGGCCCGACTTCGGCCTCGGGCGCCCCCGCCGCGACCCATTGGACGACCTTCTCGATCTCGCTCGCGGTGATCTCGCGCACCCCGGCCTCGAGCAGCCGGCCTTTCGGCGGCATTGCGCCCTCCCGGATCAGTTGGACCAGCCGGCTCTCATCGGGCTTGCCCGCGACGATCGCCGGCCCCGACTTGCCCCCCTTGAGGATCGAGGCCCGCGTGCGCAGGTCCAGCTCGCCCTCCTGGAAGCTCCGCCCGTGGCACGCCGCGCAACGCAACAACATGATCGGGATCACGTCCTGTTCGGTCGCCGGCGCACTGATCAGGGTTTCCTCGGGCACCGCGGCAAGCGACTCGATCCAAGCGCGAATCGCCGCGATCTCCGCTTCGGTCACCTCGGTTTTGCCGTCCGCCGGCATCTTCCCGCTCAAGATCAACTCGAGAAGCCGACTCTGCTCGGGCTTGCCCGCGACGACCGCGTCACCCGACTCGCCCCCCTTCAGCACGCCCTCCGGTGAACTCAGGTCCAACTCCCGCAGCCGACGCTCGATCCCGTGACAACGCACGCAATGCGCTTCAAAAATCGGCAGAATGTCGTTTTCAAACGAGACTGCGGCGGATGGATCGGCGGGCGCCTGTTCGTCCGACCCGGCGGCCTGTTCAGGCAAAACGTCCGTCACTTCGGGAGCAGGCGGCGCTTCATCACCGCGAACCACCCCCCTCCCCGCCGCCAGCAACAGGACGCCGACAACAAACAATCTCGCAAAACGTGAGGGGGTGCCGTTCATAACCATGTCAACTTCTCATATCGGCGTGTAACCAACGATGGATGATAACCGATCCGCGCCGACCGGTCAACCTATCGATCTATTCAAAGGGTGGTTGGGCGGGATTAGCGGATTCCGTCCCAACCCTTCCGACACCCTTGAGCGGCGTCTGGAGTTTGTTGACGGTCGCTCGGTTTCCCCTCTCGGCGCGCTTC
>CAUZJO010000161.1:0-9929 GCA_963580245.1 Candidatus Sumerlaeia bacterium | reverse complement strand
CGGCCTCATACGGTCATTGAAGCCATCCACCGCCAGCTCCATCACTGCGCGTATCACGTGGGACAGATCGTGCAACTGGGCAAATTGAGGAAGGGACGCGAGTGGAAGACGTTGTCAATCGCGCGCGGACAGTCCAGGCAATACCGGCCCGGTGAAAAGTATTAGGATTAGCCTCCCTGGTCGCGGGGGCATTCTTCATAGACGGCCAGCGTCTGCTCGGCGGCGCGACGCCAGCTGAACGCTTTGGATCGAGCGAGGCCCCTTGAGGAGAGGGATTGGCGCAGTTCCCTGTCCGCGATCAATCGTTCGAGCCGATCGGCGAGCGCATGGGAGTTCTCGAGCGGGAAATAGAGCGCGGCGTCACCGGCGACTTCTCGATGAATGGAGATATCGCTCGCGATGATCGGACACCCGTGGGCCATCGCCTCGACCAAAGGGATACCGAATCCCTCGGCGCGGGAACAGGTCACGAGCGCGGTGGCGCGATTGTAGGCTTGGTTAAGCGTTTGGCGTGAACGCGGCCCCGCTTCCAAGAAACCGGCCCGCCGCGCCGCCAGCCTCAAGTCCTCGGGCGAATCATCGGGGACCGTACCCGACCCGCCAACCCACATCCAACGGAACGACGCGTTACCGCCCGGCAGCTTTTCTTGCAGCTCGATACACGCGCGACGGACCGTGCCGGGGTCTTTGCGCGGTTCGAGCGTCGCGACCGTCAGTAGGAGGGGAGCGTCCTTGTTCGCCTCACTGACGCCGGGTAGATCATGTGTTTCATTCTCGTCCTGCTCCCAGATGGGGGGCGTGGCGTCGGGGGCCTCGTGGATGGAGCGGACCTTTTCGGCCGGGGCCAGCCCGAGCCCGACCAATTGATCGGCGATCGTCCGCGAAGGCACAATGATTCGGTCGGCCCAGCGGCACGCCCGCCGCGTGTTCCAGCGCAGCCACGCACGGAACCGAAAGCGAAAACATCGTGGATGCGTGAAAACGAACAGGTCGTGGATCGTGACCACCCGGCCAAAGGGTTGGCGTCCTCCGGGCAGAAGGAACGCCGAGTTATGGTAAACCTCGCCGGGACGCATCCACCTGGGCAGCGTTCGTTCGAGCCAGAGATCGCCGCGCGGATGGCTCTCGCGACTGACCGGCGCCTCGATCAGTTCAACGCCGCCGAGGGCTGCATCGCTGCGCGCTCGGTCGATCGACTCCCTGAGGAACAAGGCCCGAATGCGCGGCCCCTCGGGCAAGGCCGCCAGCGCCGCCAGCAGGTTATACGTATACCGCCCCACTCCGGTCATGCCGGGCATGACGGTCCGCGCGTCATGGAAGAGAGAGAGTCTTTTTGAATTCATATCAGGACCGGATGGGGCGTTGATGACCGGCGACACGCCGCTGATTCGCTGCTCGAGCAAGAGGAGCGCAGCCACCATTTGGGCCGATTATCGGCCCTGTCCGTCAATCAAAAAGACGCCTGATCAGACCGATATGGTGTTTCGCGAGCAGTCGCGTGGGGCGAGAGAGATAGTGGAGCAGGGAAAGTGGGGTGGGCAGGGGAAGACCCTGACGGTCGGTCCACTCGGGGGTCAGAATGACCTTGAGATAGCGTAGCAGGTAACTCCATCGGCTCAATTCGGAAGCCTTGCCCGAAACGGTTCGTTCCATGGATTTCACGGTGCGCAGCCACTCCAAGAAGCCCGGCAGCCCGATGTCTTCGCAGAACAGGCGTCCGCGGATATGGCCGGCCGACGCGGCGTTGCGGGGATCGTTCCTGACTCGTTCGGCGATCGAGGCGGGCAGAGGGGCGCCGAGCAGCATGTTGGCCAGGAAGAGGGCCAGCGATACCGTCCGTTCGCGACCCAACTGAGATGACTCCATGAAGATCCGGTCCCATTCCATGGAGTCGTGAACGGAGATCAACCTCGCCACGTCGCAGATCCATTTCAGGAGCGACCAATGGTGCTTCTCGCCTGCGTGGATGCAGAGGATGAGGAGCAGGTCTTCGGGCCGTAGCGTCAGCGTCGTGACATCCTCTAACGGCGCGGGAACGGCACGGTCCCACAGGTAATCCGATTTGTAGCCGAAGGCCTGATGCGGCGGTAGGATTTGCCAGTGAATCTCCACGATGACCTTGCCGTCGATACCCACCAGCGGATATTCGCAATCCGATTCGAGCAGGTCCTGTTCCTTCTCGTGGCTCAAGTCCTTGGCGGGATGGTATCCCCGCGCGACCAACAACTCCTTGGCCCGTAGGGCGTCGTGTCGGTGAACCAGAATGTCGAGGTCCCAGAACTGCCTGAGCGCGAGATTCCGGTAGAAGGCATCCGCCAGCAGCGGGCCCTTGAAGGGAATGGCCGGGATCTCTTCAGCCTCAAACAGTTTGACGAGCGTGACGAGTTCGCCCTTGAGCAACAGATTATGTGCGAGCGTGCGGCAGTACTGATTCTTCAGTTCGTCCCTGACGGCTTCGGGCACCCTATCGGGACAGGCGGCTTCAAGTTCCTGGTTTAATAGCGGCATCATGCCGTGCCATGCCGCGTTCTTCAGCACGCAGCTCCAATCCGGCCCCGCGCCGGCGAGGCTTCGAATCCGTTCGGCTCTTTCCGAGGCGGTACCGAGTCCGGCGCAGGCCAGGATGAGCTCGACTTCAGGCGGCTGGGCGTCGGGCGCGGAAACGTCAACGACATTCGGCAGGATCTGGCCCCGATTCGACGCACTGTTATATTCGATCTCAGAACCCACCGTTGTCGATTCTCCCGTTCCGCATCCGTATAGATTCTACGCGCACCGTCCTCGCCCACGAGAATGTCTCAGCCGGGAACCCGTCACTCCCCGATGCATTTTTACGCATGCATGCCTTGAGTATCCGTAAAAGAGTTAGAGGTGAGAACTTGGTTGAATCGGTATCCGAGACCACGGCGGTCCCACAACGAAACCGGCAATAACACAGACACTCACCCCCCGGTGCGCGATGCATCTCTCGTACGACCGCCGGCGGGCAGGTTCGAGGGGATGGTCGAAGTCACTGACCCTCTAGATAGACTTTTACCCTGTGTCAGCGCACCCCTCTGCACGACCCCGCCGGATGCAGTACTTCTGTGTTTCACAGGCGCAATTCCCATGCCAAATTCAAGTCTTTGGACGCCGTTCGCGCGGGCGGCATGTTAAACACTGTAAACACTTGGGATCGGTGTCTCGACGGCGAAGCTCGAAGTGCGAATGATTGAATGAAGTCGCTCAGATATCGAACCGCCGAGCAAACTTCGGACGGTAGAACCTTGCTCGTATCCGGCACTTCGCGCCAATGGGCCGCCCACGGTCTTCAGGGGCCCGGCGGGGAACTCGCCATGAAGGCCGGCATGTCGGGGACGAACAAGAACAAGGGCACCTCTAAAAACTCAGTCCCGGCAGGGACGATTGCTTTCAGCCCGCCACGCAAGTGGCGAGAATTCAAGCCGCTAATGAATTGGAGTCCCGTGGGGACGACTGCAAACCGGATTTTTCAAGGTTCCCACAAGCGTATTTCACCAAATCGAATCAAGTTTCCAAATGTCCAGGCTCTTGATCGTTGTCGCGCCGCCATCGGAAAAGACCTCGATCCCCAGGTCCGTCGTCGGCCCCGACATCGATTCGGTATAGACGACCCAGTCGTTGGCGAAGACCTCCATGATATTCTGATCGATGAAAACGTGGAGCCGCAGCGTCTGCTCGCCCTCCATCAATTCCGCAGGGGTTTTGTCCCCCTGCACTTCGAGGTATTCCCCGTCGCAAGCCACGCGCACGAAACGGCTTCCGTCCTGAGAACAACGCACCTTCAATCCGAACTCTGCGGCCGTGCCCGGCTCGAATTCGACCTTGATCTCGATCAGGTCGCCCCCAATTTCGCGGATCCGTCGCGATTCATCCCTCAAATCAAACTCGGGACTACCGTAATGCTCCCGGCGCAGTTTCGCTAGTTCAGGAATGGGTCGTTGCGCCAGTCGGCCGTCGGGCCGAAGCGACAGGATGCGGGGCAGAGATATGCCACTGGGCGCCAGCCCCAGACAAATGCGTCGGTCGCGTTGATCAAGCACCGACATGCAAACGACAAAATGCCCGGTGAAATTCTTCATGGTGTGGGACTCCGGGTCGTAGTCCGCCACGCCGGCGTAATCGAGAAAGTCATGATGCTCCGGCGTGAATTGATAGGTATCCAGGTCAAAATCACCCGTAAGATACTGACTCGGCCCATAGGGCTCGAAAACGGCAACCCACTTGCCGTCAAGCTTGAAGAGGTCGGGCTCCTCGAACGACTTTGACCCGTAGGTAACGGGGTTGCTGACGAATTTCCAGTCAACCAGGTCGTCGGACTCAAAGAGCGACATGACCCCCTTGGGCTTCTCGCCCGGTATGTAACCGCCGATCCCCATATACCACTTGCCGCGTTCCTTGAAGACGAACGGATCAACGCCGCCCGGCATCGGGTTCTCCGGCATGGGCGCGGTCATGGGGTTCTTTGCATGCTTTCGCCACCCAACCAAGTCCTCATCCCCCACGGCGACCCACTGCTCGGGACCCTTGCCCCCGAGCTCCGAACTGGAGCTTGGGTAAAAGATCATCGGGACACCCTCATCGCTAATCGTGACCGCGCCCGAGATGCACGAAAACTCTCCCGAATCCAACGACGGCCAAATCACCATCGGTTGGTCTTCCCAGTAGACCAGGTCCTTGGAGCGGGCGTGTTTCCAATATTCGCGGGGTTGAGCGTCCCCTCGACCCCCGGTCCCCTTGGCATGGGGATAGTGGATATAAAACAGATGATAGTAATCCTTATGATGGACCATGCAGAAGCCGCTCATGCCGAAGACCGGGGGCTTGAAATGAAACCCCTTTCGTTGGACGTGCCGCGCGGCGCTCGCGACCCAAGCGTCCGCCCGCGCGAGGTCGTCATCGTTGCTGAGCAGGTCCTGTGCGGGCTGATCACTCTGATGAATCTGGTCGACGCAGATAAACCCATTGGGGCCGGAGTTATTATCCACGATGCGCAGCCAGGCCTTGCGTCCGCGCAAGTTACTGACATCCCAGGTCGCCCACTCGAGTTGAACCTTGTCGCCGGCGTCGAGACCAGGCCCGGTCGTCCAGCGCAGGACCATCCTGTCGTCCACGGCCAATCGGTTATGGTGTTTGATCGCGCCGGCTTGCGCATCGACGAGCAACGTGACGCAGCATTCATCGCCCCAGAACTCCTTTGGGTGCCGCTTCGATCGATCGCCGGGCAGATAATCCCCCGCGATGAGGAAGTTCACGTAATCCTTCTCGATGGTGAAGCCCGGCGACGTCAAGACCCCCGTGGCCTCGGTTCCTCCGTGATGCGAGTTCGCGAAGCCATCATGCAGGAAACCCCAGACATAATCCTGATCGGGGAGGGCGGACCTCGCGGGACCCGGCCCGAAGGCCGCGCCGGAGACATCCCAATCCCCGAATGTTTCCGCCTCAAAGTCACTGATAATGCGATGGTCGATGATCGCGCCCGCGGGTGGAGGGCTGACTGGGGCTTGGGCCGGTTCGTGGGGCGGGCCCGTCGCGGGCCGCTGGGTTTCGCTCTTTTCCACGACGATGTCATCAAACACCGCGTGCTTGAAGGCCCCCAGGCCGAGATATACGGGATTGGCCGTGCCGGGTCTTTGGCCACTGGCGGCCTTCCCGCCGTGGGAGACGCGCGTGTCGATGATCTTTCCCGCGTCGTCCCGCAGCGGGACCCAGGTGGCGCCGTTGTCGGTCGAGAACTCCAAAAAACCGCCCTCCCGGTCTCCGACCCAACAGCGGATCGTGATCGCGCGGCGCTTGCTGGCGGCGAGGTTATGCGAGTCGGCCGGGTCATACGCGGCGGCCAGGGCTTCATGAATACAGTCCGGGTTCGTGTCCGCGCACAGTCTTGGTCCTTCATTATCGGGATCGTCGATCAACGGGCCTTGAAAGCCATCGGCCGCCCCATTTTCCTCGAAGCGCATTTCAAAACTCGCCCAACCCCGAAGCCCCGCTTCGATGTCGTCTCGAATGCGGACCTCAGGGTTGTTCGTGCCATGCCACGGCCCCGCCGGCCCACCGGCCCTGGGGTAGCATTCCCCAAAGGGACAGATCCCTGGATCGCCCCACATCTTGAAGGTGACGCGCAAATCAAACCCGCGCGGATAACCGACCACGCTTCGGATAAAAGTCATGTCGACGCGGTCCCCCGCAAACTCCTCATTGCGCATGTAAAGGGCGTGATCGCCCGGCGTCCCGCCCGGGAACGTTCCGAGGTCCACCAACCGCGTGAAGACGCCCCGATGGGTATCCGGATCGGGAATCGGCCCTGGATCGTCCTCGCCGACGATCCAGTGCTCCGGGTTGATGACACCCGAATCCCAGTTTTCTTCAAAGACAATCGTTCCGTGAGCAAGCGCGGCCATCACGAACAGGACGACAACCCATGCCGTCATATCCATCGTCCACAACCCCCGGCGACGCCTTGCACAAAATCCCACGCGCATATGCAGCGTTCCTCCCCTATCAGCGACTGAACACCACGGGACAAGGCCCGTGGCGTGGATATTACGAAGCCGTTAAATCCAGACTGAATTCTCGCCGATATCCGAAATCAATGGCAAGCTTTTACTCGATATGGCAAATGGCCTTCACGCCCATTCGCGGACACACAATCCGGCGCGCGGCTCGTCGGAGGCATATCAAGGCTGGGGGGGAACTGGTCGCCAGAGACCGTGACGGCCGATCCGCTTTGGGGTCCGGCTATGGATAAGGTTAATCGTATTCGTTTCCTGAAGGCAGACCAACGTTGAAAGGTCGCTGACCCGTAATAAATCCGTCCCCTTGCTTGGGACCAAGTTCGGCCAGGAACGGGCGAGGTTGTTCTAGATGGCTAGAATTGTTGACTCAGCCGGTTGTTGTCATAATAGACGATATTACCGTTGCTGATGGTGCCGTTGGTTGGATTGTATGCTCCAGTCTCTCCCGCGGAATTGGGAATACCCTGGCTTTCCCATGTCAGGTTTGGACCACAACTTTCCATGAAGTAGGTATAACTCTGCGCTTCACGACCCTTCAAACCGACTGCATGATGATGGAATTGGCCTAATACTTCCTTGGGGAGACCGGTGAAGATGACCGACCAATCTTTATTCGTGAAGCTGTTTCTCATGCCGAATGTCTTGCTGAACAAATCCGAGTTAAACTGGTCAAAGGGGACAGAACTCAGGTACTGTACGGGGGTTGTCAGCTTACTCCCCATATGTCTCGCTCCATCCGGCGAAATCATGACCCAATCGACATAAAAGAAAGGAAAGCTGGACATGGGCCTGCCGACCATGGGGAAATCGCGATGATCAATCCGGTACATCTCGATGCCGTTGGCGATGACCCTAATGTCGGCATAGGTTCGTGTGACTTTCGTGCGCGTCTGGGCCTCCAGGAAGTTGGGGACCGCGATGGCCGCGAGGATGGCGATGATCGCCACCACGATTAATAATTCAATCAGCGTAAACCCTCTTTTGATCGTTCTTGGCATTTTTACCTCTCCGCTTCGCTAGGCTTGGCCGCAAGGCTCCCCCCAGTAAGAATCCTTCGGCCTATACCGCTCCATCCTGAGCATTTTATAGTGATGGCTACCGCTTGTCAACGGATATTTGATCCCCCGGCAATGGAAATAGGGCCTTCCGGCACCCTCCCGGGGAGCGAATGGGACGGTCTGCCTCACGGTTTAAGAGCTAGGTCTGGCGGCGGTATTTGGCGGGCAGGATTTTGAGTTGTTCGCGGTATTTGGTGACCGTGCGCCGGGCGATTTCAAAGCTTCGCTCTTTCAGCATCTCGGCGATCTTCTGGTCCGAGTGCGGTTTGGCGGGGTCTTCGTCGTGGATGATCTGTTGCAGCTTCTCCTTGATCGCCCACGAACTGACGGCATCGGACCCCGCCGAATCGATCGAGGACGAGAAGAAGTACTTCAATTCATAGTTCCCCTGGGGGGTCTCGACGTACTTGCTGGAGGTCACCCGCGCGACCGTCGACTCGTGCATTCCGACCATGTCGGCCACCTCGCGCAGGGTCAGCGGCTTGAGCCTTTCCACGCCGCTCTCCAGGAACGGGCGCTGCACGTCCATGATCGCCTCGGTCACGCGCAGGATCGTCGATTTGCGCTTCTCGATGTTCTTGATCAGGGTCAGCGCCGAGCGGAATTTCTCGACCGCATACTCCCGATCTTTCTGGGTCAGGGCCCGACGCTGCTGATGGAGCATGCGCTGGTAGAAACGATCGACCGACAGCTTGCCGATGCGTCCCTCGTTCAAGTAGATCATTAATTCGCCGTCGATCAACTTGACGAAGACGTCGGGCGTGATGTACTGGACCGATTCAACCGACAGCGAACGACCCGGATGCGGCTCCAGCCGCGAGACCTTGTGATGGAGGTCGATCAACTCTTCCTCGCTCACTCCGAGCTTGCGGCCCAGTTCACGGAATTTCTTTTTTTGGAAGACGGTGAGGTGGTTTTCGAGGATTTTGCGGGCCAAATCGCTGTATGAGCCCAGGTTTTTCATTTGGATCAGGAGAGACTCGGCCAGCGAACGGGCGCCGATGCCTGGGGGATCGAACTCCTGGAGAATGGCCAGCACGCGTTCGACTTGCTCGATCTCGATCCCGAACTCCGCGGCCGCCTCCGCCGTCGCCTCGGGGGCGAGATAGCCGTCGTCGTTCAGGTCGCCGATCAAGTACTCGCAAATGCGGGCATCCAGGTCCTCCAGCGTGCTGCAGCGCAGTTGCCAGTGCAACTGGTCGGCCAGAGAGGTCTTGGCCGCCACGTACTCGGCAAAGTCCCGCTCTTCGATATCCTCTCGGTTGCCGGAGTAGGTCGAGTTTTCGGAGTCGCTGTAGTATTCGTCCCAGTTCAGATCGACCTGTTCAAATTGTTCGGGAACCTTCTCGAGGGACGGGGCGTCGGGATTCTCGCCCTCTTCGGGGGTGGTCGTCCCCGCCGCATCAGCGGCCGATGGCGGCTGCGGCTGTTCGGTCTGCGGCTGTTCGTTGGACAGGCTGGATTCAGGGGCTGGCGGGGCTGCGACCTGACCGTTTTCCCCACTCAGCATGCGCTCCTCGATTCCCTCGCGGACTTGGTCAAAGGCGTCTTGCTCGGGTTGCTGCCCATTCTCGGAATCTTGACGCGATTCCGTTTGTTCCTCCCGCGGTTCTTCCTCGCCCTGCTCTTCGACGGTCAGGAACGGGTTTTCCGTCAGCTCCTGATCGGCCAGTTGCTCCAGTTCCATGGAGTTCAATTGCAGCAACTGGATCGATTGCTGCATCTGCGGCGTCATGATCAGCCGCTGAGTCTGTTTTTGGAGCTGTTGTAAGTGAAGCGCCATGGTCAACTCAGCAGGGAATTCGGTTCGGGAGCGGTCTCCGGGAAGTCCAGCCTCCGGTCCGCTAGTCCGACGAAAGGCAGAAAGCCTAACCCCGCACCTCTTCGCGTTCTGGCAGAGTAGGGAGGAGATGACCGGGCAATCCTCCCCTCTTTCACCTTCACCCATCCCTTATCGCGCATCGGCCCCGAATATTCAAGGACGAAGGTGATTTTTTTATCGATTTCCACCCGCGACTTGCGCTCTAGAGCCTTAAGTCAAATGAATTCAGTCGTTCAAAAATCGTTCCAGCCTGAAGCAGGGAAGCGCACGACCTCCTGCCCCCTGAAGTCGTGTCCAACGCCGGGTACACCTGCTCGGTTCGAGGCCCGCTCGGGCTTGGCACCGTCGTCGCAACGCCCCTTTAGGAAGGATTCGACCGAGTTATCCTAGGGCCTGTTAACACAAACGGAGCATGTCGACGGCAAGGGCGAAACAGATAAAACCGACAAACATAACATCCAACTTCTCAAAACGGGAAAAGATCCGACGAAAGCCTTTCAAACGACGGAAAAGCCG
>CAUZJO010000160.1:0-10136 GCA_963580245.1 Candidatus Sumerlaeia bacterium | reverse complement strand
AAGAATGGCGAGACGTATCATTACTGGACCCTGGTGGAGTCGGTTCGAACGTCGCGGGGACCGCGTCAGCGCACGGTGGCGACGCTGGGCAAGTTGCCGGGTCTGGACAATGAAGCGCGCGTGGGTTGGGAACACATCGCCGGCATTCTGAACGGCAAAGCGCGCCAACGGGATTTCCTCGAACCGGCCCAGTCCGATCCGCCCCAGTGGGCGACGGTCGACCTGGGTGCGATGCGCGTGGAACGTTTGCGCCGGTTCGGCGAGGTGTATCTGGGGTTGGCGTTGTGGCGGCGACGGTCGCGCAGTTTTACCAGCGCGTTTTTGGCGACCCGGACCTGGCCCCGTTTTTTCAGGGTGTCAACATGAAGTGGCTGAGGGGAAGCCAGAAGCGATTCTTCACCGAGGCGCTGATCGATGAAACCGTAGCCGCGGTGGCGCCGCTGGCCGATCAAATCTTCAACACCCGTGCCGCTTGGCGCGGCAACGGAAGCAATCCCAAGAAAGAGGAGTAACGGAAATCATGAAGAACGGCAACGCAAAATCGAGCGGTCACAGAGGGGCGGTGATGGAACGGACCGAAACCACCGAGCAGCAACTACGCAACGCCGACTTCTCCGGCCAGATCGGGGCGATCGGCAAGGCCCAGGCGGTGATCGAATTCAACCATCTTGGGCGACGCGCAGATTTTGGGTCAGATTAAGCAAGCACTCGCCATCGCCGACCAAGCCGGCAGCGTGGGGACACATCTGGGCGAGACCTTTGCCCGAGCGGTGCGCACCGGCAAACGCGCCCGGCGCTAAACAACGATAGGATGGGGGGCCGACTCGTTGGGGTCGGTTCTGGCGGCTGAGCTCCGCGAACGCCTTCCCAAGTGGCGCCCGGCTGGTATCCTTGTTATCGGCGCGGGCGAGATCGCGCGCGAAATTGCCCGCCACTTGGCCAAGGCCGACTTGGGCGAGATGACCTTTGTTAATCGCACCGAGACCCGGGCGGCCAAGCTGACCGACCATTACGGTGGCCGGACAAGACCTTGGGCCGAGTTGCACGAAGCCATGGCCGCCTCCGACGTGATCGTGGCCGCCACCGCCGCGCGGCGGCTAATCTTGAGCAAGCCGCGACTGGACGCCGTAATGAGTCAACGCGGCGAGCGTCCCCCACTGATTATCGACGCCGGCTTGCCGCGCAACGTCGAAACCGGTTGGCCGCGCCGATCATTGATATCGACTCGCTCCAGGAACGCCAGAGCGAGGCCCTGGCGCGTCGACGGGCGAACGTACCCGTCGTCGAGCGCATCATCGATCAAGAGATGGTTGGGTGGGAGCAATGGCATGGCTCTCGTCCCATCGAACACCTGATTAAATCTCTTTACCAAGAAGCCGAGGCACTGAACCTTCGGGAAGCGTTGGTAATGACGACATCCTCCGCCGTGCCCTACAAGCAAGCCAAACATTTTCTGCTTCGATCGTACAAACGTTTGCTCTACGGCCACACGCGTAAACTCCGCGGTCACGGCCGGCAGACAGCGCATCCGTGAAGACTTAATCCTAAAATCAAGGACCTGACGATTCTCAGTCGCGGACCCAAGGTTAATAAAAGCGCCGTGTTCTCTCAATCGACTGGGGGCAAGCTATGCAACAAGACTTGCGCGACCGCAAAGACGGCTTCCTCAAATGAAGTTCGCAAAACGCCCAAGATTCTCGTCATTGGGGTGTCTACCGGCGGCCCGAACGCTTTGGCCAGTCTCGTTCAGGGATCTGCCGGGTGATTTGCCCGTTCCCGTTCTCATCACGCAACACATGCCGCCTATGTTTACCCGGCTCCTTGCCGAACGGCTCAACACCCGGTGTCCCTTGCACGTCGAGGAGGCAAAGGAAGGCCAAAAGCTTGAACCTGGCCACGTCTGGGTAGCACCGGAGGATTATCACCTGCTTTTGAGGCGTGACGCGTTGAGTATAAGAACCGTACTGGACCAAGGTCCCAAGGAGAACTCCTGTCGGCCGTCCGTGGACCCGATGTTCAAGTCCGCCGTCCAACTGTGCGGCTCCCACGTTCTGGGGGTCGTCCTGACCGGGATGGGTCAGGACGGATTGAGGGGATGTGAGGCCATCAAAAACAACAATGGCCAGGTAGTCGTCCAAGACGAAACGACCAGTGTTGTGTGGGGCATGCCCGGTTACGTGGCCGAGGCGGGCCTGGCGGACCGAATTCTTCCCCTGGATTGGATCGCCGACGAAATCGTACGCAGAGTTAGAAACAGCCGGCCCATGCCCGCCACCCGATTGGCGACATTTGGCCAAAATCGGAATGAACGACAATGAGCACAACGACTTTAAACGAGACCGATTGTGAATTCATTCGAGACTTGGTCCTCAAGCAATCCGCGATCGTTCTCGGGGCGGGGAAAGGATATCTCGTAGAAATGCGTCTCAATCAGGTCGTGCGCCAGGTGGCATTGTCTGGCATTGAGAAACTGATTCAAAACCTGCCAAAGAACCCCAACGGCGATCTGAGCCGACATGTTGTGGAGGCCATGACGACCAATGAAACGAGTTTTTCCCGCGACGTAAAACCGTTTGAAGCGCTCAGGACAATCGTCCTCCCCGATGTAATGGAAAACCGTAAGATTGAGCGGAGTCTAAACATGTGGTGCGCGGCGAGCAGTTCAGGGCAAGAACCCTATAGCACCATGATGTTGATCCGTGAGCATTTCCCCACGCTCAATGACTGGGATCTGAAGTTTGTCGCGAGTGACCTGTCCACGGAGATGATCGAATACTGCAAAAATGGAAGTTATGCTCAACATGAAGTCAACCGCGGTCTGCCGGCGCTTTTTCTGGTGAAATACTTCCAAAGAAAAGGGTCGCAATGGCGAATCAAAGAAGATATGCGATCCGCGATCGACTTCATTACAGTGAATCTGATTGGTCCTTGGCCAGCCATCCCCCACTCGACATCGTGTTTCTCCGAAATGTTCTCATTTACTTCGACGTCTCTATCAAAAAGCAAATCCTCGATAAGGTCCACCGACTCCTCCGTCCGGGCGGCTATTTGTTCCTCGGCGGGGCCGAAACGACGTTCAACCTCGATAATTCATTCGAACGCATCGATTATGCATGTTCTGGATGTTATCGACTCAGAAACGAGTAAGGGGATTTGGAGATGCGAATGAAGTTCGTGATTCTTTAAGGCTTTACGCCGCGGGCGCCACTCCAAGGCGATCCGCGCACCTGCATGGCATGCCATGGCCTCGATCTCCTCTTCGCGAGACCTTGACTTTCGGCGTCACGGTGAGTTGACCGGCATCATGAAAGAGATCTCATCCTCATCCACCGCCTCCTCCTGATCCCTCGGGATGAAACGGATAGTGAGCAGTATTGGGGCTTAACCCCGTGCGAGCGGAGGTCGCGCTCCCCGACTACGAAGTTTGTTTCAGTACCAGGAACATCAGAAGAACGCCACACTCCTCTTTGTCGGGATAAGGGACATCGGCGCTTTTGAATTCATGCCTCTCTCGAACGGCCTGAGCCGTTGGAGTTTCTACTGATCGCAAACATCATCGACCGGCTCATAGCCGACCAGTTCGCGAGCATTCTCGATATCCCACCGCATCCCGGTGTTGGCCGACATCCCGTTGATGACGGCGAACCTGATCGCCGGGTCGGCCTCGATGCAGCGTTCCATGAGCTGGCAGAAATCGCGGTTCGAAAGCCACATCAACCGGAACCAGTCACCGCATTCGGCGGGGATATCGGAGCCTCGGTTTTCGCCGAATCGGGTCCAGCCGATCCGCACGGCGATGCATGAGAGCCCATGCGCCTTGGCGTAAACCTTCCCCAATCGCTCGCCCATCAACTTGGCGGCCCCGTACGGCGCGCTATTGCACAACGTCTCCCCAAGTTTCCAATCGGCGCCTGGATGGGGCGGCGTGTCGGCCGTAAGGACCTTCGGCTCTGGAATGTTCTGGTAAGCCCCCATCACGTGATTGGAGCTGGCAAAGACGACTCGTTTGACGCCGCGACTGACCGCCGCGGCAAATAGATGGAACAACGCGTCGATGTTCGGTCCGATCAGCCCGGCCCAGCTCGTGCAGGGGGAGGGGTTGGCCGCGAAGTGGACCACCGTATCCACATTTTCCATCTGGCCGACCCAATCTTCGTTCCAAGCACTTAGGTCCGCCTGCTTGACGTCCGGGTCGCCTTTAGGATCGATATCCAAAAGTCGGAGTTCGTAACGTCCCTGCAAGTGCCGCCTCAGCTTCGCGCCCAGGTTGCCGCTCGCCCCCGTGATGAGCACCGTTTTCAAATCGTTCATCGCGCTGATCCTCCCAGATTCTTCATCAGTCAGGTCCTCCCGACCCGGCCCGGTCGACTTGTCTTCCATCGTCATTTGAGCAGGCATGGTACTGGTCCGATAAGAGATCAATCGCCGGCGTTGTCAATGCTTTTCTTGAACCGAGCGCCATGGCGCCAGGGTTGTCCGGCCGCTCCTGCTCAAAAAGCTTGAACCAAAACCCGAATATGTGAGAGAATTCTTCCCGGTTCGGGCGGACCGGCTGGATTCATTTAGACGCCGGGGGCAAGTGTCGGATATTATCGGTTCCATGGTGATCCAAGAAGCCCTACTATCGCAGGCGAACTGGATAATGATGAGGCATGGATCGATTGAAGTGTTTCGGCGCTTGGCGCGATTCAAGATTTGGATTAAGGTTGATATGAAGTCCGTTTTATTCCTGGCGACTATTTTCTGCTTTATCAAGGGGCCGCTCCTTGGAGCGCAAGACGATGCCGACCGGGCCGATGCGGAACCCTGGGTATTGTCGGCTGATCCGTTGGGCGGCCGGATGGGGACTTCGTTCGAGGTTGAGATCGTGGGTCGATCTCTGGAGGGGGCGGACGCCGTTTGGTTTGATTGCGCGTCCATCGAGGGAAAGGTGCTGGCCGTCGAAGAGGTATCCGTGGAAGAACTCGAGGAGAAGGGGTATCCGGAGAGCAACGGAATCGCCGGTTATCGTGTCGTAATTGAAGTTGCCGCCGATGAGCAGGTTAAGCCCGGCGCGCATCAGTTCAGGTTGGTTTGTTCCGGCGGGGTCTCCAAGCCTTTGACCCTTCAAATCCATACAAAACCCGACATCGCGGAGACCCTCGTCCCGCATCACACACCCAGCGAACCACAACAGATCACCTATCCGGCGGTCGTCAGCGGGAGGATTGGCAAGTCGGGTGAACTGGACTATTACGCGTTCCGCGTCGCCGAGGGAGAAGCGTTGCGGTTTGAGGTCGTCACCGGCAGCGGGCTGGTGGCCATGGGTCCGCATCTGTTCAACAACCCTCAACTCAAGTTGTATGAACCGACCGGGAGCTGGTTCGATTCCCATCGAGTCACCCGTTTGGAATGCGAGGATGTCACCGAAAAGTTTTACTTCCATTACTTCACCGGGACGATCATGTATCCGACGTTTCATCGTCTGCCCCGTTTGGTCCATCGTTTCGAGCGGGAGGGCTGGTATCTGGCGGAAGTGAGTTCGGCCATTTCGATCGAGAACGGGATCAGGCATGGCACGGGCGGTCCGGATTACTGTTATCAACTCCGTATCACGCGGGAAGGCGGAGAGAGCGGCGAGGAACGTTGCGAATGGACCCCGCGCGTCTTCGCCCATGGCGTGTCTCACCAGTGGCGGGAGCGGGAATTCAGCCGCGAATTGAAGCCCGATCATCTTGAGCGGCTCGAATCAAGGTCCGGCGCCGCACGCGAGAGCGGCGCGAGTGTGACCAACGGTTCGGAGCGCGAGGGTGACGGACCGGAGCGGAAGAAGCTATCCAGCGTACGGGAACAAGAACCTAATGAATCGGTGACGCAGGCGCTGGAGATTGCCGTCCCGGCGGTCATTGAGGGAACGATCGAACGACCGGGCGACGTCGACTATTATAGATTCGATGTCACTGAAGACCAGAGCCTGGCATTTGAGATCGAGACTCCCGACGCCGGGCCTCCACATTTCAATCCGCACCTGGAGATTTTGGGCGATGACGAGGGGGAGGTTCTGAGTAACATCTTCAGAAAAGTGGGAGGCGACGGAGACGATTGGCTCAAATCGATCGAGCCCAAGACTCTCTATACGTTTGATCAAGCCGGATCGTATTATTTGCGTGTTCGCGACTTGACCACGCGCTACGGGACTCCCCGTTTCAATTATCGGATATTGCTTCGGCCTCAAGTTCCGCACGTTGGGGACGTTGAGATTGAAGAGCAGGCGAACACGCCTTTGATCGAGTCCATCGCCAACGTCTCGGTCAACCGTATCAACTTGGTCCGCGGGAAGGCGAGGAAATTCACCGTCACCGCCGGCCGGGAAGAAGGCTATCAAGGCGATATCGCAATCCTGCTCGAAAACCTGCCGCCGGGCACGCGGGCCATTCCCGCGGTCGACGTCGACCAAGTGAAGGGACCGGCTTTCGCCAGACTTGACGAAGACCGGTTTGCTCCCACGCAACAGAAGGTCAACATCGTGCTGCTTGCGAGTGAGGACGCGCCGCTGACGGACCACCCACGGTGGATCCGCTTGACCGCGCAACCCGTCGCGCGGCGAACCTTGGGCAAGCCCATTGTATTCGATGAATTGCCGTTGATGGTGGTCAGATGAGAGTCGCCGATCAGCAAAGTCGCTTTTCACGTAAGGGCTTCACGACCCTCCCCGGGTTGACGGTTGCGTGTGTCGTTCTCATCGCTGCCTTTGATGCCCCTTTGTGCCGAGCGGCGACGCCCGAAGCCGCGCAAGAGGAGCGGCCTTTCAGTTTTGAGCGGGACATCGGCGGCATCCTGACCAAGCATGGGTGCAACACGAGTGAATGTCATGGGGGCGTGAAGGGCAAGGGCGGCTTCAAGCTTTCGCTCAACGCGCTGATCCCCGCAGAGGACTACCGCTGGATTTTCCGCGGGGGAACCTTCCAGGTGCTGACCGATGAGGCCGCCGGTGAGGAAATTTCGCGGATCAACCTGGATGACCCGGAGGACAGCCTGCTGCTGCTCAAGCCAACCTTCGAGGTGGGCCACGAGGGAGGCAAACATTTCAGCAAGAGTTCGGCCGATTATCTCACGATTCTGGAATGGATTCGTCAAGGCGCGCCGTTCGCCGAGCAGGACCCTCACTTCGCCATCGAGCGGCTTGAAATCCAACCGGGCGAGATTGTGCTGGACTCGGAGGGCAGCCATCAACTTCTCGTGACGGCCCACCTGGTTAACGGCCGGCGTGAGGATGTCACCGGCCAGGCGCAGTTCCGAACGAACAATCGCGAAGTCGCCAAAGTGAACGACGCGGGTTTGGTCAAGCCTATCGCGCCCGGCGAGGCGGACATCCTGGTTCGCGTTCCTGGACACGTCGCGAGCGCGCGTGTCGGCGTCATCGCACGGCCTCTTCCGGATTTTCCCGAAGTGCCGCGTCACAATTTCATCGATGATCACGTCTTCGCCAAACTGAAGAGATATCACATCCGACCGTCGGACCTCTCCGGCGATTCGGAATTCCTGCGACGCATCTGCCTTGACCTTACCGGTACCCTGCCGCCGCCGGGGCGCGTGCGTAAGTTCCTGGCAGACAACGATCCGGACAAGCGCGACAAACTCATCAATGTTCTCCTGGATTCGCCGGAATACGTCGACTACTGGGTCTTTCGCTTTTCCGATCTGTTTAGGGTAACCGAGGATTCGTATTGGGAATGGGTCAGGGAAAGCATCGCGAGGAACAAGCCCTACGACCAAATCGCGCGTGAGCGCATCGAAGCGCAGGGCCCCGACGGTCCCTCGCGGTTTTACACCGCCACGGCCAAGGCGCGGCCCGTGGAAACGATGGTGGCCGAGGACGTCCGGGTCTTCATGGGCCGGCGCATGGATTGTTCTCAATGTCACAACCATCCTTATGACGTCTGGAGCCAGAACCAGTTTTGGGGTATCGCGGCGTTCTATGGCCGGTTGACAATCACTGAATGGGTCAATCCGATTGATAAACAAGTGGTGTACGACGATCCCGACGGCCACGAAATTGATTTTGACGGAGATGTGGTTCTCAACTTCAGAGAGCTGATCCATCCTCGCACGAAAGAGCCATTGATCCCCGCGACGTTTGATGGTGCCGCGATAGATGAGCTGAAAAGAGATGACCCGCGAAGGGCGTTGGCCCAATGGATGACCTCACATCCCTACTTCGCCGAGGCGATTGTCAACCGGATGTGGAGCTATTTCTTCGGCCGAGGCATTGTCGATCCCGTCGATGATTTCGGATCCAACAATCCGCCCACGCATCCGAAACTGCTCGAAGCGCTCGCCGAAGATTTCAGAAGCAACGGACACGACTTGAAGCGCCTGGTCAAGTTGATCGTCCGATCGAGGGCCTATCAGCTTTCCAGTATCCCCAACGATTCGAACCGAAATGATATGATCAGTTACTCCCACGCGCTGCCCCGGCCCTTGGACGCCGAGGTGCTGCTCGACGCGATCACGCGGGTCCACGATGTTCCATTCGTCTTCGAGCACAACTCGGGCGGCGAGGCCCCGCCCGGCACGCGCGCGATCCAGTTGAGAATACCGGCCAACTGGCACTCCCGGTTTCTGGAAGTCTTCGAGCGCCCTTTCCGGCAAGGCGTGCCCGAACGAACCAACAAGCCGAAACTGGCCCAAGCCCTGCACCTGTTGGCCGGCTCGACTTACACCGAGGAGTTCTCCAAGGACGGCCGCATCGCCCGCCTGCTCGACGGAGACGCTTCGAACCATGAGCTCATCGAGGAACTCTACCTGGCCGCTCTCGCGCGATTTCCGACCGATGAGGAACAGGCCGAATTGCAGGAGCTTTTTGCCAAACGCTCGTCAATCGTGAATAGCTCGTTTTTCGAAGGCAGCACCGCGCGGCGCGCGGCGGCCGAACACCTGCTCTGGGCACTTATAAGTTGCCGGGAATTTGTTCACAACCACTGAGAGGGAGGCGGGGACCGTGAAAACCAATCACTGTGGGGGATGCGCCGGAGGGCATTTCGGGCGTCGTGATTTCCTTCGAGTGGGCTCGTTGACGTTCTTGGGCGTCAACTTGGGTCAGTTCCTCGGCCTCAGACGCGCCCTGGCCGCCCAGGAAGCGGACAAGAAAGCCAAGGCGCAGGCCTGCATCCTGGTTTGGCTCGATGGCGGAGCGCCCCAGATGGATACGTTTGACCCGAAACCCGTCAGCTCGTTCAAACCGATATCCACCAACGTGCCCGGCATTCAAATCTCCGAGCTGCTGCCCCAGCTCGCCAAGCGCATGGACAAACTCGCGCTGGTCCGCTCGCTCCATACCGAAGAAAATAATCACGCGGTCGGCACCCATTACGCGGCGACGGGCCACAGGGCGAATCCCGCAATGAAGTTCCCCGGATTCGGTTCGATCATCACCAAGGAGATGGGCCCGCGCAATCACGTCCCGCCCCACGTCATGGTTCCGGGCATGCCCAAGGGCAAGGACTACGATGAGTACTTCAAGGCGCATTTCATCGGCCCCGAAAACGATCCGATGATCTTGCCCGACCCCAGCAAACCGGACTTTGAACTGCCCGACCTGAGCCTGCCGCACCACATGACGGTGGATGCGCTCGAAGACCGGCGTGCGTTCCTGAAAGCGGTTGATCGATTCTATC
Organism: Candidatus Sumerlaeia bacterium; assembly: GCA_963580245.1. Lineage (GTDB taxonomy): Bacteria > Sumerlaeota > Sumerlaeia > MVZB01 > MVZB01 > CAUZJO01. The sequence goes on along the minus strand of CAUZJO010000160.1, from coordinate 480 downwards.
GCGAGAAGGTGGAGACCGCCGAGTTTGCCAGCATGGATACGTTCACCGAGCAGGCTTGGAACATGATCCTCTCGCCGCAGGTCCGCGAGGCCTTCGATCTCGCAAAGGAATCCGACAAGACCAAAGACTCCTACGGACGCGACGGATTCGGTCAGAGCGTCCTGATGGCGCGGCGGTTGGTCGAGGCCGGCAGCCGTTTCGTGACCGCCGCCGGTTATCGGGTCCAGGCATGGGACACCCACAACAATAACGATACACTGATGCGCACGGAGCTCGCGCCCACGCTGGACCGGACGCTCTCGGCGCTGCTTGATGACCTGGAACAAAGAGGGCTCCTGGAATCGACGGTCGTGCTCGTGATGGGCGAGTTCGGGCGCACGGCCCACATCAACGTAAACCTTGGCCGCGATCACTGGCCCGAGTGTTGGTCGGTCGCCGTGGCAGGCGGCGGGATCCGGGGCGGCCAGGTCGTCGGCGCAA
>CAUZJO010000159.1:0-10144 GCA_963580245.1 Candidatus Sumerlaeia bacterium | reverse complement strand
TCGCTTCGACTTGCCGCGGCTCCAGGTTGAGCGTGTTGGAACTTTGGTGGGAGGCCCCTTCCTCAATGGCGCGAGTGTCTTGCGCCTGAAGCTGGCAGAGCGCCATAACCATCAACGCGACCGTGAGGCTGCCGCTTCCGTTTAAGCCGATGATGTGGTAATTCATCTTCGTCTCCCGTCTAGTAAGAATTTCCCGAACATTGTCCGCCCCTGAGGATGGTTTCGGCAACGCTCAACCCGGAGGGCCGGGTTCACTCAAAGCCTGGTGTCAAACCGATGCGTCTCCTTCAAGCTGGAGGCATAATTGACCTCGCGGATGGTTGAGTCAATGAGTTTTTCGAACCGGTCGAGGACGACCCTCACCGGGGCCTTTCTTCGTCCACCCTATCGGTGCGTGCCGGCGGTCGCGCGGGGCTCGGCTCGGCGGTCGGGTGAAGTTGTTCGCGACGAAGACCTCTACCCCCTCCCTACAAAAGGCTAGGGGTGGTGGGGTAGTGGGAGTCCCGGCTCGCGTGATTTTTATTCCGCCGGCTCTTTTGGACATAGGCGCACGGTGGAAACCGCCGCTACGGGCGTTTATGGGCGGTTGGGGCGCGAATTCCTGCGCGATTGGGTCCGCGACCGAGGCGAAAAGCAAAAGTTTTATTGCGGCGAAATCCCGAGTGGCTTCGTTTTGGAAGAAGGCGATATGCTCGTTGCGATGACTGAGCAGGCAGCGGGACTACTCGGCAGTCCTATCCTGATCCCTGAGTCCGACAAGTGTTTGCACAACCAGCGGCTGGGCCTAGTCACTAAGAAACCTGGCGTTCCCTGGAAAAATGAGTTCTTCTTCCACGTCTTCAACACGCAAAGAGTGCGGAAAGAGATTCACGATAGCGCATCCGGCGTGAAAGTGCGGCATACGTCGCCGAGGAAGATTAGCGATGTCGTCGTAACGTTCCCCGCATCTGAATCGGAGCAGGCCGCCATTGATTTGAATCTTCGACACGTTCGTGAAGAAACCCAACGCCTCGAATCCATCTACCAGCGCAAACTCGCCTTGCTCGACGAGTTGAAAAAGTAGCTGCTGCACCAGGCATTCAATGGAGAATTGACAAAGGACAATTGACAATGAAAGAGGGGGCGCTTCAGACGAAGTCGTTTTCGTTCGCGGTGCGGACTGTGCAGCTGTATAAGTACTTGTGCGATGATAAGAAGGAGTACGTGCTGTCGAAGCAATTGCTGCGATCGGGAACGGCGATTGGGGCTTTGGTGCGCGAGGCGGATCAGGCGGAAAGCAAACCCGATTTTGTTCACAAATTGGCAATTGCACTCAAAGAAGCCAACGAAACAGAATACTGGATTCTTCTACTTCGCGAAACTGAATACCTTACTGCCAAGGAATCGGAATCCATCTTTGAAGACAACAAAGAACTGCTAAAGCTGCTAACCAGCATCATCAAATCAACGAAGAGAGGAATGGATCAATGACCGTTGTCCATTGTCAACTATCCATTGACGGACGTGAACGAAGCCGAAACCCGCGCCGAACATAAGGAGGTCGTTTTGATTGGGGTTGAGGTGTTGCGTCCCAAAGGATTTGGGCGTATTCAAATGCGTCGGGTCCCGGATGTCTCAGGCGATAGCCTTGTGCCCTTCATCCGCGATGTGGCCGAGCCAGGCTCCGAGATTCTTACGGACGGTTGGGGCGGCTACAACAGCTTGACTGAACACCGCTACCTGCACGGCAGGACCGTGCTATCGGACAGCGGGGATCCGGCGCATGTAGCGATGCCAGGCGTGCACCGGATTGCAGCGCTCTTGAAGCGCTGGCTGCTTGGCATTCATCAGGGCGCCGTCAGCCGCAAGCATCTGGACTACTATCTTGACGAGTACACCTTCCGATTCAACCACCGCACCTCCAGATCACGAGCAATGCTCTTTTAACGGCTGATGCAACAGGCTGTTGCGACGGCCGCGCTACCTCACCGGCAGCTCGTCGATGGGAAATACAAAATGTAGAGGGCACTTGCGTTAAGTGGATACCCCCCTTTGCGAATAAACGGTCCCTTAAGGCTCCGGCCCGTCGGGCGTGGGCGTAGCCTCTTTGCGAATTACGCGGACGTCGGCAATGTCGACGACCGGTGCGCACTTCTTGATCAGATCGAATCCAACACCGGTGTAATGGCCCGCCGTGATGCTTCGTCCGTTGACGGGAGGCAGGGTGATCTCCTTCTCAAATCTCCGCCAATCCGTCGTGAGGGGACAGATCGCCGCCGGATCGGGTCGACCCTGGACCACGGCGACCTCCCCGGGCCGGCCTGCCGCCTCAAAGAGTTCGTAGCCTTGTCCCTTGACGCCGGCAATTCCCTCGGTCGAAGCATCGTAGCTGTGCCAAAGGATCGGAACCACCTCGAGTGTCCCGCTGGTGACGCGCCCATAAAAACTGAACACGACGGTTTCCCCCGCGAACCGCCGCACGTCCCGGATATCGAAATACTCGAGGAAAGTCATGCGGAAATCGTGAGCGTGGTGGGTCTCGCCGGGCCACGACTCGGAGGGGGGTGCGGTCCAATGGACCCTCAAGTGGCGCCGCGGGTGGCCGGGCGCTTCGGTCTGGCTGGGCGGGATCTCCACCACGTCGTAGGTTGCCGTCGCGCCGACCCCTGGACCGCCATACCAACCTTGCGGAAGGGAGCCCGGCGGCGTCCCGCGGGTGGTGGTCGTCACCCCCTGACCGGTATAACTTTCCCAAACACTGAAATCGCCGTTGATCACCGCGTTCTCGTCGGTTTGCCGCGGCTCCGTCAGCGATTGATCATTGGATCTGGATGCTGCCGTTGAGGGACTGGTCTCCTCGCCATCGGTCCGGCCCCCGTCGGCTCCGCGCGCGATTTGACCACTCCAAACCAACCCAACGGCCATGACAAACATCACTCGATTCATCATCGCGACCACCTTTCCCGGGAATGGGCACTCAGTCTGCTCCGCATTCTCCATGTTTCGTCCGGCACAGGCAGATGTCCCTTAAAACCAGATGAACTGTTCGTTAGCGGCGAATCGTTCGACGGCCTTGGTCCCGGCTTCTTCATCGCGATATTTCTCATAGAGTTGCATGGGATAGAGAACATTTTCGCTGAATCGAATCACCGTGTTGCCCCTCAACGGTATCTTCACGCGTTTGACCTTCGTGTCGCTTATCATCGTTGACACCGGCAGGTCGGACTCAATCACCCGTGTCACGGAATCAAATGTCAATAGTATCTCATCGCCGTGTCAAACCTCTTTAGAAATATCACCCCTAAGCCCACAATAGAAATGTCACCTTCCCGGCGTGTGTTGTTTTCGAGATACTGGCGTCCTCCGGCCGGAGGGTAGGGCAACGTGGGGACGCGACCCGAGCGCCGTGTCGGAGGACGAGGCAGGGGCGGGGCGGCCGTCGTGGGCTGTCCCACCTTCTCTTTTTAGCCCCCCCCTGCATTGGCCCCCATGCGATAAATCCCAGGGGGTCTGGGGGACGGGTCCCCCAGGGCGTTCCCTGCGCTGGTTCTATCCCCTGCACAAACATTCAGCGTTGAAGTTTGGTTGAAGCCGGTGCGCTGGCGGAAGCGCCGGGCCTTGGGATCAAACGGCTCGATCTCCAGATCGCGCCTCTGCCACTGGCAACGCACGACGCCGTCCATGGCGCGCCACAGCCTGACCTTGGCGCCGGGCCGGGATCTGCCAGCAGCGCCCCTCCAGAGATACGGTGTTGTCGCGCGCCACGGTGCGTTGGAAATCCACGCTGAAGGTCAATGCCAACCGGCACTGATCATGCGGGGCAAAGACCCGGTGAGCGTCGCGCACTCCAGCGCTGCTCCCGACCCAACGCCCCCTGCCTCTGCTCCGTCTTTTCTTTCTTCATGACCGATCCTCCTGATACCCCAAATTACCCAAAATCCGTGTCCAAGAAAATCGGAGCCGCTTTACGTGGACATATCGCCAATCTTGGCCTGTGACCAGTAGATGGTGCCGCCGACCCCACCGGCAAAGGGGGTCACCGCGATGGTCCAGGTCTCACCGGGGTCCAGGAGTTCGGTTTCCACCAGAACGTCGGTACGGTCGAATTTGGGGCCGTGGATGGCTTGGTCCCCCGCCGTCCGAGGTCCAGTGGTATTCGTAGAGCAAGGGGGCGCCATCGGGCGCCTGGGCGGGTTCGGTGACGACGAACGCCAGGGCAAATCCGCCTCGTGGTTGCGACGGGGGGTCGGGCAGGGGGAATGTGGTGTCGATTCGCCAAATTAGGGCAATATCGTCGATTGGGGTCTGTAGACCCGATTTCAAGCCCTATCGTGGATCAAAACCCTTGCATTGTGGAACGGAGGTGCCCAAAACATCTCATGAACCAGACAACGATGAACCGTTCTGGTTATAATCTGGAAAATACAGGTTAAATGAGAAGGCGGGGTTGTGAGATGAATGCAATCAGGCGGAATTGTTGTGGGGGGATGACGTTCGAGTCGATCATGGCGGTGACGTTCAACCTAATCGCGGCCTTCGGGGTTTGCGCGAGCGGGTTTTGCGCGGGTGGGCTGGAGTTTGCGGACACCACGCTGCCGGACGAGATACCAGTTAAGCCTCCCAAAGGAGAATGGACGGAGATCGAGATGCCGGCGACCGAGGACCTGGCGAGCTACGCGGAGCGGGCCGTGAACGCCGCCACGCGGCTGGTGGTGCCCGAGGCCGACTGGTCGGTCGTGCAAGTCGGTTACCTGGAACATCCCGGTATCCTGCAGGTTCAGGATGGCGCGCTGCTCAATATCAACGCCAAATACGCGGAAGCCCTCCCGTTGCTTCGCGGCATGAGCGGCAGCACGCAAAACTTGGAGATCGATGGAAAGATCATCGGCGCGATCGTCGCGGTTACTGGTGAGGATGGGTTCGCGTATCAACCCGTGCGTTCATGGGCGTTCTACGATCCGCGCGCCAAGACTGAAGGCAAACCGTTCAACGACATTTTCGGTGAAGGGCGTCAATTGCAGGCTTATGCCGTGTGGTACATGCACGATCGCAATCCACTCTGGAAAAAGCTTGCTGAGCGAAAAATCGATCGGATGCTGCAAATGGCAATCGAAAAGGACGATCGGACGCTCTATTTCTGGAAAGGGCGCGGTTATCATCCAGGCGACACGGATCCGCGGCAGGGGGAGATGCACACGGTTGCCGACGTAGGTGGGGCTCACACGCCCGAGCAGGGGATGGTCGGCGCGCCGGCGACCTACATGGTGGGTTGGACGCCGCAGGCGGCGATGAACTGGTACGTGTTGACGCGCACCGAACAGGCGCGACGCCTGGCCGAGGGACTGGCCGTCTATTTGCACCGACACGGCCGGATGATTGACGACGTGACAGGCGAATTCCTGGCCGTTCATCCCGCGCATATCACCCACTCGCTGTTCGCGAACCTGTGCTACGCGCTCGATGCGAACGATCGTGAAATGATCAAGTGGTGCCGCAAGGGTTATGATTACAATTTACGGCAGCGGCTTGACCGGGATCGGACCGGGATTATTCTAAGCGTCGATTCGGACCAGATTTCGGACATGGTTCATCTTGGCACGATGCTCAGCCGCGAGGGGATCTGGAATTATTGGGAGGACGTGGATCGCTGGGTGCGAAGCACATTTTTGCCGATGCAGTTGCGCGAGGAGGACATCAAGCGAGCGGTGGCGCGACCGCTGAAGCGTCGGGATTCTCTCGAAGCGGGTCATTTTCAGCCCGAAGACGGCACCGAGCGATTCCTCGGCGCCTGGATCTGCACGCTCGACAACCGTGGGGCGATCATCGGCGGCGGCACCGCCAACTCGTGGCGGGCATTGGCCTATGTCTGGGATTCGATCATGGTGGAGCGGGAGGATCGGCTAACCGTCAACTTGCTGTTCAACCGCGTCTCGCGAACGGCAACGCTAAAAAGTTGGCTGCCCTACGAGGGGAAGGCCGAGCTTGACGTCAAGCGTGATCTGAAGCAGGTTCGCATCCGTCTGCCCGAGTGGACGGACTGGAATGAAACTGTCTGCCGGGTAGACGGCGAAATGCGGCAGACCGCAGTGGACAACGACGGATACATCGAGACGGGGCCGGTTTCGGCGGGTCAATCCGTGAAGCTGGAATTTCCGATTCGCCAATGGACGATCAAGGCGGATCTTCGCGTTTCCAAGCGTATCGTTGAAAGCGGCCGCATGGACTGCACGGTGACCTTGAAAGCCAACACGGTGATCGATATCGACAAGGACGTCTGGTATCCGCTGGAGCTGAATGCCTCCTACCGGGACGGTCAGGCACGGCTGGAGACCAAGAAAGTTTTTATCTCCCACGAACATTTCTTCTGGTGAGTTATGGGCGGTGTTCCGGCCAGGGGCGAGACGCTGCGGCGGAACACGGGATTATCATGAATGGATACGTTCCATTCATGTAACCGACGCTTTCGCCCAGGCTGAGGGCCTCCTCACCGGGGCCTTTCTTCGTCCGCCGGCGGCGGTGCATGCCGGCGGTTGCGCGGGCTCGGCTCGGCGGGTGAGGTGAAATTGTTTACGACCAAGACCCCCTGGGGCCCCTCCGTACGAAAAGGCAGGGGGGGCGGGGTCGTCGGAGTCCCGGCTCTCATAATTTTTAGTTTCACTGTGATAACGCCGATCGGCCGTCAGGCGCTGCGGTGCCTTGCCAAACACCCGCCGGTGATCTTCGAGCGCGCGCGCCAACACCGCGCCGTCGCAAGGCTTGCCGTCAAACACTTCGTAGCGCGTGATCAGCCCCGAACGTCCCATCGCGATATCGAACTTGTGACCAAATTCGGCCTTGCAGCCCTTCTTGGCGCGGCAAATCACGTCGGCGCGCGTCTCGAAAATCGACACCTGTTTCTCGTCGGCCGGGACGTTTTCGCCCATAAACACGCGCCGACTCGCCTGATCGTAAACTTGCTCGGTCAACGGCGGCGCGTCCTTCAACTGCACGAGGATCCCCATGATTTCAACGTCGCACGGAGCGGCCGCCTCGCCGTCGATCGCATCGAGCACCCGCCGCGCGTAAGCGCGCATCTTCTGTTGATCGTCGAACGGTCCTTTGTAAAGCGCCTTGCATCTCTTCTCGATGTTCTTGCCCTTGCCCATCACGATCCGGCAAGTCCGCTTCTTGGCGGCGCGCACATGATTGCGGCACGAAATGCTAATGGAAATATGCGCGCGGACGGACGGGCGATGTCGCTCAAGAATGTCTAATGAAAATAGTCGCGGCCCGGCGTGGGCGCATGAACAGACGCCCATCGACGGGACGGGCGATGTCAGTCCGGGCCACGCTCGTGTCATGGCACGCCGCGCGGCCGCCTTCGACTTTTGTTTTAACGCCGAACCCCGCGATGGCTGCGTTGACCTTTCGCATCGTTTGGGGCAAGATCATTTTGATCAGATCGTTGAGCCGGGTGAAATGCGGAATCTTCTTGCCGTAAAAACGCGTGAACTTGCGATAGACGGGGTTGGCGTCGATCGGGTCGGTCAGCTCGCGATTATGCAGCCCGCGCAGTTGCATACAAGATGGCGCCGCGCAAGATCTGCTCGCTGGAGGCTGCGGGAGGGCGACCGTGCCCCGTGTGGGTCCCCTTGCACAAGTCCTCGTGGACCCCATCCCAAACCTCGGGCGCCTCGTCGAGCAGCGTGTCAATGGCCTCCAGTTCGGCCATGAGCGGATTCTTGGGATTGACCGCACAGACAAAGCTTTCGTACTGCAAGTCAAACAGATCATGATCGGTGTTTTCTTTTTTGCGCATGTTACGCCCCGGGCAGAAGCGATGGGAGCGTGAATGACTGGAATCACACGACTTATGATATCCTCCCGCCGGTAAAAGTCAAGTCCAAAATTCGCCGTATGATATTGAAATCATTAAGGTTAGTTTGTTTTATAATAGGAACTAATTCCTCTATCCGCCCCCGCGGCGTTAGATCTACGGGCTTTCATTCCCATCTATTGACAACTTTCTCCTAAATGTTTCCGGGAATGGGGCCGTAATCTATCCAAAATGGGCGTGGACTGGGGGGGGGGGGGGCGTATTCAGCTTGACTCACCATAAACGGTTGATATAATTGGTGATAGGTGGGATGGGTCATTAGCTCAATTTGGCAGAGCAGCGGATTCTTAATCCGTTGGTTGAAGGTTCGAGTCCTTCATGACCCACCATCTAAGGCATTGACCCTACAGGACTTATGAAGATCCGCTTTTGAACGCATCCGTTGGTTATTTCCTGCGCGTTCAAAATTCTTCAAAATAATCCCGATCTCTTCGTCGAGCGGTCTCGTCACATGGAGGCGGAATATCTCCATGTGGCGCTCCAATGCATCCACTTCGCCCATTGACGCACAGCTGAGACGTGGGAGGTAGTGTCGGGCCGTGACCGTTTTCGGGGCGTGACCCAAATACTGCTCCCACAGACGGGCCGAGGGCATCGAGAATCGGACACTCTTCGGTTGGACCCTCTCCCTTACACGACGCGACAATCTTGCCCAGCGTCTTTTTGATCCGCCGCAGGGTTTTGATCTTCTCCTCAACATCCGCGATTTTGGCTTCCGCCCGCTGCTTGACCTGGGCGCAGGTCGCTCTAGGATCAACCCGCAAGGTCAGCAGCTCCTCGATTTCTTTGAGCGAAAAGCCTAGCTCTTTACCGGTTTTAATGAACCGGAGACGGTCAATCACACTGGCTGGGTATTCGCGGTAGCGCGAGGCGCGACGTGGTAGCTCCTCGATTAAGCCTGAGCACTCATAGAAGCGGATCGTCTCCACCCCTACCCCGGTTTGCTTGGCGACTTGTCCGATTAGCATCGTTTCCACAAAGGTCATCTCCTCTATCTGCTTAATAGTCTACGGTCTGTAGTATACTACAGAGTCAAGCCCTTTTTTTGTGGATATCTACGATCGGCTCCAAATTCGGCTCCTCTCCCGCATCAGCCGATCCCTGATACCTGGAAAATCGCCTACTTTTCCTTAACCCGTTTACCGGCGAGGACCTCCACGGGGCCAGTTTCAACAGTAAAATAGCTTGACGCGATATGCAGCATCCCTCATAAAGTTCAGACGATGTTGTGCAAGCAAGCCATCGCCACCACCATCGCATTAGCGGTTTTCTTAGTTTCGTTCCACGTCGCCGTTGAACACGCCGGCGCTGAAATCTACAGATATCCCGTTGCCACGGATGCCAACCTACCTCACTCGCAAGGAGCCGGCCATCCGGCAGACGAGCACAGCTCGACCCCCCACGATTACTTCGGTGCTTTCCTAAAGCCCAATGGCGCGTCCGTTGGCGAGCTTCTCCTCGTGTTCGCGACGGCGCGGTTGCGGTCAACTCACTTACGGCCCACGTTAGACTTTCTCTTCCTGGCAGCCTCCCTCAGCGGGTCGATCCTGCCGCCCCCCCCCCTTGTTTCTCCGTCATCTATCTCTTCGCCTGTAAACCGTTTCTTCACATACTCGGACGTGCCTAGGGTCGAACTGTCTCCGGCTCAATCCTCTCGTCCACCCGACGGCCTGGGTCTTTTGCAGCTCAGCCTTTGATCAAACACACAAGAACAATAGGAGAATAACAAATGCCATCCAAGACAAACTGCGTTGCCCGTATTTCTTGCCTCGGCACGGGCCTGCTGATATTTGGCGCGCTTTCACAGATGGCTCATGCCCACGGCATGTCAGAGGCCGAAAAACAAGCCATTATCGAAGGGGGAAATCTGCGCTATCTGTGGCTCGGGGCAACGCATATGTTGTCAGGCTATGACCACCTGGCATTTGTTTTCGGGATCATCTTTTTTCTGAAGAGTTTCCGCGACATCGCCAAATATGTCACCGCGTTTACCGTTGGTCATAGCGTGACGCTGATTTTCGCCACTTTTAAGGCAATCCAGATTAACTACTTTCTTATCGATGCGGTGATCGGCCTGAGTGTCTGCTATATCGCCTTTGCCAACATTGACGGTTTCCAAAAATACCTCAATGTTAAACCACCGAATATGATGTTCATGATTATTGGCCTGGGGCTCATTCATGGCTGCGGGTTGTCCACCCGACTGCAGCAATTGCCACTAAGTGAGGACAACTTCGGCTTGTTGTGTAATATCATATCATTCAATGTCGGCGTTGAATTAGGCCAGGT
>CAUZJO010000158.1:0-10317 GCA_963580245.1 Candidatus Sumerlaeia bacterium | reverse complement strand
AGCTTACGTCGCCTCCTGGAACAACAATTCGCTCACGCTGATCGACGTGAGCGATCCGATGAATCCGGCGCTGCTGGCCGAGGTTTATGACAACGACGGGACGTTTAGCCGACTCCACGGGGCTAATTCGGTCTTCGTCTCGGGGACAACGGCTTACGTCACCTCCTACTTCGACGATTCGCTCACGATCATCGACGTGAGCGATCCGACGAATCCGACACTGCTGTCCGAGGCTTATGACGGAGACGGGACGTTCAGCCGCCTTAACGGGGCTGGATCAGTTTACGTCTCGGGGACGAGGGCCTACGTTGCTTCGGCCAACGACAATTCGCTCACGATCATCGACGTAAGCGATCCGACGAATCCGGCGCTGCTGGCCGAGGTCTTTGACGGCGACGGGACGTTCAGCCGCCTTAGTGGGGCTCAATCAGTCTTCGTCTCGGGGACAACCGCTTACGTCACCTCCTACGGCGACGATTCGCTCACGATCATCGACGTGAGTGACCCGACGAACCCGGTGCTGCTGGCCGAGGCTTATGACAACGACGGGACGTTTAGCCGACTCGGCGGGGCCTTCTCAGTCTTCGTCTCGGGGACAACGGCCTACGTCGCTTCTCGCAACGACGATTCGCTCACGATCATTGAGACCGCGCCCCCTCTTTATTTCCAGGCCGACGGCGATACGCGGATTTCGGGCGGGGCCGGCTCGGTCCGGCTGACGCTCGAGGCCGACACCGACGATAGCGGCGAGAGGGACCAACCGCGCCTCACGATGCTCCAGGATGGCGGGCTCATTCGCGCAGACGCGGGCTTCTTCGGCGCCACCGACGATTTCGAGATTCGGACAAATGGTACAAACGCGTCCGACATTCTGCTGAACCCGCGTGACAACGTCGGTATCCACACGACCGATCCGACCCGCCCGCTCGAGGTCGGCACCGATGCGACCAACGGCAACGCCGCCCATGTGACCGCCGGCGGCGTTTGGACCAATGGTTCGGACCGCAACTCGAAGCAGGACTTCGAGCAGGTCGATCGGCGCGAGATTCTTGAGAAGGTCGCGGGGCTGCCGGTCACGCAATGGCGCTACAAGGGCGAACCAGAAACCGTGAGCCATATCGGCCCGATGGCGCAGGACTTCATGGCAACGTTCGGCCTGGGCGCGAGCGAGCGCCACATCGGCACGCTCGACGCCGAAGGTGTCGCCCTGGTCGCCATCCAGGGGCTTTATGACGTGATGAAGGCCGAGCTTGAGGCGAAGGACGCGCAAATCGAGGCGCTGGAGGCTCGCTTGGCGGTGCTTGAAGGAGCGTTCCAGGCGGAGGAGCGTCCTTCGGTCAGTTTCGCCGACCTCACAAAGAAGTCGAACGTGGTGGAACGTTGACCCCCCCCACCCCCCCCTCCGCACGAAAAGGCAGGGGGGGGCGGCATTGCGGAACCCCGTTCTCGCATATTTTTTTTATTTCAATCCTGGCGGTCGGCCTCGGAGGACGCGGCCTAAATCGCGTCTACGGCCCCAGGATCGCCGAACGCGGGCCGAGGCGAGGGTTGGGGCACGGTCGAGCCGAGAAGAACGATGCTGGGCACTGTAGGCGGTCTACAAGGCGGGTGGAAGGCCCACCAACTCATGTGCGTTAGCGTCATTCGGTAATTCCCGTCCATCGGACTCGCCGGGCGACATGCCGGACCGCCAGAAGGTCGGGGGGCGACGGGGGTTGGTCGGCTGGGCCCGCCCACAGCTCGGATCGGAGATCGAAAAAGCTTGCGCGACGCGAGTATCCCCATGAAAATAACCGAAACCCGAAGACCCGGTGAGGAATTTTCATCAGTGGATCAAGTAGTCGGCCTTCATAATACAACTCCTTCTGATTCCAAATTGGTCTACGCGGGCTTCTGGAAGCGCGGCGGGTGGGTCTCAGCGCATGCTGCACGGCCAATGCCTCGCGGGCGATTTACTTCGCCTGGCGTGGAATACTCAGCCACCAGGAAGGAGAATTGCGGGTCAACCTGCTGCTCAACCACGCGTCGCCCTGGGCCGATGTAGACAGCCACCTGCCCTATGTGGGTCGAGTCGATGTCCATGTCAAACGACCGTGCCGCCTATCGGTCCGCATCCCCGAATGGGTAGTTCAGGGGAATGTGAAACTGTCTGTCGACGGAGAGTCGCGAAGTTTCGGCTGGTCGGGGCGTTACCTGGATGGCGGACAGGTCGCCGAAGGCCGCAAGGCAACCATCGAATTCCCGTTGGAGGAGCGAACCCAAAGGGTGGATGTCCCGTTCAGCGATCATCGCAGGGTCACGGTGGTCCTGCGGGGCAACGAAGTGGTCGAGATCGATCCTAGGGGATTGAATCACCCGTTTTATCAGCGCGAACACTATCGTCAGGGTGTAACACTCTGGAAAAGATCATGCGATTCGAGCCCGCAGAGACATTTTCCATTTGATACAGAATAACACAAGGAGCCGGCAATGAATAACAAACAGGGTGATCTTATTTCACCGCTCATGCGTTCCGCATTGGCATATTTATCTTTGCAACTATTGTTGACGCCGTGTATGGCGATCGAAGTATCGTCTTTCACGGGTGAGCGTTACGAAGTAGAGGTTCCCGACACTCTGGATTTGGGCGAGCGCGCGCGACTTGCCGTCAACGGCATGACGAATAATCTCGACCCGGAACATGAATATGAAATGTTTTTTCTGGTCCGCATTACCAGCGATCCACCGTATATGATGCATTTTTGCCTCGGTGACATGGCCACCTGCACTCCCAAGTATCTTGAATCCTTGCCGATGATGAGGGTCATGAGTGGAAGCGAACAAAACCTTGACGTAGAAAGGAACGCGATGGAGACACTCCTGTCGCTGACCGCGGATGACGGGTTGTACTACGTGCCCGCAATAGACATCAAGGAAACGCCGTGGCGGCGACGAGCGAATTATCCCATCGCCCAGGAGGATATGGCGACACCAAGCGGCAATGCGCGGCTGATGCTTGCAATGATGGCCTGGCATCAGCGCGATTCGGATCCCGCCTGGATGGAAAGAATCAGGAAGATGGTCGATGGCCTGGCTGAGATCTTAATCTATAAGGATGATTACGCGTATATTCCGGAAGGACGAGTCGGTTTGGAATTCAGTTACCTCAAGGAAACCGGTTGGGAATACGATGAGGAACCGAAAAGTGAACATGAGGGAGCCGAGGGGACCGTGCATTCTCATCACGGCCGCCTTGCTCACATCATGTCGCGCTGGTACGCCATGAGTGGCGACGAGAAAGCCAGGGACACGGCTGAGAAAGTGGTGAATTTCATCGTGAAGCGAAAAATGTGGGGCGCCGATGCGGGATCACAGTGGATCGATGGTCCTGAACACGCCCATTTTTACGGCCACTTTCACGGAAATCTTACCGGCCTGAGAGGAGTTCTCGAGTTTGCGCAGGTAACGAATAACGAGGGTCTGAAGCAATTTGTTCGAGACGGCTATGGTCATGCGCGCAGTTGGGGCATCGGAAGGATTGGATCATTCGGCGACGGCGTGCACAAGTCCCACACCGAGGGCTGCGCCATCGCGGATATCACTGCCCTTGGGATCAAGCTTAGCGATTACGGGGTGGGAGACTACTGGGACGACGTTGATCAGTACGTTCGAAATCACCTCGTCGAACAGCAATTGGTCCGCGCTGATTTGCTTGAGAATGTATCCAGGGCCGCCGTTCAATATCCGGACGCCCTTAAACAATATCAACATCGGCCGTTTCCCTGGGGTCCCGAAGCGTTTGAGCGAGTGATAAAGGTCACAGCGCAAGAGCCGACGCCCATAAACAATATCGAAGATTTATTGGGTCTCTTCGCGGCATTTTCAGATGCAACCGTCCTGCCTTACACGGTTTCGAACGGGTGTTGCACCGCGAATTGCACGCGGGCGTTGTATTACGCCTGGGAAAGCATCGTGAGATGTGAGGATGACATCGCGCAGGTCAATCTACTATTGAATCGGGCGTCGCCTTGGCTGGATATAGACAGCCACCTGCCCTACGAGGGCAGGGTTGTAATCAAGAACAAGACAGCGAAGAGGCTGAGCGTGAGAATTCCCCGGTGGGTGGACAAAAAATCAGTGAATTGTCTGATTAATGGAACAAGGGCTGAGTGTTTTTGGGTGGGCAACTATTTGGCGCTTCAGGAAATCCTGAATGAAAACGATGCCGTCACCATTGAGTTTCCTATGATCGAGGAAATGGTGGAATACACAATGCCCTTTGACAAAAAGTACACGTGCACGTTCAGGGGAAATACCCTGGTGGATATTTCGCCTCGCGACACCAACCCAACAGCGTATCCAATCTATTTGAGGGAACATTATCGACAGGCTAAGGCGCCCATGAAAAAGAAAACGCGCTTTGTCGCAGACAGGATCATCAAATGGTAATCAGGAATCTCCGTTTGAACAAAAATTCACCTGAAATCTCATCTTCGCGGTTCATGGGATGCAGATCTTTCCTATGGATGAAAAGACCTGCCGGGAAGGCGGGTGACCTTGCGGCCACCCGCCTCCCTTAGAACCGTGCGTGCGACTCTCACCGCACACGGCTCGTGCATCTCCCACACTTCTGGAATGAATATTATCGGCTTACACATCTTGGCCGACAAAAATGAGGCTCACGATCACCGTATTGATCGCCGCGTTCAGCATTGAAGCTGTCGGCACCCAGACACCGGTAGGGACGGCCTTCACGCATCAAGGCCGACTCATCCAAGCCGGATTGCCGGCGGATGGAGACTTCGACTTCGAGTTTCGGCTCTTCGACGCCGCATCGGCGGGTAACCAACAGGGCAACGTCGTGATGAAGGCCGAGCTTGAGAAGAAGGACACGCAAATTGAGGCGCTGGAGGCTCGGTTGGCGGCACTTGAAGGAGCGTTCCAAGCGGAGGAGCGTCCTTCGGTCGATGTCACTAACCTCGAAAAGAAGTCGAACGTGGTGGAACGTTGACACCCCCACCCCCCCTCCACACGAAAAGGCAGGGGGGTCGGGGGCGTCGGAGTTCCGGCTCGCGGAATTTTTTCAATTCGGTGTTCAAATACTGGCGCACGGCGAAAAACGCCGCTACGGGGGTTTATCGGCGTTTTAGGTGCAGGCCCTTGCCATCGACCCCTTCGTGGTAGACTTGGGCGGTGGGATTAACCATCATGCGAAATCTCGGTCCGTGATCCAACATACGCGATAAGCTGATCAAGATCGGCACGAGGCTGACTCAGGGACCGAAATGCTTGCTTTTGAGACAGTATACAATGAAAAACCCAATGAGGTCGACAAGATGGGCGAATTTGGTGAGCCATATGGGAAATCTCGGTTTAGGTGCCTTTGTTAGGTTGGAACCTATGTGATGGCCAGGGGATATGTTCAAAAATCTTGGCTTTGGCTGTATAACTCTGGAATATATCTTATTGGAGGATATGCAAAAAACCCCAGTCTCGGGACCGGTAACACCGAGTCCCGAGTTGATTGAAAAGGAGGAAGGGAAGATGCGAAATTCAGTTTGTTCGAGATGTGCAATCATCGGGTTACTGATGATGCTAGGCGCGGCGGTTTTTACTCAGAATCCCGTGTCTGCCCAAGTCGCGGTCATTGAGGACGATTTCGGCGATGCCGCCGCCGGCACAATGGCGTCGACGGGCACCCCGCCCAACACCGATCCGGCGTGGCGCTGGAATGAGGCACCCCAATCAGGGTTGTCAAATAACTATGATGGAGTGTCGTCACTGCTCATACCGATGGAGCCCTTTGGGGCGGGATTTGAGCAGCACATTGATACCCCCGTCACGCTAAACGCGGGGACGGACTACGCGCTCATCTTCGTGTTCACTTACCCCGGTAACGATCCAAATGCCAATCCACCTCAACTCGGCCGTGACCAGCAGCTCGGATTCGCCGGCACCGGAAGCGACGAGTTTGGCACGCCTTCTTGGCAAGGGTCGCTCGCGGGTCCACCGGTGACCAATCAACGGGGCTTTTATCTCGCCGACGCTAACATAGGGTTTTCGGATGACCTCCAAAGACCCACCGGCGGTGAGAAATTGACGTTGGTCGGAACCTGGACCTTACAGATCGGCGTGGTTCAAAGCCTGATGATGCGGGTGAGCGGAACAGGCGTGATCACGACGTGGTATTTTGATGGGGACCTACGGGATCCAGGAAACCCGGTCGGCACCGGATGGGACGAGCTGGACCAACGGGACGACGTTTTCGGTGATGCCTCGCCGGACTTGTTCACGATGCCGTTCGGGCCCAATTACATCGGCGTGCAGCATTTCTACCCCGTGCCTGACCGGACAGGCGAGACCTTCGATCTTGATTATGTCGCCCTGTTCGACGTGAGTGGCGTGCCGACCCCCACACCGACGCCGACCCCCACACCGACGCCGACCCCCACACCGACGCTGACTCCCGCGCCCACGCTGACTCCCGCGCCCACACCGACGCCCACACCCACACCTCCTCCAGGCTTGTTTGACTATTCGACCGTATCGATTCAAGGTCTTGTTCAAACCTCGTCAGGTCTGCCCGTCGTTGGAATCCATGCGTACCGAGTCCGTTTCTTTGACGGGGAATCCAGTGGAAATCAACTCGGTTCCGACATCAATGGGTCCATACCGTTGACATCCGAAGGACGATTCAACCTCACCGTATCTCCCCCCGATGCCATTCATGAATCCATGGAGGTGTGGTACGAGCTATACCTGGACACGAACGGCAACGGCATAGATTCAGAGGACTTGTTTTCCGACAGAATCCGGGTTTATTCCGTTCCCTTCGCCCAACGAGCTGAAGAAGCATCGAGGTTGGATTGGAACAACATTGCCAATGTCCCACCTGGATTCGCGGATGGCATTGATAACACGGGACTGGGCGGAGGCCTCCTTGCGGGAGTCCATGACGTGAAGGATTTCGGTGCGGTCGCTGACTGTCAGTTCATCACTAATCCGACGATCAACGCAGGCAGTCGGGATCTTTTTTCCACGCGGAGGCCATTTATTGCCGAGGACGTGGGTAAGTCGATCGTCGTCGCGAACGCGGGAGTTTCGGGCGCGAATCTCGTCACGACCATCGCCGCCTTTGTGCACGACGCTCACGTTGTCCTGAGCGACGCCGCATCGTCGAACTCCGGCATCACGACGGTTCAGTGGGGGACCGACAACACCGTGCCGATAAATAACGCCATCGCCAGTCTGTCGGCGGGTGGCACGCTCTGGCTCGGACCGGGTTATTTCATGGTCAGCTCGATTAACCTGACCGACGCTGATTCCGTCAACCTCGTCGGCGCCGCCTGGGGAATCAACGGGCCAGACCGGGGAACCGTGCTCATTCCCATGGACGGCAATTTCCCCGTGTTGGATTTAACGGGATCGGGAGGCGTCAAGATTGAGAACGTGCAGATCGGCGCGACCCGCTCGCCGGTCACGGGTCGTGCGGGGATTTTGTCGGCGCAAATAGCCAACGACGCCGGATCGTCCCTCATCACTCTCGAGCGCGTGTTTATCACCGGGTCGTGGGAAACGGCGGCCCTTTACGTCTACGGCATCGGGGACAGCAGTATCTGGGACTGCAGCTTCTGGAATTTCAATGACAGCAAATACGCAATGTATTTCGGGCGTGACAATATTGACAACGTTGCCTCGCGCTATCAGACGATCGCGACCGGCGGCGTGCCTTGCGGCAACTGGTACATCGCGAAATTCGAGGCGCACAATTTCAGAGCCCACGGACCGAGCACGGGCTCGGCAATCCGCATGCGCGGTGTCGGGGCCATGAACTTTATGGCGGGTCTGATCGACAGCTCATCGGTCAACGGCAACATCTCCGCCGAGGTATCCACCAACGGCACCCCGAGCGGCAATACGACCTTCACGGGCTGCACTTTTTACACGGAAGGGGATACGAAACCGGTGCACAGCATCAACGTGCCGAGCGGAAGATTCCTCGGGGTCACCATCATTCATCCCAGATTTACGACGTCCGGATCGATTGTAAACGGATCGATCACCTACGAGGGTTTCTCGACGCCATAGTCGCTATAAGGTATGAATCTCCACGATGTCGTATTGTTCGAGCACGCCCTCCCCCGGCTGAGGACGACCCTCACCGGGGCCTTTCTTCGTCCGCCAGCGTCGGTGCGTGCCGGCGGTTGCGCGGGGCTCGGCGGGTCGGGGGAAGTTGTTCGCGACCGAGATCCCCAGGGCCCCTCTCCACATAAAAGCAGGGGGGGCGGGCACGTCGGAGTCCCGCCCCATATAATTTTTAGTTCCGTGGGCGAGCTCGGACATAGGCACACGGCGGGAAACCCCGCTACGGGCGTTTATCGGCGTCTGAGTCGTGGATCTCGCGCCCTCGGAGGCGGTTGTGATAGGCTCGGGTGCTAGGGATATCCATCATGCGGAATCTGGGTTCCGGGTTCGGCATAAGCGAGAAGCTGATTAAGATCGGTGCCAAGGAGGTCGAGCGTGGCCGGTACGTCACGTTCCGGATGGTCGAGGTGGCGATCCCAAGGGATCTGTTCGCGGTGATTTTGAGGAAGATCGATCGATTACGGGTTTGCCCAGGAGCCGGTTGGCGTGAAAACTTTGCTGAAAAACACAATGATCTCAAAACCCACGACAGAGAAAGGCGATTAAATACCAGTCCCCGAAATCCATCCTTTATCCGCGTAGACGATCATCCCGTCGCTGATGGTGCCGTTGGTGGGATCGTAGAGATACAGCTGGGGATCGCGCTTGCCGGGGCCGGACCCCCTTCGACCAGACCACCAGTTCAGGCTCGGGCCCGCGCTTTCCATGAGCCAATGGACGGTGTGCGGAAATTTGTCGAGCAGAGAAACCCGCATTTCGTTGATCCAATCGTCCATTTGGGAGTTTCGATATCCCGGTTTGACGCAATTGATCCAAAAAGACTTCTGACCGTCAGTGAAATTATCGGCTCTGAAAGCAATTCTGGAGTTATAATAGCTGAAAGGGACGTTTGACAAATACGCCGTGGGCATCGTCAGCAATACGCCGATATATGGCCTTTGACCGGTGGACGAGGGTTCAATCATCAGAAAGCCGAGGGCCAAGGTCGCTTTTGGTCCGGCCCATCTCGGCATCGCATAATTGTTATGATCGACCTGATAAGATTCCAAGCCAATTCCAATCGGCGCGCAGGTCGGCCATTGTCCGGCTAATGATACTGCGCGTCTGCGCCTCCAGGAAGTTCGGCACCGCGATGGCCGCCAGAACCGCGATGATCGCGACCACAATCAGTAGCTCAATCAACGAAAACCGGATCGGTGAGTATTTCGCAGGGTTCTTTCACCTCCATGATGGGACTTTGAGGATGAGCGGCCGAACCGCTATTTCGAGCCGCCGCCGCCGCGATAACCCAGGTTCTCGATGTAGAAAATGTCCCCTGGACTGACCGTCCCATTGGTCGGGTCATAATACCGCGTGCGTTCCCCATTCCAAAAGACCAAGTCCGGCCCGGTTGACTGGAATAGGTAGCGATAATAAATCTGGCTCATGTAGTCATCGCTGGACCACACGAAACTGGAAAAGAACGGATCAACGCCCTTGGTGATCCCATGATTGTATATCCGCCGCGAGGAGCCGCGCATGAAAAAACTGGCCTGTTCTATCTCGAAGGGGAAATTGTGGGCCTTAAGCCGCCGGAAGGCTAAGGTGTTGAAGACGTCGAACGGGACCGAGGTCATGTAGGCCACCGGGCTGGTCAATAGCCGTCCGGGACCGTGTTCAACGCCGTCGAAATCGGTCCAGCGTAATAAATCGAGCGTCCCGTGAAAATTTAGCGCCGCCGCGTCCTCGGGACTGTCGCTGTGGTCCATGATGATCCAAACGTTGTCGACCTGATAGGCTTCCATCGCGGTGATGATCGAACGCAGGTCGACCTTGACCCGCGAGACTTTCGCGCGCATCTGCGCCTCGAGGAAGTTGGGGACCGCGATCGCCGCCAGGATCGCGATGATGGCGACCACGATCAGCAGCTCGATGAGCGTAAAACCTGATTGGGGTTTACTAGCAAACATGGCTCCGCCTCTCTCTGAATTCTTGGCAAACCTAAACTCCTCATTTGATCCGAGATTTCCCAGATGGCTGATCAAAACCACCTGGGAAATCGTCGGTTTAAGGATTTACTCAACCACGAACGAACCCAACTCCACCGGAATCTTGTCGGCGTCTTCGACCAGCAAGAGGTAGTCGACGACGAACACGTCATCCGCATCGCCCGCCGCGCGGTTGTTCACCCCGACGTCGGCGCCATTGGACGGC
>CAUZJO010000157.1:0-10328 GCA_963580245.1 Candidatus Sumerlaeia bacterium | reverse complement strand
TGTTCATCGATCCCGAGCCGCGGCAGATTGACGCCTCGGCCCAGTGCGGCGCCGAGCAGATCGAGCTGCACACGGGCCGCTATTGCCTGGCCTGCGCCGAGTCCGAGCGGCTCGATGAGTTGCGGAAGCTCTATCGCGCGGCGAAGCGCGCCGCCGAGAAGGGATTGGTGATCAACGCGGGGCATGGCCTAAACTACCATAACACGCTGCCGGTGGCGGCCATTCCGGGCATGCGGGAACTGAACATCGGCCACTCGATCGTCAGCCGCGCGCTCTTCGATGGTTTGCGCAAAGCAGTGGAAGACATGGCCCGGCTGATTGACGACGCCACGCGCTCGCCCGAGGCTTATCGGCCATCCGATCCCTGAACAACGACGCCGCGCCGCGATTGAACGCGCGATCATGAGAATCTGCTACATCTGCGCCGACCCCGGCATCCCCCTCTTCGGCCGCAAGGGCTGCTCGACGCACGTGCGCGAGACCTGCCGCGTTCTTCAAGACCTCGGGCATGAAGTCCGGTTGGTCTGCTCCAACGTCGAAGGGGACGAAGCCGACAAGGCCCTCTGCGACATCGTGCGCGTGAAATCGCCGCGGTCGAAGAAACTGGGATTCGACCTGCGCCATGTCCTGCTCGATCGCCGCCTGGGCCGCTGCCTGGCCGAGTTGATCGAGACCTGGAAGCCCCACGCGATCTACGAACGCTATTCGCTCTACTCGTGCGCCGGCCTGCGGGTTTGTGACCGGCATGGACTGCCCCGCCTGCTCGAGGTCAACGCCTTCCTGACCAAGGAGCAAAAGGGGCGCATCCGGTTCCCGTGGTTGGCCCGGCGGGTGGAACGGGGGATCATTCGCCGCGCCCCGCGCGTGATCGTCGTTTCGGAACCTCTGCGCCAGGAGGTCCATGCTCTTGGGGTTTCGCTCTCCTCGATCGCCAAGATGCCGATGGCCGTGAACCTGGAGAAATTCAGCCCCGAGGGCAATGGACAAGCTATTCGGGCGCGTTTGGATCTGGAGGGGCGGTTCGTGATCGGTTATGTGGGGACGCTGTCGGGTTGGCATGGGATCCGACTGTTTTATGACACGGCCCGGCGACTCAAGGAGCGGGGCGCGGCGCCGTTCGTCTTTCTGGTGGTCGGCGGCGAGGGCAAGAAGCTCGAACTGAATCGGCTTCAGACCATCGAGGCCGGACTGGAAGATGAAATCCGATTCATCGGTTCGGTCCCCCACGAGCAAGTCCCCGCCTACATCCGCGCGATGGACGCCGCGATGGTGCCCGATACGACGTACTGGTCATCGCCGGCCAAGCTCTTCGAGTACCAGGCCACCGGCGTGCCCGTGCTGGCCCCCAGCTACCCGGCTATCCACGAATCGCTCGAGCACGGGCGCGAGGGACTCATCTATCCCCCACGCGACATCGAACAGATGACCGAAATGGTGACCCAACTCATGCGCGACCCCGACATGTGCCGCCAGATGGGCCAAGCCGCCCGTCGCCGCGCCGAACTCGAACACTCCTGGCGCCATAACGGGGAACAAATCCTGACGCTTTTCCATGAGTTGGGCGTCGACAATACGTGAGATGGGCTTGGGCGGGGGATGTGTTCGATTTCGGAATAGGACGCGGATGACGCGGATTTACCGGATAATCGCGGATTGAGAAGATTTGATTTAAGAATAAGCTGAAGATCCGAATGATGACCCGAGAATGAAACGGGCAATATCTGGTGGACAAGCCTCTTGTCCATACTTGACTTCAAGTAACAAGTGCAACCCTTGTTGTGAAATCACATCAACGCGATCTTTTTATGATCTTCTTCAATCCGGTAAATCCGCGTAATCCGCGTCCCATTCCCGCCCTCATCGATTCACGACTTCCGCTCCGGCATGACCGGCGCGCCACGGTCCTGCTCAATAAGCGGGCGACATCCGTCACCCGTCACGATGATCGTCTGCTCGATTTGCAACGCCCCGAAGCCGGGCATGAAGAGGGGGGCTTCCAGGTTGAAGACCATGCCCGCCTCCAGGGCCAGGTCCGAGGATTCGTCGACGCAATCGTCCCGGATACGCAGCCCATTATCGGGGACGATTATGGGGTACTCTCGGACGTCCAGGCCCAAGCCGTGGCCGATCGGGTGAGAAGCGAGGTCGTGGGCATCGAGGACCTCGGCCATCGCGGCGTGGACCTCGGACGCCTTGGCGCCGGGCCGGATCGTTTTCATCCCCGCATCCATCATCTTGCGCAGCACGCCGTACTTTTCCTCGGCGACCCGCTGGGCGGCGCCCAAGGCCAGCGTGGTTCCCGTGTCGGAGAAATGATGGTCGGCGACACATCCGAAATCGATGAAGGCCAACTCATCATCGGCCAGTGTATGCGGCGGTTCGGTGGCGATGCCGAAGCCGTGGATGCTGAAGGCGAAATGATCGAAGACCGCGCCCGCCTCGGCCACGCGCACTCGATATAACTCGATCAGGTCCGATATCGGGCGACCGGGGCGGGCCTGGGCGAGGCTCTCCATCCCCGCCCGCTCGTTGATCTCGGCCGATCGCGTCAGGCGCCGAATCTCCTCCTCCGATTTCACCATGCGGATGATGCGGAATAGGTTGGAGCAATCCTTGATCTGGGTCTGCGGCAACGCCCCGGTCAGGAAAGCCCTGTTTGCGTCGGTCAGGCCCTCGAACTCGAGGCCGATCCGGGCGTCGGTCAGGCCGCGGTCCGAGAGGCACCTGAGCAGCGCGTCGTTGGCGGAATCGGCGTGCTCCGTTTCGCAAAGGAGTTTCCAAAGCCGCCGGTCCTCTTCGGACGCGAGGTTCGCCTCTTGGGAGCGATCGTGCCGCGGCTTGCCGCCCAACCGGACGTCATGGACCCAGATTTGCGAGGCATTGGCGCTGAAATTGGGCCGCACGACCAGCGCCGGCTCCCCCTCGACCGGCAAGACGGCATACGCCTGCGCAAGACCCGGTCCGCCGCCGGGGGAGACCATGTGCTCCCGGAGCAGCGGGCTCATCCAGCAATAGTAATCGGTGAGGTAGGTGATATTGACGGGCGAGGTGGCGACCAACACGTCCAAGCCACACCGCCGCATCCATTCGATCGTCCGTGATTGATTCAGGAGCATGTGCAGGGAAGGATGAGGGACGCAACTTCACAAACAGCCGCGGACTTAAACAGGTGCGACCTTAACTGGAACCATGAACCCACTTTGCGGCCCTCCATCCACGTCCTTCTCCCTCCGCCGCTTATCCGATGCCGATCTCGCGCAGGAATTCGCGGTTGCGCTTGGCGATTGGGAATGGTTTGTCGAACGGGCAGGGATACATGTCCTGCTCGACGATCGCGACGCCTTCGTAGGCGACCTCTTTGAGTACCTCGCCGAACGCGCGGAAATCAACCACGCCGCGGCTCAGTTCGCAGAACATGTCGATCTCCACGGCCTTGGCGAACGAGATCCCTTCGGTTGTGATCTTGTCCCGGATGTCGAAGTCCACGTTCTTGACGTGCAGGTAGGGAATCCGGTGGTGCCATTTGCGCATGAAGGCCACCGGGTTACCGTCGCGGTAGGCGTGATGGCCCGTGTCCAGGCACAGATCGACGACGTTGGTGTCGGTCTCGTCGAGGTAGCGTTCCATCTGTTCGGTGTACTGGACGTGGGTGTCGGTGTGGTGATGCAGCACGGCCTTCATGCCGAACCGGTCGCGCACGATCTCGCCCAGCCGGGAGGTATGATCGACAAACCGCTTCCAGCCCTCTTCGTCCAACTCGGCCGGTCGGAGCAGTTCGCCGGTGAACAAGTCGGTGTAGGGCAGGTCGATCAACATGTGATGCTTGGCGCCCAGCGCCGAGGCCACCGTGCACGCGCCGACGGTCTCCGCCTCCATTTCAGCCCATTTGTCGGGGTCTGAAAAGTCCTGGAAGGTGAACCCCGCCTCGAGCTTCAGGCCCCGTTTTCCCAGCTCCTTGGCGAGCGCCTCCGGGTCGCTGGGCAAGTAGGTGAACGGCCCCAGCTCGGTGATCTCGTAACCCGCCTCGGCGCACTCGTCGAGATAGCGGTCCCATGGAGTCTGCTTCGGATCGCTTGGAAACCACACGCCCCAATTGTCGGGGCCCGTACCGATGTCAACCTTCATTGGTCATCCTCCTTGGTTGGATAAGATCGCTCCTATAGCGAGCCTGTTTATCATTCAGTAATAGAAACGTTGGAACTGTTCCACTTCTTGCTCGTATTGGCGGCGCAGCTTTTTCGTAACCGGATCATTGCTCACTTCGGCCACGCCGACGTCCCACCAGATATCCGACCCCGGCGAGTAGCGGCGCGCTTCGGTCTGGGCGACGATCACGCAGGGGGCTTTCTCCTTGCGGGCTTCCGCCAGCGCCTGACGGAGCTCATCGGTCGTATTCACGTTCCATGAGCGAGCGCCGAGGCTCTCGGCGTTCTTCGCGTAGTCGACCTTGACGTAATCGCCCTCGAGGCGGTTGGTCTTCGGATCGCGGCAACGGAACTCGTTGCCGAATTCGCGACCGGCGCGGTTGAGTTGATGCGCGAGGATACACTGGTAGCCGTGGTTTTCGGCGACGATCAACGTCACCTTCAGCCCTTCCTGGACCGCCGTCACGATCTCCATCGGGTTCATCAGATAGGTGCCGTCGCCCACGAACACGAAAATCTCACCGCCGGGCCGGGCCATGCGCGTCCCGATGCCCGCGGGCAGCTCGTAACCCATGCATGAAAAACCAAACTCCATGAAGGCTGGGCGGCTCTTCGTGGTGTCCCAGAGCTTGTGCATATTGCCCAGCAGACCGCTCGATGCGCCGACGGCCGCATCGCCGGGCTTGGACTCCTCGAAGACCGTCTGGAGCAGTTGCCCTTCATTCATCTTTTCGCCGGGGAAGTCGCGGACCTCCTCGTCCAGTCGCTTCTCCCACGCCTTGCGTTCCTTGGCGACTTTCTTCAGATACCGTTCGTTGGGTTTGAGGCCGGCCTTCTTCCCGGCTTTGGCGAGGGCCTTGAGCGCCTCGCGCGCGTCGGCCACCACGGGCAGGGCCCCGAGCTTATAGGCATCATGCTCGCCGGCGTTAATCCCGATGAATTGCACCTTGGGATGCTGGAACAGGCCGTGGGAGCCGGTGGTGAAGTCCGACAGCCGCGTGCCCGCGCAAATTACCAGATCGGCCTCGCGCATGACATTGGCCGCCAGCGAATTGCCCTGGACGCCCTGGGCGCCGAGGTGGATCGGGCTGTCTATCTTCAGCGCCCCGCGCCCGGCGATCGTCTCGCCCACGGGGATGCCGAACGTCTCGGCGAACTTTTGCAGCTCGCTGCCGGCCGCCGAATAAATCACCCCGCCCCCGGCGATGATCACCGGGCTCTTGGCCTTGACGATCAGCTCCATCGCCGCGTCGATATAGCGTTGCTCGGGCGGGCGGCGCGCGACGCGCCAGATTTTATCATCGAAAAAATGGGCGGGGTAATCGTAGGCGAAGGTCTGCACATCCTGGGGCAGCGAGAGCGTGACGGCACCCGTATCCGCCGGGTCGGTCAGGACGCGCATCGCCTCGGGCAGTGCCGTCAGCAGGTGCTCGGGACGCAGGATGCGGTCGAAAAACCGACTAACCGGCCGGAAACAATCGTTGAGGCTGACGTCGCCGGAGACCGGGTGCTCGACCTGTTGCAGGACCGGTCCCTGATAGCGCGTCCCATAGTAATCCGACGGCAGGATCAAGACTGGGATGCGGTTAACCGTCGCGGCGGCGACGGCCGTCAGCATATTGGTTGAACCGGGTCCGACCGACGCCGTGCAGCCAAGCGTCGAAAGGCGCCGCTTGGCCTTCGCGTAGCCGATGGCCGTGTGGACCTGCGATTGTTCGTTGCAAGGCTGGTAATAGGGCAGGGTGTTGCCGTATTCATAGAGCCCCTGGGCCAACCCGCTGACGTTGCCGTGGCCGAAGATGCCGAACACGCCATGGACCAGGCGCTGGATTTCGTTGTCCTGTTCGCTGTATTGGACCGACAGGAACTTTACGATCGCTTGGCCAACCGTCAGGCGGATGGTTTCGCGATTGGATGAACGAGCCATCGGTTTCTCTCCCGTTAGAATGAAATCAATTCGCCGCGATGGACCGGCACGTCTATTCAAAAACCTCCGGATTGACGACGAAGCCCGGCCGTTCGCCGCGCAGGACTGCCGCCATGTCGTCGGACATCGACTTGTAGATGCGCGTCATCGCCCCGACCGTGGTGCCCATCGAGTGGGGCGCGGTCAGGCAGTTGTCCCGTTTGAAGATCGGATGGCTGACGTCGGGCGGCTCCGGCTCGAAGACGTCCAATCCCACCCCCGCCAGCGTCCCGCTCTCCAGTGCCTCGTCAAGCACGTCCAGGCTTTCGACCAGGCCCCCGCGCGAGAGGTTGATCAGGTACGAACCGGGTTTGACCAACCCGATTCGCTCGCGATTGATCATCCCCGTGGTCTCTTCGGTCTGGTTGCAGTGGATGGAGATGAAGTCCGACTGGCGCATCAGGTCGTCCAGTTCTACCCTTTCCACCCCCAAGTCCGCCGCCCGTTTTTGTTCCACGTAGGGGTCATGGGCGAGGATCGTCATGTTGAACGGATGGGCCAGTTCGGCCAGAATCTGCCCGATCCGGCCCAGGCCGACGATCCCGAGTGTTCCCCCGTCCAAGTCGCGGCCCTGGGATTCGAAGCGGCTCTTCCAGTTGCCCGCCTTGAGTTCCCGGTCCCAGTGGGTCACCATTTTGCACAGTGCCAGCATGAAGGTCATGCTCGCTTCGGCCACGGCCCTCGCCCCGGCGCCGGGCGTGAAGATCACGGGGATCTTGCGCGCCGTCGACGCCGCGACGTCGACGTTGCTGTAGCCGACGCCCGTGCGGCCGATCACCTTGAGGTCCGCCCCCGCGTTGATCAGGTTGGCACTGATGGGCGGCACGCCGCGCACGGCCAAGGCGACCGCGCCGTCGATGAGCGACAGCAGCGTCGGTTCGCTGGTGTCGGAGGCGAAGACGATCTCCCCGAACTCGCCCAGCACCTTCTCGGCGTAATCGTCCAGGGGGCCGGTTGCCAGGATTTTCTTGTTCGCCATCGGTTCTATCGGCCCTCCATGAATTTCGTCCAGTTCCCGTACAGGTTCTTCATCGCGGTCGAAACCACGATGCTCTCCACCCCCATCCCGATAAACGTGAATCCGGCGTCGGCGACGGCCCCCAGCATGTCGGGCCGCAGGGCGTGCATCCCGGCGGTCTTGCCCGCCTTGCGGCACGCCTCGACGACCGCCTTGAGTGCTTCGTGGAAGGTGGGGTGGTCGAATTGCTGCTCGATCCCCAGACTGGCACTCAGGTCCAGCGGCCCCACGAACAGGACATCCACCCCATCCACGGCCGCGATCGCATCCAGGTTGTCGACCGCCTGCTTGGTCTCGATCTGGACGATCGAGAGCAGGTTATCGTTGGCGGCCGGGTAGTATTCCCCCGCCAACCGCCCGAACCCGCAGGCGCGGTTCGACTTGTTCACCCCCCGGATGCCCTTGGGGGGATAGCGCATGGCCGCGGCAACGGACTCGGCCTCCTCGGCGGTGTTGACGTAGGGGACCATCACGCCGAAGGCCCCCAGGTCCAGAACGCGCTTCATCCGAGTGGAGTCGTTGCAGGGCAGGCGCACCAAGGGCACGGCCGGCGTTGAGGCCAAGGCCTGGAATTGATGGGCCAGACTCAACTCATCGCCGACCCCGTGCTCCAGGTCGACCAGGACCCAGTCAAAGCCCGCATGGCCGACGATTTCCGCCGTAAAGCTCGAGGCGAGGTTCAAAAACGTGCCAACAACCAACTCCCCATTCAACACCCGCTCACGGATCCACTTCATGCATCATCTCTTTCGTTCAGTCTGAATATAGGCCGCATTTAACCAGTAACGTACGGCGGTAGGATAGGCTGGCCATCCAAAACCTGCAAGCGAAAAAATATTTCGGCCTGATTAAACCTTAGGTTTTAGCACTGTCGGCCTGCATGTTTATTGGCGGAGGTTCGGTTGAATTTGGGGTGGAGCTTGATTGGAGTCGTTTTTTGCCGTAATTGCCACAACCCTGAAATGGTTGAGCCGTAACGTGGCGCGGCCTGTTCGACCCTTTCAGGGTCGTGAGGTCTTGGTGTCCCTGGCTATTCATATTGCTCCCCTTCAGGGAGCCAGAGAACTTGCTTGTGCTCTCAGACGTTGCCGAGTGGGATTTCTTTTCCTTGCTGCCGATAGGCCGCTCTCATTTCATTGAGAGCATCTTCAAGCATGGTTCGGCACTCTTCGATGTCCTTTCCTTCCGTGATCACCTCGGGCCATTCAACGAGCTGACCCATGTAGCCTACACCAATCTTCGTATATTTCGCCGTGTACATGCTAATCATCTGAAGTCCCCCTCAGAATATCAAAGGTGCCTCCAAAAACTCAGTCCCGGCAGGGACGATTGCTTTCAGCCCGCCACGCAAGTGGCGGGAAATCAAACCTATAACGAATCGGAGTCCCGTGGGGAGGACTGCGAACCGGATTCCTAAAGGTTCCCTCAAGTCAATCCAACGCAAACTGCTTCTGATACTCCTCCGCCCCCTCCATCGGCGGCTGGTCGGCCTTGAGCAGGACGTGGTGGCCCAGCACCAGGACGTCCATGTTGGTCAGCATGAAACAGCGGTAGGCCTCTTCGGGGCGACAGACGATCGGCTCGCCGCGGATATTGAACGAGGTGTTGATGATGACCGGGCAGCCCGTGCGTCGCTCGAAGTCCTTCATCACGCCATGGAGCAGCCCGTGGCGGAGGCGGTCGACGGTCTGGACGCGGGCGGAGTAATCGACGTGTGTGATCGCGGGGACCGTTGAGCGTTTGCGCTTGAGCCGGTCAAGTCCCGTGAGTTGGTCGTCGTCAGCGGCGGTCAGCCGATGCTTTTCGAGGACGGGGGCGACGAGCAGCATGTAGGGGCTCTCGCGGTCCAGGTCGAACCAGTCGGTGGCCCGCTCGGCCAGGACGCACGGGGCGAACGGGCGGAACGATTCGCGGAACTTGATTTTGAGGTTCATGACCGATTGCATCTCGGAGCTGCGCGCGTCGCCGATGATCGAGCGGCTGCCCAGGGCGCGCGGCCCGAATTCCAACCGCCCCTGAAACCAGCCGATGACGTTTTCGTGCTCGATCAACTCGGCCACTTTTTCGACCAGCGTGTTATCATCATGGGTCGTGAAGACCGCGCCGAGGGGCTCGAGCAGGCCGGCGACTTCCTCGTCGCTCCAGGCCGGGCCCAGCTGGCTGCCTTTCATCGAATCGTTGGGGTCGGGCGTGCGGGGTTTCATGTAGAAGTTGTGCCACACGTCCAGGGCCGCCCCCAGCGCGCCTCCTGCGTCGCCGGCGGCCGGCTGAATCCACAGGCCGTCGATCTCGCCCGAGCGCAGGATTTTCCCATTGCCCACGCAATTGAGTGCCACCCCCCCGGCCAGGCACAGGTTGCGGCACCCGGTCTGCTTGACCGCCTGGCGGGCCAGCCTGAGCATCACCTCCTCGGTGACGGCCTGGACCGAGGCGGCCAGGTCCATCTCGCGCTTGGTGATGGGGCTCTCGGGCGCGCGACGCGGGCCGCCGAACAGCCGATCGAAGGCGACGCCGGTCATCGTCTGGCCGCGCGTGTAATGGAAGTTGTCCATGTTGAGCCGGAACCCGCCGTCTTCGCCGACCTGGATCAGGTGTTCGTAGATCATGTTCTTGTAGACCGGCTCCCCGTAGGGCGCCAGGCCCATCAGTTTGTACTCGCCGCTGTTAACGCGAAATCCGCAGTAGTAGGTGAACGCCGAGTAGAGCAGGCCCAGCGAGTGGGGGAAGTGGATCTCCTTGAGGATGGTCAGCTCGCGGCCCTTCCCATGGGCGAGGGTCGTCGTGGCCCACTCGCCGACGCCGTCGATCGTGACGACCGCCGCCTCCTCGAAGGGCGAGGGGTAGAATGCGCTGGCGGCGTGGGACTGGTGATGTTCGGTGAACAGCAGCTTCCCGTGCCAGGCGTCGGTCATCTCGGCCTCGATTTCGCGGACGATGTGAAGCCGCTGGCGGGTCCACAGTTGGATGCCGCGGATGAAGTGACGCAGGCCGAACGGCGCGGTGGCCAGGAAGGTCTCCAGGATGCGGTCGAACTTGATCAGCGGTTTCTCGTAGAAGACGACCGTGTCGATTTCCTCGCGCTGGAGGCCGGCCTCGTCGAGGCAGTAGCGGACGGCATGGCCGGGCCAGCGCTCATCGTGCTTGACGCGCGAGAAGCGTTCCTCCTGGGCGGCGGCGATGATCTCGCCGTCGCGCACCA
>CAUZJO010000156.1:0-10460 GCA_963580245.1 Candidatus Sumerlaeia bacterium | reverse complement strand
CCGTCCTCGTGAAAAGGGAGGGGGGGGTCGTCGGAGTCCCGGCACTCACAATTTTTAATTCCGCCGGCGGCCCTTGAGCATAGGCGCACGGTGGAAAACTGATTAACGTGACCAAGGTTGGGGACGAGTTCCAAGCCGAGGCGGCGTGCATGGCCTCCCTGGAGGCGATGGGTTCGCCCGACGGATTTTGTTGCCTCGTCTGTGGCGGCCGGGAGACGTGGCCCATGGCGCGAGGGCGGCTGGTCTGCGCGACGGCCGGCGTCACCATTCCCGACGCGCTACCCAGCAAGGGGGTCAATGGAACCGCTAAACGCAAACTGCCAAAATGTAGGTAAATATGTTGAAACAATTTAAGTTATCCAGAGATTGGGGCATGTCATTTGGGGGGCACATACATTACGAAAACTGTTGGAGAGGTCCATTGGTCTGGCCAAAACCGACCCATATCAGCCAGTCGGCGCCGCGTGGCATATTCAATGAAAGGTGGCCACGGGGCGATTCCGTCGATTTAGCTCGTTTCCTTCTTGACGCCTCTCACCTCTCGGTAATAATTTAAAATCGTGATTCGGTTACAAAGTTGGCCTAGAGAAGGGGGCCATGGAGAGTGCGAAGAACCGCTGGTTTTACGCTGATTGAACTTTTTATCGTCGTCGCCATCATCGCGATCCTGGCGGCGATCGCGGTGCCTAATTTCCTGGAGGCACAAACTCGTTCAAAGATCAGTCGCACCGTCTCCGACATGCGTTCGATGGCGATTGCGTTCGAATCTTATGCTGTCGACCAGAACAATATTCCCCTTCCCAACCCCTGGCGACTCAATTACACGGCGGGCTTTATTGCGGAATGGGTCATGCTGTACGGCCCCGACGAAGCGCGACACGCCGTTCCAGGACCATATCCGGGCGCCCTGGTGACCACCCCGGTCGCCTACATGACCACCATACCCATCGACGTTTTCAACACCAAGATGCTGCTGAGAGATACGTCTTACTGGGGTGTGGACCGGCGGGTGCGTGGGGGCTCGGTCGTCTACAGTGGATGGCCGCTGGATCAGCCGACCACCACGCGGGACGGATTCAGGAGGTCGATGTCTCCCGAGCTTATACCCCAGGAACATCGATTCGTGTTTGAGAGTTCGGGGCCGGACTTGCTGTGGTGGCAAAACGTTGGCCAAAATAGGGATAGTTTCTTCTACGATCCAACCAATGGGACGGTCAGCTTCGGCCAGGTCCTCTATTTTCAGAGCGGAATCACCTATCCAAGAAGATAGGAATCATGCCAGCGGTCAGGAATGATGGATGTCCTATCCATTGGGAAGTTTGGGGAAATGACAAGAACGGCAAAAGGATTCACATTGATTGAATTGCTCATCGTGGTGGTGATCATTGCCATTCTGGCGGCGATCGCCGTGCCGAATTTCTTGGAAGCCCAGACGCGGGTCAAATTGGCCAGATTGCGGGCCGATATGAGGACGACCGCGGTTGCCATTCGGGCGTATGAATCGGATTGGAGTGACACGATCCACCAATGGAGTCAACCCATCGTCCCCGCAGTACCGGGGCATCGATACTTCGGGGGCTTTTTTTTGTATTTTCAAGGGCAAAGGACCGAAGGACGCCGGATGACGACTCCGATCGTTTATTTGAGTTCGATCCCTCTTGATTTCTTCAACTTCAAGAGCCATTTCAATGCGCAACGCAAGCAGGTCAGTGTCATCATGACCTCACAGATGCTCAGTGAACCGCCGCTCCCGAACACTGGTTTCACCTATCGTTGGGCGCTGAGCAGCGCGGGGCCTGATGGCCTTTGGAGGGACGAAACTTGGGGTCCCGGGGCCCACCACCTGGATTCATGGTTCGACCCGACCAATGGCACCATCAGTGGCGGGGATATCAACTACTGGGATTCGATTGGATATCAGGGAGGTGAATACTGACTAAAGGATTCCCTCGATATCTTCTCAGCAATCGCCATTACTTGCAGTCTACCCGGAATGAGCGGATAACCATTAACCGAGGCCGCTCTTCATTTGGGGATTCAAGCTTGCTTTTCGGATATAGTACTTTCTTACATTTAACGGCGCGGTAGAGGATGAGCCTGTCACCCGTTCTTGGCGGAAGTACTGGGAGTTGGTGTGTGAAATTACACCAGAACTCGAACTCCCGGAACCAACGCCCAAGCCTTCCGGCTCAAGCTTCGTCCGCTTTCAACCGGCGTGCCTACCAGCGCACGTTAGTCTGTACCACAAAGTCGCACATGGAACGTTGATTTCCAGTTCGCTGGAATGGGCACGCGGCCCAGATCGCGTCTGCGGCCCGAGAATCGGCGCAAGTGCGCCGGAGTGATGGATGAGTTGTCGAAGGCAGGTATGTTCGCCTATGCTTCTGCAATGAGGGTTGCGCTTGTTAGTTGAAGACAAGATCCACTATAATTCCGGAAGAGGCTTAATGTTATTTCCTCCAATTCGTAATTGATAGAGTCGCAACCTCAAGCTTGGAGAGTGGAGTTACGACTATTCTAGTGAGGGTAACATTTCTTAAGATACAACTCTAGTACCAGTACCAGTCATTAAGTCCTGCGGGAGCGGGGGGCGGCTGGGCATTAAAGATGCGAATCATGTCCACGCCAACAGGAATCCCTGGGCTCTCGCAACTCCTGTTCTTAATGAGGAGTTCCAACCCGTCCTGGACACAGTGGCTGGGGAAACAGCTTGCCTTTGTCTTGCTTTGGTGCGTAAGCGTCGCGGCGGTCTGGCCCATGGGCACATATTCAAGCCAACCGTCGCCGAGATTGTATTCATAACGGACGTCGTGTTCCGGATTCGCCGGCTGGGGCACAATGATAATACGGAGCCCGATGATTGTTCCTGCTGGCGGCAATGGAATATTCGTGACTTCAGCGTTCTTCCATACCCACGTGCCTATGACCAGATTTGGGAGGTGGGTCCCGCCGTCAAACACGAAACCGGTCCCCATCCACCAGGAATGGACTTGAAGACCGTCATCTGGCAATCCCAATGCATTGCTGGCCAGATCTGTAATGCCGAAATACACCGAGGGAATCGCCGGCATGGGTCCTATATCTGGAACCTGGATCCAGGCTTCCCAGACTGTAATGTCCGTAATCATATCTTGCGGGACGGGCAGGGTTTGCGGGTCGGTCGTCATGGTAAGACGTTGGTTGATGAAATCAGAGTCGGGATTTGTACAGGTATCCGGACCCGCGGGGATAATAAGGAGGCCATTTCCATCCGTTTCAACGGGACGGATGCCGCCTCCTCCTTCGGGAGAAAAGATGAGTGGATCAGGGCCAATATCGATGGCAGATGCGGTGTAATTCACAACGGACATTTCATCAAATCTCATTTGACCCAGTGTTGTCTGGGTTGCCGGATTTTCGTCAATGACCTCCGCCTGGACAGTAAATGATCCTGCAATCAACAACACGAAGCCAAGTGCATAAATCTTTAAATAGTTCTTTTTCATTTTCGTTATTTCCTCCAATTCGTAATTGTTAGAGTCGCAGCCACAAGCTCGGAGAGTGAGGTTACAACTATTCCAGTAAGGGTAACATTTCTAAGCTGAGATTTCCCATTTAGCTTACTGAACTCGGTAAATTTATCTAATCCGAGATTTCCCATTTGACTGCCTCATCCCGGTTAATTTATCCAATACCGTTTCATTTCCTCCTCCTTTGGCATCAAAATCAAGTAAATTAACCCGCGATATGGCTCGAACACAGCATGGGCGGGTCCATATGTAATGAAAGCTGATAATTTTCAGTGAAATAACCCCCTTGCCCTGACAAAAGGGCGTAGTTTCACCGCTCGTTTTGGCATCGTTTTGTTTTTCAACAAGATCTTCACGCTAGCCTGTTCCCGGGCAGACACGTAATCGGTCGATCTTCCTCAAAATCGCCGCGAACAGATCCTTTGGAATGGCCACTTCGGCCATTTGGAACGTGACATACCCGGCATGCTGGACAACCTTCGCACCGATCTTGATCAACTTCTCGCGTAGGGTGGTCAATGTCCAATGCTCGATCTTGCGGGGGAGGGCCAGAGTCCGCAGGAAGTTTCCCAGATTGTAGGCCAGGGCGAACAGCTGAAGTCGAACCTCGTTGTCCCTGAAATCGTGGCAGGAGAGCCGTGTCCAGGTCAGCGCGATCTTGCCCTCCTTGATCCACTGCTCTGCCGTGCCCCGCTGGTTGTAGAATTCCACCACTCGCCTGTTCCGCCACCGTAGATTGGTCACAATGAAACCAATACGTGGAAACAACTCATCGCAATGCCACTCCACCTTGGCCACGACCCGCCGGGGTCGGTCCCAACTCTCCGCCTGATACTCGAAGCTGTGATACAGAACCTTGGGTTTGAGCGACGGGCGTCCCACAGGTCGGGTCAGCAGGTGATCGATGGCCCGCTGCAACACAGCATTGGCCGGTAGGCGGATCGCATAGAAGAATCCTTCCGGTTCCAGATACTCATAGACTTCGGGATCGGCAAAGGCCGCATCAGCGCGAAAGTAGCGCTCGATGTCCAGTTCCCGATAGCGCGCCACGACTGGCTCCAGCACCTCACGCCAGTGATCCGCACTGTGAACATTGCCCGGTCTTAATCGCACCCGCTCCAGGTCGCCGTATTGATTGAAGCAGAACAGGGGATGATAACACCTGCGTTTAAAATAGCCATTCCAGGCTGAGTCCTCCTGCTCGCCGTGGGTCGGGCTCTCGGAGCTGTCCATGTCCAGGATCAGTTCTTTCAGCCCGGTCCGCGCATGCACCTGATCAATCCACATCCCACTCAAATCGGTCAACGCCCGAAAATTCCGATTGCTGGTCAACAGCTCGGTCTCAAACCGCCCCATCTCGCTGACCGAAGCCGCCAGTCGCTCTTTGGCTCGACCACCCACCACCCGACGCATCGCCGGATCAACTCGCAGCCGCTCCGCATCGTTGGTGTCTTCGTAACCCGCCAGTCGACCATAAGTCGCTTGCCGCATCAAGGCGGTCAGGGTGTGCTGCTTGTTCTTCCCCCTACGTTTATCGTGTAAAACTTCCTCGGCCATCGCCATCAAGCCCAGCACCTCATCCAATTCCCGATGAACGAGGATCCCGCCGTCGCTGGTGATCTTTGCCCCATGAAATTCCAACTTCACACTGCGGTCAAATTGAACTCGTAATGCCCTTTTTTTGCGTTCCCCAATGGGATATCTTCACTTTCTCTGCTTGAATATCGACATCAGCCTTTATTCATGGGCCTCTCAGGGATATTATACCTCATGTTCACAACTTTGATCTGGGAAATATGGGTTAATAGAGTATCGGCTCGTCGGAAACGTAGCGTTGAACCTTACGCCACCGGACTTGGTTGGAGCGATAATGATCGCGCTGGAAGATCGGACTGACGCGCCCCGGTGGATCGATGTGGACGACCGTGTTGCCCTTCACGACAACGGTATATTCTCGATCGCCCATATTGACGGGAACGCTTCGTTCGCCAATTGCGAATTCAAGGATGACTTCTCGGCCCGCTCCAACCGAGCCCAAATCCAGATACCGATCCTTCCAGGTATATCCGTGCTTCCGACCGTCGATCGTCACAACGATCTCATCGCTGCCGGAAGGGACCCATTCCGGGGCGTGCACCATCAGGCTTGTGCAGTCTTTCTTGACTTCAAGCCGGACCTTACCCTCATAAGGAATATGGCTGAAGACATCAACCCACGGCGAGGCGCGATTGAGCAACATATTGACGCGTAACGCGCCGTCCTGATAATCCAAGATATGACGCCATAAATAGTATAGTGCCCGCGTGGCGTTGCCGGTGCAGCAGTGCATGATCAGGTTGTCCGTATCCCGATGGCCGCCCCACCACTCGTTGCCCGTCGACCAGCTCGCGAAAGCGCCCAGATTGCGTTCGGCGACGCCGTCGTCGGTCTCATTGTTAAGCAACTTCTTAGTCTCCATGGTCTTTCCGTGACGAACAAGATCGTTAACGCGGGGACGCGTCAGTTGAATCTCGGAAAAATAGTTGCGTCCCCAACGTTCGGCGTCCTCATAGTAGTCACCGGCGCCGGCCGCCGAGAGCTTGACCGCCCAAGCGACCATGTCCGCCACGGCGCAACCTTCCGAGGTTGGATAAGACGGATCGGCGGTTTCCGGGAAAAAGCCGACCAGCTCGCTGGACCCCGCCTCGGGCGATTTTGCCCATTCGTAACTCTTACGGATGTATTCGAGAAGATCCCGATCCTCCACAGCAGCCGCGTACTCGAGTATGCCGAATATGTAATTGGTGTGCGCATGAAAATGCCGGTCTCCGGTGAATTCCCCATTCGGGCCGAAGTAATCGGCCTGGCGTAGCATGTAATTCGTCAGTTTGCCCGCCAATTCCCGGGCCGGTTCATAGCCCGTCATTTTATAATAAAGGGCCGGCGCTTTAATAAATCGCCCATTGATCTCTCCGCCCTGCAATCCCTTCGGCATTTCAGCGAGTGTGTTTTTGGGGTCGAACTTGGCATTGGGCTCATAAAGATACGGAGGAAAATAGCAATACTCACCTTTATCGATCACCAATTCGAGCATTCGATCGATCATCCGCCGGATCATATCATCCCAAATGGGGTTCTGATCGTACAGATAGTAAACAGTCATCACATTGATGATTCGTCCGCAGGGCTGAGGA
This sequence comes from Candidatus Sumerlaeia bacterium, assembly GCA_963580245.1. GTDB lineage: Bacteria > Sumerlaeota > Sumerlaeia > MVZB01 > MVZB01 > CAUZJO01. The sequence goes on along the minus strand of CAUZJO010000156.1, from coordinate 3,778 downwards.
TGCGTAAACTGCTTGATGCCGGACTCCTCGATGACCGAATGCGCGTGGGAAAGCGCGTAGGTGTCCAGATCCTGAAGCAATTCCTCATTGGGTTTTTCAACCACGAAAACCGACCCATCCGCGCGGGCGATCCCGTTGGCCCACCACATTTCTTTGCCGTACCACGGTTTGCCTACGATGGGATAATAGAAGAGCCCGTCGGGGCCGATCGACTTCAGGACGACATCCATCCACACCCGGTCAACCCGAAGGTTATATTTGCTGCCCGAGACGTCGCGAAGCAGCGGCAGCGCTTCCATGTACTTCGGCGTGCACCAGTCGCTAAAGTTGTGCGCCATGCGGAGAGGATTACCAATGTAGAGCGAGAAATACTGTTCATGGTCTTGATTGGGATTGGTCGCGTTGGTCAAGGCGTTAATCGCCAGCCTGGCTCGCTCGGCGAGGTCGAGGGTATCAGGGACCAGAGATTCATAGGTCCGGCCACGGTCGAACGGGAGTGGGAAATCGGGGATATCCGTGCGGACGTATTCGATTCGGGCGTCTGGCGTCGCGTCTTTGTATGGCCAAGGTTCCTTCTTGGTCTGTTCCGCATTTGCGCCGATTGATATACCGAACAGCACGGCACCCAAGCTGATTGTAGCTGAAAGCCTTGCGATCATGATTCGTCAGTCCTCCAGATTGATTTCCAATGGCGTTTTCCGCATTACGGAATTCCAGCCGAACTGGAACATTGAATGACCAATGCTACCAATTCAACCGACACAAAGTCAACAAGGCCTTGACCCGCGCTGACAATCATTTCGATGTGCCCTGATCGATTGAGCTGTTGATCGAACCGCGTCGCTCATCCCTCCGTTGCAGGCCGTGTTCCAGAACCGCAGGGTCGATCCATTTCTTCCAGGGGTAATCGTTGATCACCTGATCGCTCGAACGGACGAAGCCCCGATAGGCCCAGATTTTGATCGCGGCATCGTGCAACTCGGGTCGAGAGCCCAGGCAGCCGTCCTCAATCACGATCGTCTGATAATTCCGATCATAGGCCCCGTCCACGGTCGCGAACAAACAGCAGGCGGTGTCGGCCCCAACGAAAAAGACGGTCGCCACGCCCAGTTCCTTAAGGACGTTGTCGATCGGCGACGTGGCGAAGGCGCCCGCCGAGTATTTCGTAACCAGAAACTCACGCGGGCCGAATTCGGTCTTCAGTTGGGGCAGAATCCCGCTGGGATTGAGTTGCAGCCAGACAATCGGGAGATCCTTTTCGCGGAAGAACGCCGTCAGGCGGTTGATCGTGGGAATCACGGTCTCCGTGGCACGTTTGTTCCAATACTCCGCAATCTCCGGATTGTATTTCGCCAGTTGTTCTGGCCAACTGTTGGGGCCAATCATCCCGTTTTGCATATCGACGATGACCAGGGCGCAGCGACGCGGGTTGATGCTCGCCAGGTAATCGCGTCGGCCTTTCGCGGTGATCCGAAGCCAACCCTCGTTGCCGATGTCCTCGCCGATCGAGATGTTCCTCGGCGCGAAAAACCGGCTGTTGTCGAAGTTGTAGGTCTCGATACTTCCCGAAGTCACATTGTCGAGATGTTTGGTTTCAGCCGCTCGGACACCGTGGTCACCGAGCGACAAATTGCCAAGAAACAGTGCGATGCACACGGTAATCACCGCGTATTTCCTTAGCATTTCTACATACATCACATAAACCTCCTTATGTTGCTTTAGCCGTCGTGGAAAAGGTTGGCAGTTTAGAGTAGGGCACCGTCCTTGGATTTGTCCAGAGAATACGCATGACCGCTGGCGACCTCGGACACCAACACACGCGCACGGCGGAACCGCCGCTATGGGCGGTTGGGGCGTGAATTCCTGCGCGATCAGCCCAAGTTGTGATAGGCCCAAGCGGTGTCAATAGCTATCGTGCGGAATCTCAGCGATGCAAAGAATCTAAATTCGTTAGGCCGTAAAGGGGGAAGCCGGATGGAAATCCTCGCTGATGAAAGGGACAGTGACGATGCGCTTGCCCCATTCCTTCCGTTGCTAGACGACGGCGAATTGATAGAATTGTGTAATGCGATGGATCTGAGGGCCCATACCACCAATGGGACTTAGCATTTTATTTACAGCACTCCCCCAGCCAAAATCTCCACGGGCTTATACTTCTGGACTATGGCGACCGCGACAATTACGTCTGCGAAGATGCAGATGACGAAGGACCTGAGCCCTCCTTTACGACCGTTGCCCGTCTAGTCCACCAAATAGCCGCTCACCTTGATGGGGACGGCGGCTCCATCGAGTCGTTGACCGAAGATCTCGAACTCCCCGTCGATCAGCGGCGCGACGTCCTCGTCGCCGTGCCAGACCACCAGGAACTCATTATCCGTGCTGTTCCAGGCCGCGTCGGGGTAGTACGCGTCCGACGCGGCATCCCCATCGGGCCCCATATCGCTGATCCGTTCGTCGGGGCCGACCTCCGCTCCCGTCGCGCCTGCAACCACCTGAAAGAAGACCTCGTATTCTTCATCGACCTGGGGGGCGGTGTCGTCGTCGGCATCCCAAACCACCAGGTAGACGTTATCGGTGGCATTGTACGAAACTTTGGGGCGAGCGGCGTCAAAACTGGAGCTTCCGTCCGTCGCTCCCATATCGCTCAGACGCAGGTCGCCGCCGATCTCCGCCCCGGCGTCGCTGATCCGCTGGCCATAAATCTCGAATTCCGTATCAACCAGCGACCCGGTGTCGTCGTCCCCCTGCCAAACCACGAGGAATTCGTTGTCGGTCGCGTTCCAAGCCACGTCCGGGTGTTGGGCGTCATAGAACGAATCCCCATCGGGCCCCATGTCGCTGATGCGGAAATCGTTGGTTCCCGTCTCGATGCCGCCCGCCGTCAGGAGTTGAACGAAGATTTCCCTCTCGTTGTCAACAAGCGGCGCCGTGTCGTCGTCGGCATACCAAACCACCAGGTATAGATTGTTGGTGGCGTTGTAGGCGACGGCCGGATCGATGGCGTCATACGCGGAATTCCCGTCGGTCGCCCCCATGTCGCTGATGCGGATGTCCGATCCGATCTCCGCCCCCGTCGCCCCGGTGATCAGTTGACCAAAGACTTCGTACTCCCCGTTGGCCAGCGACCCGGTGTCGTCATCACCCCGCCAAACCACGAGAAATTCGTTGTCGTTCGCGTTCCAGGCCACGTCCGGTTCGAAGGCGTTATACAAGGTATCCCCGTCGCCGCCCATGTCGCTGATGCGAAAATCGTTGGTTCCCGTCTCGGCGCCGGCCGCCGTCAGAAGTTGACCAAAAATCTCCGACTCGTCGTCAACAAGCGGCGCTATGTCGTCCTCGCCCTCCCAAACCACCAGGTATAGATTGTTGGTGGCGTTGTAGGCGACGGCCGGATTGAAAGCTTGGAAGGTAGTGCTGCCGTCGTGCGCCCCCATGTCGCTGATGCGGATGTCCGCTCCGATCTCCGCCCCCGTCGCCCCGTCGATCAGTTGACCAAAGATTTCATTTTCGTTATCGACCAGCGATCCGGTGTCGTCATCGGCATACCAAACCACGAGGTACTCGTTATCCGTGCTGTTATAGGCGACCCTGGTCTCGTAGGCGTCATAGTCCGAATCCCCGTCGACGCCCATGTCGCTGATGCGGAAATCGTTGCTTCCGACTTCCGGATCGATCGTGACGGGATAATCGGCGGCCATCAGATCGGCGGCGCTCACGATGATGCGCGTCCGGGCGGCGGCAACCTCCATCCGCGCCTCCAGCGTGCGGCCCTGGGCGT
>CAUZJO010000155.1:0-10881 GCA_963580245.1 Candidatus Sumerlaeia bacterium | reverse complement strand
CTGTTGCGCATCCAGGCCAGGGGGGCGGAGCGTTTGCGCGAGGGCGTCCGGACCATCATCAAGGCCGACCGATCGCCCGTCACGATCGCCGACCTCCTGCACCAATCCCAACTCCAGCACATGCTGGCCCGCGAATTCCCGGCCGACGGCCTGATCAGCGAGGAGCCGCACTCGCTTCAGGTGCAAGTCATCGAAGAGGCCGTGCGCGCGTCGGCGGAGTTCTACGGCGTCGCGCTGGAAGCGGAGGTGATCGAACTGCCCGAGAGCGGCGAGGTCGTATGGATTTTCGACCCCATCGATGGGACGAAGGGTTACCTGGCGGGCCGTTATTATGCGATCGCGCTCGGCTTTTTTCGTCAGGGTGAGCCCGTTTTCGGCGCGATGGCCGTTCCTGCGCGTCCCGCGGGTCAGCCGCTGCGCATCGGGGGGGCACTTGCGTTCGCCGTGCGGGGCGGAGGCGCTTGGGTCGAACATGGCGGCGCCGAGGTCCCGCGGACGTTTGAACGGATCCACAACGAAGCCGCCGAGTTCACCAAGCCGCTTCGCGTGGCCGTGTCCCTCGAACATGGAAACACCCACGGCCGCTTCGAACAGGGCGGCGAGGCGGTCCCGGTCAAGCTCGACAGTCAGGCCAAGTACCTCGCCGTGGCATTGGGGGAACTGGACATCTATCTGCGCGAGCGGCGCAAGGACGGGCACCCCGACGTGATGTGGGACCACATGCCCGGGGCGTTGATCGCGGCCGAGGCCGGTTGCACGGTCTGCCAATTCGACGGCGGCCCGATCGAATTCGCCCCGCGGTCGGTGATCCGCTTTGACGAAGGATTCGTCTGTCATCGCGGCGAGTGCGGTGGACAGATCCACCGCTGGGTCGGCGAGTTTCTTGGACATCGAAGCGAAAGTGCTTGAACCCAGTCGTGGCGCCGGGTGACATCGTGCGATGGGATGCTTGGGCGGACCGGCATTGCACTGATCGTCCCCGTCAAGCGCACCGCCCCGTGGGTCACTGAGACCGTGGACGCGCCCTGCCAGACCTTGGTCCAAGCCGATACTACGCGATAACGGAGATCCGGTGTTTTTTTCGGTCGAGGCGCCCCAAACTGCTGCGGAAACCGCCCGCGTGAGGCACCATTGCGTATCATGAACCGTCCGCGACTTGAATCATGGCTCCCGTGGTTGTTGCTGGGCATCGGGTGCTGCCTGCTTTACGGACCATACGCCCTCGGCGCGCTGCCGGTGGGGGCCGATCACTCCCTGTTTTACGGGCCGTTTTTCTCGCTCAAGTGGTCCGGAGGGCCGCCGTTATGGAACCCCTATAGTCTGTCGGGTTCCCCGTTGGTGGACAACCTCCAGGCCGCGATGCTCTACCCGTTGCGCTGGCCGTTCTATTTCATCGAGGATTGGCGAAGCTATTACGGCCCGTTTCATTTCATCCATTATCTGGTGGCCCTGGCCGGCGCGGTGGTTCTGCTGCGCGCGTTGGGGCTGGGCGCTTGGCCGGCGCTGGTGGGGGCGTTCGTCTACGGCGGGGGCGGCCACATGGCGGGCCGCATCATCAATCCAACGATCTTCTACGGATGTTGTTGGCTCCCTTGGCTGCTGGCCGCGGCGGCGGGAAGCCGGCGTCGCCATCATTGGTTGGCCACGCTGGCTGCGGCCATGATTTTCACGATCGGCTCGCCCCACTTGATGTTTTACGGATTCATCGGTTTCGGCGTGGTCTGGCTGATCCAGGTTGGGTCGCCCCTGTGGCGCGAAAGAGGTCCGGGCCCGGCCGCGCGCGAAGCGACTCGATCCGCCCTTCATTTGGCCTTGGGTTTTGTCCTGGCCATGCCGACGCTCATTCCGGGCATCCTGCGCGTCACCAAGTCGGTGCGCACCCATGCCAGCGTCGCCGATAACCTGGCCGATTCCCTGGCCTGGGGGGAGTTGGTTCCGGCCCTGCTGGGCGGCACGCTGGGCGGCGTCTATCCTGAATACATCGATAAGGCGCTCTACGTCGGCCCCGTCGTCTTGGCGTTGATTGTGACGTTGCTCACCGGGCGGGCCGCCTGGCGCGACAGGAGGGTTTGGTGTGGCGTGGCGCTGGTGTTGTTCGGTTTGTGGTTTGCGTTGGGGAAGAACGCGGGGATCCAGTTCATCATGCCGTGGGTCCCGGGGTTCAGTAAGCTCGCCGGGCCCGGGCGGGGGCTGGTCTTGGCGGCGCTGGGGCTGGCGGTCCTCACGGCATTGGCTTTGGAGCGGTTCCACCTTCTAAGCCTGAAACGCTGGGCACTGGTCTGGCTGGGGCTTGCGGCGATCGGGTTCATGGTCTTTTTCACCCGCTCATGGCAATTGAACATACCGGAGGGTTCGGCGCCGTATGGCGACGATTGGCTCATCGCGTGGCTGCTGGCGCCCGAATCTCTGGGCCGTCGTCTCTTTCTCTGGGTGGAGGCGGGCGTTGGTCTGTCGCTGCTCGGCTTGGTGTTTTTCTTGGGGCGACGGTATCGGAGGTTGGGATTCGCGCTGACCGGTTTGGTCGTTGTCATGCTGCTCTGGCACTTCAAGCCGCGCGTGGCCCCACCGGTCGAAGGCACCGCGTTTTTCAACCGGCCCTCGCAGGCGTCTTATCTGAAGCAACGGGCCGCCGCGCAGGTCGAGCCTTTCCGCATCGCCGGATACGATCCGCTTCGATTGCACGACACCGAGTTTCTGAGTCTGCTCAAATTCCAGACCTTCATGCCGAACCTCGCCACTTTCTACGGACTCGAAGACATCAACGGGTTCGATCCGCTCATCACGCTGAATTATCTGGACCTGATCGAGCGCACCGCGGGCCGCTCGCCGATCAACGATCCGTATCGCAACCTCACCTTCGCGCGACCCGACCAGAAACTGTTCGCGACCCTCGGGCTGCGTTATTTGATCGGCAATCCCCATGACCGTCGACTCACAACGCTCCCTGAAACTCTCGACGGCGCAACCCCGCGACGCCCGGTTTCGGCCTGGGATAACGCGGGCACGACCGCGCCGGTCACGCATTGGCTCTTTCTATCCACGTTTGACCGTCCCCTCCGCACCCCGCTGGAGGCCGAGGTGGCGCGGCTGCGGGTCGAGGCCGAGGAAGGCGAATTCACGTTCTCGGTTCGCAACGGGATCGAGACGGCTTTCGCCCGCGCTCCCGACTTACCCGTGTTGTTCACGCACCCTCGATTCGTCGCGGTCACCAACTGGCTGTGGGCCACGCCGGCCGTTGTTCCCTCGTTGGGTTATCAATACCAGAGCGCAAACTATCGCGGCTCGATCGACTTCGGCCGGGCACTGAGGGTGAAGCGAGTCACGTGGGAGTTGGACGATCCCCGCTTCCGATTCGTCGTTTTGGGCCAAGCCTATCGCCTCGCGCCTCCGCCCGCCGACGTGGATCCGTGGCGGTTGGTTTTCGGCGACGCGGACGGTCCGGCGCCGATCTTTGAATTTATGAACGCCCAACCCCGGGCCTTCCTGGCCGAGGCGGGGGAGAGCCCGCGCGAGGCGGCGACGATTGAGCCGCTTGCGGGCGACATCGATCGTGTGCGCTGGCTCGAGCGGGGCAATCACTCGATGCGGCTGGCGGTCGACGCTCCCAAAAAGTGCCTGCTGGTGCTGCGCGAGCTCTGGACGCCGGGATGGCGGGCTCGGGTCAATGGCCAGTCGCGCGAAGTCCAGCGGGTGGCCGACTTGTTGCGGGCCGTCCAAGTCCCCGCCGGTCGCTCCGAGGTCGAGGTCGTCTACCGGCCCATGCTGCCGGCTCTGCTTTTGGGCTTCTCTCTGGCGACACTTTTTGCAATCATTATGGGGCAGATTATTATGGCAGTCAGACGGAGAAAGGAATAAGCCTTATGCGGCGCGCGTGGACAATCATCTTCTCTTTTATTTTGGGGGGCCTGGCGCATGGTCAGGACCCCATTGAGTACGAAGTGGCGGCTGAGTTGCCCATGGAATTCCCACCCGGCAACATCACGGTGACCCCTTACGGCCGGATCATCGTCAGCATGCACCAGTTCTACGAACCGAAATTACGGCTGGCCGAATTGGTCATCGAAGACGAGGGAACGACCGTGAGCGTGAAGCCCTTTCCCAATGCGGAGGCGAACGATGCGGGAACGACCGACGGGTTGAAACTGGACACGGTGCTCGGCCTGCAATGCGATGCGCGGGGGGTCGTATGGCTGCTCGATAACGGGATGCGCGGGGGTTCCGTGCCGAAGCTTATTTCCTGGGTCGCGGAAAAAGATCAAGTCGGACGGGTGATTTATATTCCCCCTCCCGCGACCGTTGAAGGATCGTTCCTCAATGATCTGGCGATCGACATCAAACGAGCGATGTGCTACATCGCCGACCCCGTCGCCGGGGGCAAGGACGCGTTGATCGTTGTCAGCCTGCGCACCGGTCTGTCGCGCCGCGTGCTGCAGGGTCACTCAAGCGTCGTTCCCGAGGACGTGGATATCGTCATCGAGGAGCGTCCGCTGGAAATCAGCCGGCCCGACGGCACGACCGTCCGTCCTCGAATCGGCGTCAACCCCATCGTCCTTGACGCCCAGTCCGAGTGGGTCTATTACGGGCCGATGACGGGGGGGGCGCTGTACCGCATCCCCGCCGACGCGCTGGCCGACCCCGCTCTGGATGACGCAGCCCTCGCGAGGCAGATCGAACGCTATAGCGACAAGCCCCACTGCGACGGGATTTCGATCGATTCGGCCGACAACATCTACATCAGCGAGATCGAGGCCAATGCGGTGGGGGTCATTGCGCCGGACCGTAGTTACCGGCGTTTGTTCCAAGATGAGCTGCTGAGCTGGCCCGATGCCTTCAGTTTCGGGCCGCGTCACTATATGTATGTTGTCGCAGCTCAGCTCCACCGCTCCAAGCTGCTGGCCGGGGGCGTTGACCGGTCCGAAATGCCCTTCCGAATCCTGCGTTTCAGATCCCTGGCACCGGGGATAATCGGGCGTTGAGGCCTCCGCCCGGGCCGAGTCTTTTCGGCACGAGGATTACGCGGACGTTCTCGTATGCCGATGTACATATAAGTGGCGCGAAGGCCTTGGAAACGGCGGAGCGGGCCCGATGGTGTCTTGAATGGCGGTGGCGTCTATCAGGCGGCATTCGTCAATTGGAGTTGAGCTCGCTTTCCACGTCGCCCCCGAAGACCGTGTCGGAGAGGTAGAGGCCAATGCTCAAGAAATTCCTGAATACCCTGAGTAAATTGGCGACGAATCGCGCTCCCATCAATCCGTCCGTTTTTGGGGATCCGTTCGCCGAACAGGTGGAATGGACGCCGCTCAAGCGGGGAGGCGCGAGTTTTTTCACCCATCGATTAGCCAAACCGAACCTGAACCGGATCGAATTCCGCGCGTCGATGGGGGCGAAGTTGTTCTCCGGGCTCTTCATCCTCGCTGGGGTCGGCGCAGCCGTGGGCTTCACCGGATCGCAAGTCGCCAACGGGACGTTTTCGCAGCGCGTCGAGACGTTGTTGCCGATCGGTATCGGGACGCTGTTCGTGGCCGTCGGCGGCTGGATGTTCCATCACTTCACAGCGCCCATTATCTTCGACAAACACGAGGGATTCTTCTGGAAGGGGAAGAAATCGCCCACCCGCACGTATCGCAAAACCTCCCTGAAAGACTTTACCGAGATCGACCAGATTCACGCGCTTCAGCTCATCTCCGAGTATTGCCGCGGGGACAAGAACTCTTACTACAGTTACGAGTTGAATCTCGTCTTGCGCGACGGCAAACGCCTCAATGTCGTCGATCATGGCAGCCAGGACGAACTCCGCGGCGACGCGGGGGCGCTGTCGGAATTTCTCGAAAAACCGGTTTGGGACGCCATTCAATAGAGGCGGCGGGCGGGGTGCGTTCCGCTCGCGCCTCTCTCGTGCTCGTAACTCGTAATCGATGTTCTCCCGGATCTTTTCGCCCATCGCGTCGGGACAAAGATAAAAGGCCGATTACGAGTTACGAGCACGAAACGGGGTGGAAGCCGGTGACAAGACGGGCCGCGGCCCCCATGACGCGGGGCCTGAAAAATTGGCTCGCCGGACCGATTTTGGCGTTGACGTGGCCAAGGAAAACGCTAACATGATCCCTCCTCAACTGCCGCGCGGCGAATGAAAGAAGGAGATACTCCGATGAAACGCGAGACGGCGGCTTGCATTCGGCAATTGCTTCGGGTTTGCCCGCCCGATGACTGATCTCATGGCATGGGGGTTGTTCGATGACCAATGTCTGCGCACACTGCATGCTTGAACTGCACAACTGCCCATCCGAGTTGCTCGATGATCCCGCCTTCGTCCGGCGAGCGCTCCACCAGGCGGCCCAACGGGCCAAAGCCACCCTGCTCAAGGAAATCACGCACCAATTCCATCCCCAAGGCGTCACGGCGCTGGCTCTGCTTGCCGAGTCGCACCTGTCGATCCATACGTGGCCCGAAAAGTCATACGCGGCAGCCGATGTGTTCACGTGCGGCGAGGCGGCGGACCCCGAGGCGGCCTGTCGCCATTTGATCGAGCTGTTTCGGCCCGGTCGTCACAGCCTGCTGCGCTTCACGCGCGGCCTGGCCACCCCGCTCGTCGAGGTGCTCTCGGGCGACGGTGCCGCACAACACCAGGAGATCATGGTTCAATGCCCGGAGCCCACCTACGCGCCGATCTCTGGATAAACGAAACGATCACGCCGTGGGACGTCTACCAGCACGGCGTGACGCGCATCCTCGCGAGCAAGAAGACCGCCTATCAGGAGATGACGATCCTGGAGACGGGCGCCTACGGCAAGGCGCTCGTGCTCGACGGCAAGTGGCAGTCGTGCACGGGCGACGAGTTCCTCTATCACGAGCCTCTGGTCCATCCGGCGATGCTCGCCCACGGCGATCCGCGTTCGGTCCTGATCCTGGGCGGAGGCGAGGGGGCGACCGCGCGCGAGGCGTTGCGTTGGCATGGGGTCGAGCGCGTGGTGATGGTCGATATCGACGAGGAGGTGGTCGATGCCTGCCGGCTCCACCTGCCCGAGATGCATCAGGGGGCCTTCGAGGACCCGCGGCTGGAGTTGGTGATCGACGACGCCGTCAAGCTGCTGGAGCGGGCCGATGACCGGTTCGACGTGATCATCTCGGACCTCTCGGACCCGATCGAGGAGGGGCCTTCCTATCCGCTGTTCACGAAAGAGCATTTCGAGAAGGCGGCGGGCGTCCTCAGCGACAACGGCGTGTTCGTGGTTCAGGCCGGACCGCTCTCACCGGTCGAGATCAAGCTGCACGCGCGGCTGCACAACACGGTCAAAACGGTTTTCCCCTACCTGCACTCCTACGGTTCCCACGTCCCGACGTATGCCGCGCCGTGGGGATTCGTGATGGCGATGGGGCGGCCGATCGACACTCATCCCGATCCCGCGAGCGTCGACCAGTTGTTGGCCGAGAAGACCGGCGGCGGGTTGCGGATGCTCGACGGCCACGCGCTGGTGGGCCTGTTTCATCTCCCGCTGAACGTGCGGCGCGCGATCGAGGAGGAGACGTTGGTTTACACTCTTGAGAGTCCACCGAAATTCTTTGGCCAGGGTATTGCGGACGAGCAACGCCAGGAAGTGTTGGTTGCGGAGGGCGGTCGAGGAGATTAACAGTCGAGGCGACGTTGTCCCCCCCCATTTCGTGCTCGTGCTCGTAACTCGTAATCGGCTTTTTTTATTATCCTGGCGTGGCGCGTGAATAGAAATCAGAAAACATCGATTACGAGTTACGAGCACGAGCACGAGCACGAACAGAGGGGAACCGAGGCAACTAATTTCGCCACCTATCCTCCCCCGACGTCTTTTTCGTTCGTTTCGACCTTCCCGTATTTGGTATAGTACTTCCATGAGTATCCCATTCACGCCCATCCCGGAGATTATCCGGGCCATTGCTGATGGCCGGATCGTGATCTTGATCGATGATGAGGATCGGGAGAACGAGGGGGACTTTATCTTCGCGGCCGAGCACGTCAGCGGCGATAAAATCAACTTCTTGGCCACTCACGGACGCGGACTCATCTGCGTGCCGGCCAGCCGAGAGCGGCTCGAGGCCCTGCGGTTGGATCCATTTCCGATCGAGAAAAACACGGCCTTGATGGGCACCAACTTCACCGATTCGGTCGATGCGCGCCATGGGGTCTCGACCGGCATCTCGGCCAAGGACCGCGCGACGACGGTCAAAGTCTTGGCCGATCCCGCCAGCCAGCCCTCGGACCTGGCCCGGCCCGGTCATCTCTTCCCGATCGCCGCGCGCGAAGGCGGGGTCCTCACGCGCGCCGGTCACACCGAGGCCACCGTTGACCTTTGCCGCTTGGCGGGTCTGGAGCCGGTCGGCGTGTTGTGCGAGATCCTCAAGCCCGATGGCGAGATGGCCCGCCTGCCCGATCTGATCGAGATCGCCGAGAAGCTCGATACGCCCATCGCCGCCATCCGCGACCTGATCGCCCATCGCCAGAAGACCGAAAAACTCGTCCGGCGCGTGGTAACCGTCGATATGCCCAACCGTTACGGTATGTGGCGGTTGAGCCTTTATGAGGACATCGTTCACAAGGAGCAGCACGTCACGATGTCGATGGGCAAGATCGATGAACGCCCGATCCTGGTCCGCATGCACAGTCAGTGCTTTACGGGCGATACGTTGATGTCGCTACGCTGTGAGTGCGGGCCGCAGTTGCAGACCGCGATGGAGATGATCGGCCGCGCGGGTCGCGGGGTGATCGTCTATCTGCATCAGGAAGGCCGGGGGATCGGGCTCAAGAACAAGCTGCTGGCCTACGCGCTCCAGGAGCAGGGGATGGACACCGTCGACGCCAACAGGGAACTCGGTTTCAAGCCCGACCTGCGCGAATACGGGATCGGTGCGCAGATCTTGGTTGACTTGGGCGTGCGGCGGATTCGGCTGCTGACCAACAATCCGCGCAAGATCGTCGGCCTCGAGGCGTTCAACCTCGAGATCGTCGAACGCCTGCCGCTCGAGGTCGGCAAGTGCGACCACAACGAACAATACCTCCAAACCAAGCGCCAGCGGTTGGGTCACTTGCTTGACGCCTCAGAACCGGTCCGCGAACATTCAACGGCGGCCGATCCGGACAACGGTGAGCAAGACGGCGCGCACGACCCGGATCGAACTAGAGAGCATGCCGATGAGCCGGTCCGGTGACAATCCGCGCGTGATCGAAGATGATGACGAGGTAAAGGGTCGGTGCTTCGCGCTGGTAGCCTCGCGCTTCAACGAATCCATCGTTCAAAAACTGATCGAGGGGGCTACCGGTGAACTGGTCCGCCGCGGTGTCGCCGCGCGGGATATCACGGTGGTCTGGTGTCCGGGAGCGTTCGAGATTCCAGCCGTCACCGCGCGACTTGTCGAGAGCGGGCGCTTTGATTCGGTCATCACATTGGGATGCGTGATCCGAGGGGCCACGGACCACTATCAGTACGTCGCGGGTGAGGCCGCGCGCGGGGTCGCCGACGTGGCGCTGACAAGCCCCGTCCCGGTTTTGTTCGGAGTCTTGACAACTGACACGATCGAACAGGCCATCGAACGGTCCGGCCCCAATGAGAGCAACAAAGGGACTGAATCGGCGGCGGCGGCCATACGCATGGTCAACCTTTACGCCGCGCTGGAAAAAGAACTCGGGAAAGCCTGATGCCGGAGGTGTCCATCCGGCCGCCGCGGAAACTGGTCCGCCACGCCCGTCGTACGCTGGAGCGTCGGGGCGCCGGACCGATCGTTCAGGCCCTGCGTTTGTTGGATCAGTCGGCGGCGAGTGGAGACGACACGGCTACGGAATCGGCGCGGGAGATTGCGTGGACGGCGGCAGGCTTGGGCCATGAGTTATCGCATGCGTTGTCCGGGGCCCACCGCCAGACGGGCCGGCTCGTTGTCGACCTCGTCTTCACCTTTCACTCCAGGCTCGGTCAAGGCAACCCGCCCGCCCAACATCATACGCGCCTTGAAGAGTTTATGTCGCCCATCGCGATGTATGACCCCTGGATTCGATCAGTCGCGGAGAGCCGATCTCCTTGGCGCCAAATCTTGATTCGGTGGGTGGACGTGATGAGCGAACGGCTGACGATGCATCGTTACACCGACCCGCGACGACGCCGGCTGCACGCCGAAGCCTTGCTGGCCCGGCCGTTACGTTTGTTCTTCAATGAGGCCGCGCGGAACGATGAGGCGACTGAGATCGAGACGGCCTTCTGCGAACAGGCACTGGCTTTCTGGGACTTGACACGGGCCGAGCGACAACGGGAATGGGGCTGGAACCGCGTGGAGGCGCCCCAGGGCCCTCGGATGGGTGGCTTCTACGGACTGGCCGACGAAGCCCGGCCACCGACTCCCGACGCCCTGCGCAAGGCGGCCGGGGAACTGGCCGCGGCCTTGGAGTCGGCAACACCGCGGCCTTCGGGCGCCGTGATGAGGCATTGTCTGGTGCGTCTACGGGATCAGATGCAGCCCACCTTGGAAGAATATGCGCGGACGGGGCGTTGGCCGTCTTGGATTGAAAGGGCCAGTCAGTCCGGCGTGTGGGCGCGACTCATCGCAATCCTTCGCAAACCTTAACCCTCGTCCCGCGTGGCTGGAGCAAGGCGCTGGCACGGATTCGAACGACCGCAGCGCCTGATCTTGTACCACAGGTGCTCAAGCCATGAGTCACGTCAACAATGCGAGGCTCCCGCGCATTCAGCCTGCGCGGCCGTAACGCCGTTGTGATCAGCAACGGGTCGGCGGGACGTTCGCACCGCGGAGTACTCACACTCTTAACCCATTTTCCGCAGTACTTGCTTCAGTCGGGTGATTTTTCGGGTGATCGCACGATACGGAGGATTGATTTTGTTCAAATCCGTCTCTGACATGCCCATG
>CAUZJO010000154.1:0-11054 GCA_963580245.1 Candidatus Sumerlaeia bacterium | reverse complement strand
TATTGGGTTGCCAACTCGGCCAAAGTCTTCACGCCCCGGCCGGCATCCAAAGCCACCCTGGCCTTGAATGCGTCCGTAAAAGTTCTTCCTTTTCGTCCCATCTGTATCCGTCCTTTCGTGTCCTCTTCAGGATACAGATTCCACTCGATGTGCTGGCGTTGAAGCGCGAAGATCGGCCGTCCGTCCTTGAACAGCGTCATCTGGAAGGCGACATAACCGACATGATGGACCACCTTGGCGCCGATCTTGATCAGCTCCTCGCGTATGCTGAACCCGGCACCCAGATTTCGCATGATGGGGATCCCTACCGCGAATCGCCCGTAGCGGCGATTCCGCCGTGCGCGTATGTTCGAAGGTCGCTGGCGAAATTGAAAAAATATAAAAATCGTGAGCGCCGAGACTCCGACGGGGCCGCCCCCCCCCGGCCTTTTCGTGTGGAGGGGGGTGGGGGGTCTCCGCAGGGCGAGGGCTTGGGTTTCATGACGCCAACTTTCGCAAGGTTTCGGCGGCGACCGACCGCTTTTCTTGCAAAACTATACACCACCCACCCGCATTTTGATCCCATTATTGTTGGGCAAGGAGGCTTTTTCAGGATCGACTAGTTATGGGGGGCGCTGGTTGGCAGGCTGAAACCGCTGCCGCTAAAGTACATGACATCGCCGTTGCTGACCGTGCCGTTGGTCGGGTCATACAGCACCTCGGGTTTTTTCGCTCCACCAGATGTGCTGATTCGGCCCCGGACTGCGCATGATATAACGCAGGTTTTTAAGGATGCCGTAGTGATTCGGATTAATCAGATTTTTCGTGTCCCAGTCAAACGGGCCGTCATTACGGGTTATATAATGGAAGCTGGACCAACGGAGCTCAACACCTGGGCTAAATATCGTAACCCCGAACGGATCGACACCGACCGAAGTGATATACGCGATGGGCGTGGTCATCCAATCCACCACGCCGTGGTCCGGAAGCGATGGCTTGAGCCACACGGACCACAGCGGCCAAGCGCTGACGCGCCCATCTTGGTTCTGGTTGGCATAGGCGCGCGGGGCAAAGGTGATATACCTGTTATTATCAACGTAGTAGGACTCAAGCGCCGTCGCGACCGCGCGCACGTCGGCTTTGACGCGCGAGATCTTCGCCCGCGTTTGCGCTTCGAGAAAGTTGGGAACGGCGATCGCGGCCAGAATGGCGATGATCGCCATGACGATCAAAAGCTCAATCAGTGTAAACCCTTTGGTTTTCATGTCTGATATCCCTTATGGACCCTATTCTGGGGACCTGGATTTTCCATTTCGCCAACAAAAGGTTATGATTCACCTGCTCTCTGAGAGAATCATCCTAATGAATGGTTAAAAATGAAAGATATTCCGACGTGGTCGGCGTCCGGCGTTCGATCTCGCGAGACGGCGCCGACATCCGAAGAAAACCGGCCTGGTTATGCTCGTATCGGGCGGCCTGCTCGACGGGCCGCGGTCGGACGAAGGCGGGACCGACACTTAAACCCATATTTCCCATCCACGCAAGAACGATATATGGGATCATTCTCCAAAAAGGTCCATGAATAAAGGCCAAAGTCGCTGAAGTTTGCGGTCCGTGGGGGGATTGCCAGCCCCGTTGGGGGTCGTATACCAGGTTTAAATGACTTGCGCTTGGCCCCACTCAGTGGGATGATACTCTTAGAATTGGATGAATTGAACGGTTTGGTCAACGCATTGGGAAATCTCATGTCAAGTTAACGGAGGAATAACATGCGGCTGAACGGACTCCGAAGGCTGAAAGGTATTGATGGTTTTTGCGCCGTGACCCTATTCATGGTCTTGGCCGGTTATTCAAATGCTGACACGGCGGTCTCCGGGGGTCTGTTCGATGACACGACCTGGACCAAGGCGAACAGTCCATACGTCGTAACCAGCCAAGTGACGCTCTTCCCCGACTACACGCTGACCATCGAGCCGGGTGTAGAGATCCGGTTCGACGCCGACATGAAACTCGAGATCCGTGGGCAACTCGTCGCCGTGGGGACCGAAACCGAGCGGATCGTCTTCACCGCCAACGGTTCGGGAACCATGGGCGCATGGGTCGGGATTCACATCGCGACCGGTCAAGGCGGCGGCTGCACGATCGCGTTCGCCGATATCCTGCATTCCCGACACGGCATCCTAGTGGTAGTGTCCTCCAGCCAAGGAGGTCCCCAGACCGTTGCCGATTCGCTATTGATCAATAATGAAAGCGGCTTAAGTGGTATTGGTCGAGTGGCAATGGTTGTTGACCGCTGTGTGTTTAATGGCAATAAACGGGCCGTCAGCGGCGGGAACAAGATCATCTCCGATTCACTTTTCACCAATAATGAAGAGGGTCTGCGTGGGTCGGGTATCGATGTTTATTCGAGCATCTTTACCGGCAACGGAACGGCGATCTTTGTGGAAGGTGGGACCGTTGAGAATTGTCAGATAACCGGGAACGGAACGGCGATCTCAGGGTCAAACGGAACCGTTGAGAATTGTCAGATAAATGATAATGATATAGGTGTTCAACCCATTAGGAAGGGTCACACGCTACGGGGCAATACCATCACGAACAATGGCATCGGCGTGATCCTGCGCGACGACAAGACTCCGATTAATAACAACAATATCCATGACAATGCAGCATATAACCTAAAGCATACGCGGCCGGACAATAGAGACGTCTCGGGCAACTGGTGGGGCACAATCGATCCTTGCCAGATCGAGGCAGGGATCTTTGATGGATTCGACGACCCCAGTCTTGGTCTTGTCATCTACTCCCCCATTCTGGACGGACCCATCGAGTCGAACCCGTCTTTGATCGAAGTCGAACGCTGTCCACCCCCAACGCCGAGTCCAACCCCAACTCCGTCCCCGACGCCGACCCCGGAACCAACGTCCACGCCTGAGCCTACACCCACTCCAACGCCCACACACATTGTGGGCAACCATGCGCTTGAGTTCGACTCGATCGATGACATGGTTGAGGTTCCGAATGACAATGGCGATTTCGATCTGACGGATGCGTGGACGCTGGAGGCTTGGGTCAGGCCGTTCTCGGCGGGCACGGACCAGCGAGATGATCCAATCCTCTGGAAAACCTCCGCCGTTGGGTTCAACCGCGGCACGTTCGCTCTGGGTTGGGCGGCCGATAATCGGTTCCTGACGGGAATGGAACGCGCTTCGGATGACCAGGATTTCGCGCTGTTTTCGCTCCCCCATCCCGAAAATCAGTGGCATCACGTCGCCGCCACGTACGATGGGGCGGACCTGCGAATCCATGTCAACGGGATGCTGGAAGGGACGGAAACGAGCTATGGGGTAGATTTCGGCGGCGTCATCGCCGGCGCATCAAGTCGTCCAGTTCGACCTTTTCCACGCCCAGGTCCGCCGCCCGTTTCTCCTCCACATCGCCCAGGTCCGCCGCCCGTTTCTCCTCCACATCGCCCAGGTCCGCCGCCCGTTTCTCCTCCACATCGTATAGGTGACGCGCCGCTCAGGATCGGCAACCTCCGGCACACCAACCATGACTCGCGCGGCGTCTTTGACGGCCTCATCGACGAAATCCGCATCTGGTCGGTCGCGCGCGGCGGCGAACAGATTCGGGGCGCGATGAACATGGAGCTGACGGGCGACGAACCGGGCCTGGTGGCGCATTGGAACTTCAACGAGGGGATGGGGCAGGTCGCGGGCGATTCAAGCCCCAACGCCAACGACGGGCGGCTGGGCGCATCGGCCGGAGTCGATGACGCGGACCCGACATGGACCCAATCGGAGGCTCCGGTGTTTGAGACCCCGACCCCGACCCCGCCCCCGACGTCAACGCCCACGCCAACGCCAACGCCAACACCGACGGCCAGCCCCACACCCACACCGACTCCCAGCCCCGAACCGACGCCGCCACCTGGAGGCGGAGGCGGCATGGGCGCCTCGCCGTGGGTGTTCAACATGGAGTTGGTCTCGTGGCTTAAGGTTGAGGGGTTTGGGATTGAGCTGGTGCTGGAAGGGGACAGACTCTATGTGGCAACGAATGTCTTCGATCTACCCTTTCCTGATTCGACCTACATTTTATCGGTGATCGACATCGGCGATCCTACAACACCGAGAGTTCTTGGAGAACATCGGGGCACCGGGCCCATAGAAGATCTAGACGCTGAGGCCGAGCATGTTTACCTGACGATTGCGGAAACATCCATGGACATATTGGATGCGAGAGACCCTGAGAACATCGCCCTTGTCTCTCGGACTCCGATTGGGCGTCCGTGGAAGGTTCGTGTCAGCAATCATACGGCATACCTAAGCCACCTTAATCCCGATTTGATTCAGATCTATGATGTCGCTGATCCCGGATCGCCTGAACGAATCAGCGCCATCGCGAACATCGAGTCGAGATTCGATATCGATGGAGATCAACTTGTCGGATACAGGCGAGTTCAGAACGAAGGTGTTATCTACGATGTAACCAATCCCGCCCAACCGACAATCATCAGTAAGGCGCCGGGGGCGTTTGGCTTTGCAACTGACCTGGTTTTCGAATGGCCTTATGTCGTCGTCTGGAAAAGTGTGAGCGGCATGACGATCTACGATATCAGTAATCCCCAATCCGTCGAATCGGTCGCTACCTACAGACCTCCCGACAGGACTTCCGACGCCGTACCTCTCCTCGACGGGGATCGGCTGTTTGCCGGGACGGACTGGGGTTTGGTGGTGATCGATATCTCCGAGCCGGGACATCCCGATTACATCCTTGCCTCGTATTCAACCCCTTCAAACGTTGAAAGCATCGCGGTCGACGGAGACATCGTCTACGCCCTTGACCAAAACAATGGTCTGATCGTGCTTCGCATCCTGGACGGTGCTTCGCCCACGCGCACGCCCACACCGACGCCAACCCCGGAACCGACGCCAACCGCCACACCGGAACCTACACCTACACCGACGCCTACCCCTACTGCCGGATGGGTGGAGAATCCGTCGAACGGGCACCTGTATCGACTAACGGAGGTTGCGGGCTCTTGGGAAGAAGCCGAAGCCGAAGCTGCTGCTGCTGGAGGACACTTGGCAACCATCAGAAGCCAGGCGGAAAATGACTGGATTCTGCAAACATTCGACCCTGATACAATCAACTTCTGGATCGGGCTGTATCAGTCGCCTGGCAGCACGGAACCTGATGGTGGGTTTCAATGGATCAGTGGAGAATCGATCACTTACACAAACTGGGGGAGTGGTGAACCGAACAACGACCACGAAGGTGAAGACATTGTCGAGTTTAAAGGCATCCGAAGCTTGATTCCTGGCCGTTGGAATGACATTCATCAAAACATCCCGCAGAGGGGCCTGATTGAGAAAACGCCCACCCCCACCCCTGAGCCCACGCCCACACCGACTCCCCGGCCGCCGGCCGAAGCCGTCCAGGTCCTCGCGCCCAACGGCGGCGAGGTGTTGATGGCGGACGACTTCATGGAAATCCACTGGCGGACCGACGTGGCCACGGCGGGGACGGGCGTGGAGTTTGAGTTGCGCGACGGCCAGGGGCGGGTGGACCGGCTGGGATACGGCTGGAACGCCGCCGGCGAGGGCGTGGACGAAGTTTATCTGCCGCTGTTGCCGATCGGTGGCGATTACCGCGTGCGGGTCATCAGCACCTGGAATGGGGAGCTGTTTGACGACGGCGACGCGCCGTTCATGATCTCGGACAATCCGGTGCTCGTCATCGAACCCAACGGCGGTGAGACGTGGGAATCGTTTTCGCAACAGCGGATGCAGTTGAGTTGGAAAACGAACACGCGGATCGCGGGGACCGGCGTCTTGTTCGAACTGCATGACGGCACGGGCAAGGTCGCCAACCTCGGCCTGGATTGGGACCCCGACGGCGAGGACACCGACACGATCACCGTCCCACTGGTCCCCAGCGGTTCCGATTACAGGGTCCGCGTCGTCAGCACGTGGGACCCGGCGTTGAGCGACGAGAGCGACGCGCCGTTCACGATCATCGGCGGTTCCGGCGGTGGCGACCCCGGCGGGCCGGAAACGGGCGAGGCGAACGTTGATCCGGCGAGCTGGGAGATATATGAATAGAGGTGAACGGGGACCGCGTGATGTTGGTTTGGAGTTGAACGCGTGCGATCGAACGAAGGCCTCTCGCGCGTCCTGACGGGCGTGTTCATCCCGCTGTGCGTGTGGGGATTGTTGGCGTCGTTGCTGATGTATCTGATCGATGTGCGCGCGGTGTTTATCGGCGGCGGCGACCTGAAACTGCGCCAGGCGACGCTCTCCTTCGCGCTTGGCGTGATCCTGATCCAGCAACTGCGTCGCTCTCAAGGCCCGACCGCCGCGGGGGTCTATGGTTGGGTGCTCGGCATCGCGATGGGGTTGTTCGCCGCTTATCACGCCTTTACGTTTCGCGTTCCGTTGCATCCGTTCATCGTTTTCATCGTGAACCTGGTCCTGTTCGGGATCCTGTGGTGGGTGGGGCATCGGATTGCGGCGGCGTGTTCGATTGACGACTCGGACGCGGTGGCGCGCTCGGCCGAGTCGGGGATCTTCACGGACACGCGGCCGAGTGGGGTCCCGCCGGCGCCGTTCGATCGCGGAGACGAAAAAGATACGCAAGACGAGCCAGCCGAGACCGAGGTGGACAAGAAACTGGCCGAGCGGCTGCCGGGGCGGCATCCGGGGCGGGTCATCATCTATTTCTCGCTGTTCGCGGTCCCGGTTTTTGGTTTAGGCGTTTATCTGTTCGGGGCCGAGCAGTCGGGCGCGCGGGTGCGGTTGGGGGCGTTTCTGTTCATCTATCTGTGGTGCGCGCTGGCGTTGCTTTCGATGTCGAGCCTGGGGCAACTGCGCGCCTACTTCGCCGGTCGCGGCATGGCGCTGCCCGAGGGGCTGGCGCTGACGTGGTTGGGCTTGGGCGTTGCGTTGGTTACGGTCGTGCTGGTCATGGGATTTCTGCTGCCGCAGCCGCCCTCGACGCCGGGCCTCTACGTGCGCGAGCAGATCAAGAGCGTCTACCGAGGGCTGGAGAGCAAACATGGGATGAGGGACGCCGGCCTCGCCCCGGACCCAGACGGCCAAAAGCCCCAGCGGCGGACGAAGTTCGACCGCGACGACTACGCGCAATGGGAAAAGGAGCGTTACGAGAATATCGACGCCATGGAAGACGAGTATCTTTCGGAGATTACGCGCAACACCGGCGTTGAGCCCGAAT
Organism: Candidatus Sumerlaeia bacterium; assembly: GCA_963580245.1. Classification (GTDB taxonomy): domain Bacteria; phylum Sumerlaeota; class Sumerlaeia; order MVZB01; family MVZB01; genus CAUZJO01. The sequence goes on along the minus strand of CAUZJO010000154.1, from coordinate 3,842 downwards.
TCCGACGCCAGATGGAGGTGCGGACCATCGTCAATGAGTCGTGGCGCAAGCTGATAACGTGGTTCATGAAGTTTATCATCGTGATCGCGGCGTTGGGGGGGATATTCGTGGCGTTGATGGCGATTTATATGTTCGCGCAGCGCATCGGCGAGGGGTTCGCGAATCTGCGGCTGCGGGCGGGCGACCGGGAGACTCGCCACGCGCGCAAACGGAAAAAGCCGCCCAAGAGAGCGGCGGCCGCCCTGGCGCGCTTCGGCCGGTTCACCAATCCGTTCGACGGCGCCTATGGCCCGCGCGACGGCGACGCTTTGGTCCGTTACCTATGGGAGGCGACGGTGGCCTTTTGCGCCGACGCCGGCGCCGCCTGTCCGCCCGACCAGACGCCCCGCGAGTTCGTCGACAGCGCACCCGAGCCGCTGGTCGGCTTCGAGCCCCAGGCCCGGTTTATATCCGACATGATCAGCTACAGCGAATTCTCGGGCCAATCCGTGTCCGAGGAGCGCTTCCCCGAACTCCAGAGGTTCTGGAACGAACTCAAGCGCCACGCAGCCAGTCAGCCGGCATGATGGACGTGATTTACCCCATGCGTCCACTCAATCCGTATGCATGAGGGTTCGCGGAGGGCAAGTGACAACAGAGAAGATGGGAATGGGGGACTGGGCTCAGATCGTCACGTTGATTGACGCTGCTTCGACCCGGATGTGGCTTCGGTTCTCTTCACCGGCGTAAGATAATGTCCGAGTACCATTGAAAGAGTGAGGCTTCTCCGGCTTGGGAGTCTCATCGCCGTTCAACTCGAAAACCTCGGCCTGATTCGAGCCGGAGGAATCCTTATCCAAACCCGCGTCGGTTTGATCGGTTTTTAGCGGGCCTGTCACGTCTCGATTGTTTTCACCGCCGATTTTCTGTTTTTCCACCTGCTCGCGTCGAAGCTCGGCGCGGGCTTCGGTTTCCATTTGGGAGGCTTGGGCGGCGACGGCTTTGTCCTGGCCCGAGGGCTGGGCGGGGGCCAGGGCGCTGCGGCGGATGATCTGGGCTTTGCGGATCGTGGCCTCCGGCCTGGACTCGCGGCCGGTATCGACCCCCACGTGGCCGCCGACCGCGTAACGGCGGTTGTCGGGCCCCTGCTCGTATTCATATTGGATGCCGCCGCGGGAGTAGCGGCCCAGGACGGCGCGGTGGGATTCTTCGTGGCGGCGCACCTCGGCGTCGCGGTGGCGAAGCTTGTGGACCTCCTCGTCCCCGTGCGCCGCGAGATCGTCACGCTCGAACGGATGCTCGACCCGGCCTGCCGCTTTCGTCACTCGCTGCTTCCCCGTTCGCCCCATGCGGTCCTCCCCGCCCGCCCCGGGCAAGTCGCCGAGTTCACGACCGACTGGATTGAGGAGCTGGAACGCGCATAGGGCGGCCGTTCTCATCAACCATCGACCGCCATTCGACTCATCCGCTCGGTCAAGTTCGCGTTGAACGCGGAATCCATTTGATTCGCTCACGAGCGTGGGGCGCGCCGCGCCCTACGCCATGCACCGGGCAACCGACACCGTTTCTTTCCCCTTGTTGCGTCGGAACCCTTCAATTATGATACTCATGCCCATGAGTCGCACGTATGCCATCACCACGTTCGGTTGCCAGATGAATCAGTATGATTCGGAACTGATGGAGGGGATTCTTGTGGCCAAGGGTTGGCGGCGCGCCCAGCGCGAGGACGACGCCGACGTGATCCTCTACAACACGTGCGTCATCCGCCAGGGGGCCGAGGAACGCGCGATGAGCCGCCTGGCGCAGCTGCGCAAGCTCAAACGCGCCCGGCCTGGCCGCATACTCGGCGTCACCGGCTGCATGGCGCAGAAAGAAGCCGAAGGCCTGCTCGACCGCCTGCCGCACCTGGACCTGATCCTCGGCACGCGGGCGATCGCGCGGCTCAGCCCGCTGCTCGATCGCGTCATCGCCACCGGTCAGCCGCAGACGTGCACCGAGATCCTCGACGAAGCCTACCCCGCCGACGTCGTCCCCGTTCGCCAGCGTCCGCTCAAGGGCCTGGTCAACATCATCTTCGGCTGCAACAAGTCGTGCAGTTACTGCATCGTCCCGCGCACGCGCGGCCGCGAGGAAAGCCGACCGTGGCGAGAGATCGTCGCCGAAGTCGGGCAACTCGCCGCCGGCGGCTGCAAGGAGATCACGCTGGTCGGCCAGAACGTCAACAGCTACCGCCAGCCGGACGAGGGAACGCGCAGTTTCGGCAACCTGCTGCGCCGCGTGGGCGAGGCGAGCGGCGAGGCCTGGGTCCGTTACATCACCTCGCACCCGCGCGATTGCAACGCGGCGCATATCGAGGCCGTCGCCCAGACGCCCAACGTCTGCGAGAACTTCCACCTCCCGGTCCAATCGGGCGCCACCGACGTGCTGCGACGCATGCGGCGGGTCTACACGCGCGAGGATTATCTGCGCCTGGTCGATCGCGTGCGCGCCGCCGTTCCCGATGCGACCCTCACGACGGACATCATCGTCGGCTTCCCCGGCGAGAGCGCGGCGCAGTTCGAGCAAACGCTCGACCTTGTGCGCCGCGTGCGTTTCGATTCGGCTTACATGTACATGTATTCCCCCCGCCCCGGCACGCCCGCCGCCGAGGAGTTCACCGACCACGTCGCGCTCGCCGAAAAGAAGGACCGCCTCGCCCGCCTCATCGAGCTGCAAGAGTCGATCAGCCTCGAGCGCAACCGCGACCTGATCGGCCGGCGGCTCGACGTCCTGATCGAAGACCTCGCCTCCCGCACCCCCGGCGACCTGCTCGCCCGCACGCGCGGCGACAAAATGGTCATCCTCCCCGGCCCCAAAACATGGATCGGCCGCCTCACCCAAGCCCAAATCCACGACGCCAACGGGCATACGCTGTTCGGGCGGGCGATGGCCGAGGCGGTGGCGTGAAGTCGAGTTGACGCGTATCAATAAGTCGAACTATAGTATTCAGTGAAGGTTGTCAAGGGGTCACGGTCTTACGCGATATGCGCATGCACGCATCAGACACCGAATTGCTTCGAGATGGAATGATGGGAGCCTTGATCTCTGACCTGTCACGGGCGATAGGTTCCATCCTCGCCAATTTTATCAGCTTGTTCCCACACTCAAGTCATCTCGATGTTCAAAACTCTTTCCAGGATTTCCAAGAGCTGAGCCGGATAAAAAATGTCGCGTATATATTCATCACAATAGCTTGGAATGGTCTGTTCAAGAATGAAGTTAAAACTTGTGGGAAAGCGGTAATTTAGGCACCTCCGCACCTTCGGCTCATCATAAAGACGATAAAGCACGATATCTTGTGTAAGCTCACCGAGTTTCCTTGACACGAGATAAAACTCATCAAGTTTTATAATCGGCCACTCATCATCAAACGACCAGATTTCATCTTCCTTGCCTTTGATGGCGGTCCCCGTCTCGGAATTGCGAACACCTGTGATACTTTCCAAGATGCATTGATCGCGTAGATCATTCGGGATGTCATGCTTCATGTATCTCCTTAGTTCCTTAACGATTTAGCCCCCTCCAATCTTAGACCACGAACCGGCGAATTTAAGGTGGAATCTGTGGTTGCCTGTTGCGTGTTTTGAGCGGTCAACAAGCCGCCCCTGCTAATGCCGTTGCGTGGCGCGGCCCGTCCCCGAAGCGAAGCGACGGCATCTCGCTCGATCATGTCCGACCCCCTCCACCGACAAATACTTCTGCCGGGGTCTTCTTGTCCAGAGCCCAATGTCTCCTTTCTCCGTTATAGTAGGCAAAGTAGTCTCCAAGTCCTTGGTGTAGCGCCAGCCCATCGGCATAGGCCTTCGGGTAAATCTCCTCGTATT
>CAUZJO010000153.1:0-11095 GCA_963580245.1 Candidatus Sumerlaeia bacterium | reverse complement strand
GCCGCGCCACGCAACGGCATCAGCAGGGGCGGCTTGTTGACCGCTCAGAACACGCAACAGGCAACCACAGATTCCACCTTAAATTCGCCGGTTCGTGGTTTAAGATTGGGGGGAGGCGCATGCTCCTAGTTGGCTTGTTCTGAGCGTCTCCTCCGCCATCGACAATAACCCGCTTTCATAGTCTCGATTTCCGCCGTGGAGCATCCTAGGGCGTGCCCTCGCGGGGGAAACATATGGCCGTCAACCGTAAAATCATTCTATCCACCGGATTCCACCGCGCAAGGTTTATTTCTCGCCGCCGCCGCGACCTTGTGGATCGGCTCTGGTCCCTCGTCCTCGTAATCGTAGCCGGCCTCATCCTCGCGTCCCACCTCGATTGCGGCCCGAGAAAAAGACCGATTACGAGGACAAGGGACCAGAGCCGAGAGCCGAGAGCCAATCACCAACCAGAACGAGGACCCCTGACTGAAGCCCCGTTTACTCCCAAATCTGAATCACACCCGACGCCGAGACGGCCCATGGAAGCCCTTGCCTGATGGGAACCTCGCATGTAGAATCGTCCGCTTTGGCTCGCATTGCGAGGATTCATCATTCCCCTGGAGCGCGCCGGTCGCGCGCGCCCTGGACGGACCCCTTCGGCGGGATGGTGATCACGGCGAGTCGTATCGCATCCCCTTTAAGGTCGCGGTCTTTGTCTCGCGGTGGTCTTTAGCTCACATCTCTTCCTGTTCTATTTCCTGCCCGTGGCGCTCCTGATCTATTACGCGGCGCCGCGACGGGCCAAGCATTTCATGCTCACCTGTTTGAGTTACGTCTTCTATGGGTGGGCCAATCCCTATTTCATTATCCTCATGCTGGGCTCGACCGTGATCGATTATATCTGCGGCCTGGTCATCGCCGACCGACTGACGGGGCCATGGGGCAGGCCGATCGAGATGCTGGCCCCGGGCGGCCGGCGCAGTTCCGCCCAAAGACGGGCCCTGGCGATTTCGATCGCCTCCAATCTGTCGCTGCTCGGTTTCTTCAAGTACTTCAATTTCGGCGTCGACAACTATAACGCACTAGTGGCCTCGCTGGGCTGGAACGGCATGGAGTGGCACACCTTTTTCCGCGTGACGCTGCCGCTGGGGATCAGCTTCTATACGTTCCAATCGATGAGCTATACGATCGACGTCTACCAGGGCGAGGCGCGGGCCATTCGCAACATCGTCGACTTCTCGTGTTACGTCAGCATGTTCCCCCAGCTCGTGGCCGGCCCGATCGTCCGCTTTCACGAAGTGGCCGACCAACTCCGCAACCGCCGGCACACGCTGGAGAAGTTTGCCCGCGGGGTCGCCTTCATGAGCCTGGGACTGGCCAAGAAGATCTTGCTGGCCAATCCCTGCGGCAAGGTGGCGGACATGTGTTTCGACGCGGGGGCCATCGCCCCGCTGGACGCCTGGTATGGCCTGATGGGCTATTCATTCCAGATCTACTTTGATTTCAGCGGCTATTCCGATATGGCGATCGGCCTGGGCCTGATGCTCGGGTTCGTCTTTCCTAAGAACTTCGACTCGCCCTATCTTTCCCAGTCCATCACCGAGTTCTGGCAACGTTGGCATCTGTCGCTCTCGAACTGGTTGCGCGACTACCTCTATATACCGCTGGGCGGTAACCGCAAGGGACATGCCCGCACGTATATCAATCTGGCGCTGGTGATGCTCTTGGGCGGGCTGTGGCACGGCGCGGCGTGGAACTTTATCATCTGGGGCGGCATCCACGGCGGCATGCTCGCCTTTGAACGCTTTCAGGGCAAGGACAGCTTCTATCGCCGCGCGCCCAAGCTCCTGCGCGTGACGATCACCTTTTTCATCGCGTCGCTGGCGTGGGTATTCTTCCGCGCGTCCGACCTGGGGGCGTCGGTCGATTACCTAAAGACGATGTTCGGCGCGGGGCCGGTGCAGGACGGAATACACCTGGTCAGCGGACTGATCTATCAACCCTACTACCTTCTCCTGATGCTGATCGCCGCCGGCGTGACCTGGCTGGCGCCGCAGACGTGGGACTTTACGCGGCGACTGAGTTGGGCCCGCGCGGGATGGTGCGTCGCGATGCTCCTGCTTTCGATGGTCGTCTTGACCACCCAGGCGTTCAATCCGTTTATCTACTTTATCTTTTGAGGCGAGACGAGATGGGTATTCACGAACTAAGACTGAGTCGCGAACAGGTTGCGATGAACGAGGTGGGTCATACCGAGATCAGCCCCGGCGTCACCCGGTTTCTCGTCGTGTCGTTTCTCATCGTGATCTACCTGGTTCCGGTTATCGAGCAAATCGCGGGAGTCGCCCAAGAGGGAGAGAACGACTCAGTGGTGAGTGCCGTGATCCCGGCGCTGAAGGTGTTCGACATCGCGCCGAGCCGGGGCGAAATCGGCGCGGCGTTGCACGAACACGGCTTGCTTGGCGCCATGCAATCGCTCAACGCCGATGTGCTGCGGAGCATCCACGAATTTGAAGCCGCGCTCGAAGATGACTCGATCTTCGCCCGGAAGCTGATTCCGCCCATGCAGAGCCTGCTGGTGGGCCGGCTGAGGGCGGGCAATGAGAACGCCTATTGCGGACGTGACGGCTGGCTCTTTTACCGGCCCGGTATCGACCTGCTGACCGGTCGGGGGTTCCTCGAACCCAAGGTTCTGCTGGCGCGTTCGCGGGCGGGGGATGAATGGAACGAGCCTCCTCAGCCCGATCCGGTGCGGGCGATCGTTCAGTTTCGCGACGAGCTTGCCGTGCGCGATATTGAACTGGTCGTCATGCCTGCCCCGGCCAAGGCCAGTATTTACCCCGAGCAATTCTCGCGGCGATATGACGGCGCGAGGGTGCTGCGCAATCCTTCCCACGGCGAATTCGCGCGGCGACTCAAGGCCGAAGGGATTCGCCTGTGCGACGTAACCGACGCGCTCATGGAGGCCAAGGCCCGTGAGGAGGGACTGCTCTACCTGGCCACCGACACCCACTGGACGCCTCGAGGATTGGACCTTGCGGCCAAGCGCCTGGGGGATTTTATTCGGGAGCATCAGTTGGTGGACGAGCACCCGCCCGCCGGCTTGCGTCGCACCAAGAGAGTCGTGACGAATTCGGGCGACGTGACGCAAATGCTAACTTTGCCGCCCGGACAGAAACTCTATCCGCCCGAGACGGTCAGCCCCCGGCAGGTTACCGATGCGCGAGGCGAGCCCTTGAGTCCGCAAGCCGAAGCCGATGTCCTGTTGCTGGGCGACAGTTATTCCAATATCTATCACCTGGCCGGCATGGGCTGGGGGACGGGGGCGGGTTTGGCCGAACAGCTTGCCGCCGAGCTGCAACGGCCCGTCGAGGCATTGTTGATCAACGACGCCGGCGCCCATGCCACCCGCCGCCAGCTCGCGCGTGATCTTGCGCGAGGCCGCGACCGTCTGGCGGGCAAGCGGCTGGTCATCTTGGAATTCGCGTCGCGCGAGCTGGCCGTTGGCAATTGGAAGACGGATATCGCGCTGGTCGCGGCGGCACCGACCGGGCCGATGAAACCGGCAGTGGCGGAGAGCGGACCATTACGGATCCGCGGCACGGTCGCGGCACTCACCCGGCCGCCTCGGCCCGGCACGGTTCCGTATCGGGACTGCATTGTCGCGCTTCATCTTGCGGGTCCGAGTAGCGAACAGGGTCCCCTCGACGAGGACCAAATTGTGGTCTTCCTCTGGGGGATGCGGGACAACGCGTGGACGGCGGCCGCTCGCTACGAGGTGGGCCAACTGCTCGACCTCACGCTGGTTCCTTGGTCGGAGGTGGAGGGCCGATACGGAAGCTACAATCGCATGGAACTGGATGACGATGAGTTACTGTTTCTCGATGTGTTCTGGGCGCAGACAGACGCCGACGAGCCCGCCCAGCGGAAAGAACAACCGGAGGCGGAGCCGGCGGAGATCGAGGCCGAAGCCGCCGGGGCCGCGCCGGCCTCGGGAGTTGCCCGGGAATTTACGGAAGACCTGCGCGCCAAGGTCGGCGAACTGGAGCTTCAAGGGCGCAATACGCTGGTGGGCAAGGACGGCTGGCTCTTTTTCGGCCCCGAGCTGCGCAGCCTTACGGTCGGGCCGTTCTGGGGCGAGCGCGCGGCGGCGGTTAGTCGCGCTTCCAACCCCCGGTATGCCGATCCCCTGCCCGCGATCCTCGATTTCCACAAGCAACTCGAGGGCGCGGGGATCGAGCTCATCGTCATGCCTGTGCCGGCCAAGGCGGTGATCTATCCCGAGATGGTGTCGGACACCGTCATCGTGACCGAAGGCCAGACCCCGCCTCGATTGGACGCGACTCAACAAGCCTTCTACCGCATACTCGAAAAGCAGGGAATGACCGTACTCGATCCCGCCGACGAATTCCTCCGGCGGCGGTTTGACCCGGAGGGGCGCCTCTTCTGCCAACAGGACACGCATTGGTCGGGTCGGGCGTGCGGGCTGGCGGCCGGACTGATCGCGGACTTCATCAAGGACCGCCCGTGGCTGGCCGAGGTTCCCAAGACCCAATACGCGTCCGAGACGCGCCAAACTGAGATCACCGGCGATCTGTGGCACCACCTCGGCGCGGCGGACCGGCCCAAGGAGACGCTGGTGCTGACCCACGTCAACACGCGCGAAGGCGATCGGCTCAAGCCGGTCGGTCCCTGGCGCGACAGCCCCATCGTGCTGCTCGGCGACAGTCACAACCTGGTCTTCCAGGCCGGGTCCGACATGCACGCACGCGGAGCCGGACTCGCCGATCAACTGGCCCTGGAACTGGGCTTCCCGGTCGACCTGGTGGCCGTGCGCGGTTCGGGGGCGACGCCGGCGCGCATGAGCCTGTTGCGCCGCCGCGATAACCTGGCGGGCAAGCGGCTGGTCATCTGGTGTTTCACGGCCCGCGAGTTCACCGAAAGCCCCGGCGGCTGGCGGCCCCTGCCGGTGATCCGATCCGGACAATCCGAAAAGTAAGGCCAAGCGGGAGAGATGCCAGGGTCCGCGGGCGCGTTGCGGTTGTCTCTTAACCGGCTCCATTCATTGTATCGACGTGAAGAGAGATAAGGGAAGTCCCGGTCCATGGACTTGACGCACCCGTGATGGGTTTGTAAAGTATCGATTGTGAATGTCTGACTCAATTCACGCCAATGTTTCGCTTCGCCTCAGCGAAGGATTGTGTCGTTCCCAATGCCAAGGATGCCTCGCTACCGGCGAACACGCGCCGTTGTGTACCTGGTCCTGATCATCGGCGGCGCGGTACCCGTAACGGGTTCCGAAACCGTCGCTCCCGTCCGCGCGGCGCAAGACGGAACAGCCGCGGCATTGACGGAACCGGGCCCGAAGGAACGCGGCCCGGAACCTATTCGCGAGCCGGGAGGCGCTGCTGCCAGTAACACAAACGCCCCCGACGCCACAGAAACGGGATTGCGCGAACGTGCGAATCTTATCGCCGATGAAGCGAACTCATTGGGCGGCTGGGAATCATGGGCAAAAGACCTAGGCCCCTTCCGTTCGGTCTTGAGAAAAAAACTGGCCGAATCATCCAAGGAATACTGGGGCATTGAGGGTCGTAACGGGTTTATTTTCAACAAAGGGTCGGTTAAATATGTCTCGACCTTACCGCCCCAACCCAATCGCTCGGCCTCCGACAATGACGGCCCCCATGCCGTGATCGTGGATTTTGACCGGCACCTGCGAGCGCGTGGCATTCACCTGGTATTCGCGATTGCCCCCAGTAAAATCGAGATCTATCCTGAAAAGCTTACCGAGGCGGCGCCCAGCGGGTTTTCGGTTGCGTTGAACTCGAAACGACTCATCTGGGATTTGCTGAACTCCGGCGTTGACGCCATCGACCTGTATGACCCAATCTACAAAGGCAAGTCGGCGTCAGAGGATGATCTCTACATCCCAACCGATACACATTGGTCACCTGAGGCCATTCCAATCGCCGCCTCGCTGCTTGCCGATCACTTGCGGCGCACGGCCTTACCGCCCGACTCGCTCCTGGGTCGTCAGCACTGTACGCTCGGCGAGCGGTCCTGGACGCACATTGGGGACCTGGTGGGTAAGGGAGGCATTTCGGATTCGCGCAAGAGCGAGTACCCCCCGATCGAGCTGATGCTGCGGCCGGTTCTGGAAAGCGAAGGTCGAGTATATCGCGCGGACCCACGATCGCCGATCCTGATTGTCGGAGACAGCTTCGTCGCGAAATACGCCGCCGCGGGGGCGGGTATTGGCGCGCACTTGGCGCGTGAGTTGGGCTTTGCCTTGACGCAATTGACATCGGCCGGCGGGGGTCCCTCCGTCCCGTGTCAGCTCACCCGCCAGGGTCCGGAAAATCTTCGAGGACGCCGGGTCGTGATTTGGATGATGGTATCCCGTTATCTCGGTTCCGCGACAAGTTGGAAGCTCATGGAACTACGAGCTGGACCCTGAGTGGTTTACGTAAGAGAGAACTGAATGCAAAATCTCACGGTCTTGAAACCGCTCCTATTCGTGTTCGCGCTGGCCTTGGCGTTTGCGATCGCTGAGAGGGCGTTTGCTCAAGGTAAAGACGCGGGCCCCTGGTTGTCGTGGGATGAAGGGTTGCTTTTCGCCTTTCAGACGGAGATGGACGAGATCCTGGCAGTGGATGCTTCCGGCGAACGGGTCGGCGCGCAACTCGAGCCGCGGAAGCTGGCGCGCATCGATCATTACGGGCGTCTGCTCACGCATGGCGGATACTTTGAGACGCCCGGGATGGGCGCCAATCTCTTGCCTCATTTCAAGCGGACGAACGAATTGACTCTCGAGGCATTCCTTACCCCTGAATCGACCCAGGATGACGAGCTGCGCTATATCATATGTTTTGGGGACACGGATGCGTCCGTCAATTTCGCCCTTGCCCAGAAGGCTGAGAAGTTATTATTCCATCTATTGACGGAGGATTCGGAGACGGGTTCGGAGCCGAACTGGCTCGAGATCTGTGATCTGGAGGCGGACGTCGCAACGCACGTGGTCATCACGTACGCGCCCGGCCAACTACGCGCGGTAAAGGATTGGAGCTTCACGCGTCCAATATTCGCCATTTCCGGAGATTTTAGCGGCTGGGTCGATGGCGAGGTCACGTTTGGCGCAGGAGCGGGGGGAAACCTTGACTGGCCCGGCGCATTGGAGGGCGTTCGCCTCGATCGTCGCGTCATTCCCATTCACGAGGGAATGAATCGGGCGAAAAGATATACAGCCATCATCGCGGACCGGCCGCTCCTGGGCGCGCAAAAAATGAGGGGGCGCTTGATCGGCAAATCCGATATCCCCACCCTCGAGGAGCTGGCTCCGTATCGGGAAGCCCTTGTCGTCTTCGAATACGTGGTCGACAAAGTGACGGAGGGAAGCTATTCGGATGAGAAGATTTACGTCGCTCACTGGTTAATCCTTGATCGTAAGACACTGCCGTTCAGCCAAGTCGGGTTGGACAGCCAGTGCTCACTCTTGCTGGAAAAGTTTGAGGACAATCCCCAGCTGGCGTCACGTTACTTATCGGATACGGTCATCGAGGATTTTTCAATCCCCCTTCATTACGACGCGAGTGGACTGTCGCTTGGCCTTGAACTTGGGGCGCGTCGTTCCTTTGCGGCGCGTCCATCGGACCCGGACGCCGATCCCAATATCGCCAAAAGCTGGGAACCGACTGATGCCGAACGGAATCAGCGCTCCGAGGCCATACAGGCCGACTTGGTTCGGCTAAGGACAGAGGTCGCGTGTTTGGGCGGGTATGCGGAATGGAGCAACCGGTTGAGTTCATTCAGGGAGGATATCCATAAGACTTCCGAGTTGAAACGGAAAACCAAACATCCAGTCTTTGAGGCCACACCGGGTTATCTTTTTTACAGGATGGACCTTCAATACCTTTTGCAGAGTAGCACCTCACCGCCCATCGCTGAAGATCCGTCTCGTCTACCATTCGCGCCGGTTTATGGTGCGGTAAAAAGTCTGTCGGAAAAACTTCAACAAATCGGGGTCGACCTTATCTTTGTCCCGGTACCGTGTCGCGCGGAGATGCTGCCGGATAAACTATCGGAACATGCCCCGCATGATCTCCCGGTCTCCCCGCAAAGGACCGCGTTGATCGAAGCATTACTTGAAGCGGGAGTCGAGGTATTAGACCTGGCCGAGTCCATGCGCGAGGCGCTCGGCATGGGTATCGAGGACGTTTACTTCAAGGATGACGCTCACTGGGCCCGGTTTGGCATTCGACGGGGCGCGGAGCTCATCGCGGAGCGACTTGGTCGTTATACGTTCGCGAAAGAAGCCAAGAAGACGGCGCCTCGCTATGAAGCCCGTGAAACGCGGTATACTTTTCGTAGTCACTTGGCCCCCAATCTACCTGACACGCTTGCCGACCGGTATGCGCAAGTTGAAACAGTTATCGACGCCGTTTATGAAAGCGGCGGCGAACGATATCAAGCGGATTTGGACGCGCCGATCCTCATGATCGGCGACAGCTATTCTTATCTGTTTTCAAGGCAAAGCGCCAATGTCGGTGCGCATTTGGCCTTGAACTTGAACATGCCCATCACGGAACTCATGACGGAAGGGGGTGGACCGAATGTGCCCAGAATTTTAAAACGATATGGCCTGAACTACGTCACCAAACGCCGCGCCATTATTTGGGTGATGACCTCGCGCTGGCTCATTGGTTCTCGCTGGGCCGACCAACAGGGCGTACGATTGACGGCGCAATGAGATATTGACGCACAACGAACCTGCGCTTCACCCCTCTCATTCTCGCCGCTCCGGCAGTTGAATCCGAATGGCTCCGCCAGGTCGAGCCATGTATAGAATTGAACCCACTCTACGAGGACCCTACGAAGCGCTTGCGGGCCGGGAGACGACCTGATACGATTCGCGCTGCTTGTCAACTTCTGTCTGCCCGGCGCGATGGTTCGGAAGGTATGAATTATCATTAGGATGACGTGGAGGTTTGGAGTGCGTTTCGACCGGTTGTTCGTAAAGACTGTACCCATGTTATGGATGGGAGTGATTGCAGTCGGCTTGCACGTTTCTTCATCCGAGAAACCGGCGGCGATCGGTCAACCACGCGTCGAGATGGTGAGCGAGGAGCATCTCATCGACCTTGCCGAGCTTGTCTCGGTGGCCGAGTATGGGTCGCACGTCAAGGTCATTGATATGAGCGAATCGTTTCTGCTGGATTTCCTCCCTTCGGGCTGGAACGTCCGCGTTCCGAAAGAAGGCTTTCGTTGGTCCAAGTCACGAAACGCCGTTGTCGACGTCGCGCTGGTTCGTCCCGGGCCGCTGACTGTTCTGATGGAGGTCGCATCGCCCAAGCCTACGGCCCCCAGCCCCGGTAAGGACGGTTATCCTCTTCAATCGATCGATATACTTTGGAACGGCCGCTTTGTGACGTCGGTTGTACTTCCCGACGAACGGGGCTGGATCAATATCAACGTCCCCGTTGAATATCAGCGCGTCGGACCCAACCGCCTCGAGATCTGGCCCCATTACTGGCTTACCCCCCAGGCGATGGGTTTTGACCCAAGGAACTACGTTCACTTTAAGGATTTTGGATTCAAGTGTTGGAATATTCGGTTTGTTCACGGCATCCCCGAGTCGATCCATAATCTGGAGGCCCCCGCGGTCGACGGGCAAGCGCTCTACCAAACCGCGGGCAGCGTGATCACTTACTTCGTGTTCGTCCCCGACGAGGCAACGTTACGCGCAAGCGGAGAACTGCTCAATTACGGCGAACCCTGGCCGGATAAGGCTGATGGTGTCGTTCGAGTGATGGTAACGGACGCGCTGGCGTCCAGGAGGAATGCATTTCGCTCACAAGCAAGCGCCGAGTTGTCCGATTCGCCCGAGTTTTCTCTTGATTATGATCTGAGCGACCTGTCCGGCCAGCCCGTGGCCATCAGCTTCGCCTACTCGGTCACGGGCCTGATGGGCGCCGCGGACCTTGAACTACACGAAGTGGAGTGGGAAGCGCCCCGCGTCGTTGGGACGCGCACTCGGCTGATCGCGGCCGACCTGGCGGACCCGCCGAAAAAGTATAACATTCTGATCGTCATGCTTGACGCGCTCCGCGCGGACTATATCGAACCCCATGGTGCCACTGACGTTCGGACGCCTTACCTGGCCAAGCTGGCCCAAGACAGCGTGACGTTTGTCAACGGCCGGGCCAACTGTTCGTGGGCCCTCACCTCCGTTGCCTCCCTCTTCACTGGGCTGCTTCCGGCCACTCACGGCAAGTTGGAAAAAGAAGACAATATCTCCGAACAGGTCCCCTTCCTAACCGAGTTACTCAAGCGGGAGGGATATGCCACCTGCTCCATCTTGAATAACTCGATGGTCACCTCCAAGTTCGGCCTTGGGCGCGGCTTCGATGAAGAGCATCATTCCTATAAAGAACGTAACGAGGTGCGGAAGAACCTAATCACGCCGCGCGCACTGGTGGGGCATGTCTGGGAGACCTACATCGACTCGGTTGTGAAGCGACACGAGACGGACCCCGATACGCCTTTTTTCATCTACCTGCACGAGACCGATCCGCACGCGCCGTACGAACCGCCTGCGCCTTATAACACCTTATACGACGTCCAATACCGAGGCAAGGTCGGCTCGGACAAGATGTCGGTATTCATGCAAAAAAGACGATTCGAGAACCTGCAAAACCAGATATCGCGCATCTTGAGTCGCAGTACAAGGGTGAGATCACCTTCATGGACGAATACCTGGGCGATCTGTTGAGGCGCTTCGATGAGCGGGGTTTGATGGGGAATACTCTAGTCGTCTTCCTTTCCGACCATGGCGAGGAGTTCCTGGAACATGGCCGCGTGGGGCATAATCTCACCCTGTATGAGGAAGTCCTGCGCGTGCCGCTCATGTTTTATCTAGTCGATCCTGAAAAAGACCCCTTGCCCAACAACAATGGGATCAAAACGCTGGTGGGTAGTGTATAGTTTTGCAAGGAAAGCGGTCAGTCGCCGCCGAAACCTTGCGAAAGTTGGCGCCATGAAACCCAAGCCCTCCCCGTGCGAAGACCTGCAAGGCGATCTGTTCAAGTTTGAACTGCAAGCCATCGTGGATGAGAAT